>NZ_JCAFRI010000021.1:0-83456 GCF_059367915.1 Stenotrophomonas sp. YJH_SMC_19
CAGCCCGGCTACACTCGGCGCTGGGCTACCACTCGCCTAACAACTACGCCCGGCAGCTCCGGGCTGCCGCCTGAAACGGCTTCATGGCGTCCGTTTTCAGGGGGCCAGATCAATCCGCGCCATGGATGGCGCGGCTAAGCCTCCAGGGACGGATTCACGGCGTCCCCCGCCATGCCCACCCGCCCGGACTACTCAGGCGATCCATGAGCATGGCCACCGCGGAGGGGGCGGCGCCCGATGGCCGGTCTTTCACCCGAACCGTGGCATGCTCGGTCCCCAGTCCACCCGGAACCTCCGCCATGCGCCTGTTCACCCGTGTCCTGCCCCTGATGCTGCTGGCCTCCCTGCTGTCCGGCTGCGGCTACAACGCCATCCAGCAGAAGGATGAAGCGGTCAAGGCCAGCTGGTCCGAAGTGCTCAACCAGTACAAGCGCCGCGCCGATCTGGTGCCCAATCTGGTGCAGACCGTGAAGGGCTTTGCCAGCCAGGAAGAGCGCGTGCTGACCGAAGTCACCAACGCCCGCTCGCGTGTTGGCCAGATCAACGTCAACGCCGACGACGAAGCCTCGCTCAAGCAGTTCCAGCAGGCCCAGGGTGAACTCGGCAGCGCACTGTCGCGGCTGCTGGTGGTCACCGAGAACTACCCGGTGCTGAAGTCGGACCAGAACTTCCGCGACCTGCAGGCCCAGCTGGAAGGCACTGAAAACCGCATCACCGTCGCCCGCGGCCGCTACATCCAGCAGGTGCAGGACTACAACACCTACATCCGCTCGTTCCCGCAGGTGATCACCGCCAAGATCTTCGGTTACAAGACCAAGCCGAACTTCACCGTGGAAAACGAAGCGCAGATCTCCAACGCGCCGGCGGTCGATTTCGGCAGCGCGCCGCAGCAGCAGCCGGCACCGCAGCCGGGCCACTGACCCATGCGCCTGGCCACTGCGCTCCTGGCCCTGCTGCTGTGGCTGCCGCTGGCTTCGCATGCACCGCAGCTCGCTCCGATTCCGGCGCTGGATTCGCCGGTGGTCGATACCACCGGCACGCTGGACGCCACGCAGAAGCAGGCGCTGGTGCAGCAGGCGATTGAGCTGCAGCAGCGCAAGGGCAGCCAGCTGCAGGTGCTGGTGGTAGCCACGACCCAGCCGGAAGACATCGCGCAGTACACCACGCGGGTCTTCGACCAGTGGCAGATCGGCCGCAAGGGCGTGGACGACGGGGTGCTGCTGGTGGTGGCCAAGGACGACCGGCGCGTGCGCATCGAGCCGGGCTATGGCCTGGAAGGCGCGATTCCCGATGCCATCGCCAACCGGGTCATCCAGGAATACCTGGTGCCGCGCTTCCGCAACGGCGACTACGCCGGTGGCATCACCGACGCCACGGCGGTGCTGGTCAAGCTGATCGACGGGGAAGCGCTGCCGGCACCGGTCAGCGGCCATCGCGGGCGTGAGCCCAGCGGTGGTGGCGATACCTGGTTTCTGGCGCTGTTCATCGGTGTGTTCGCCGGCAGCATCCTGCGCGGGATCTTCTCGCGCGTGCCGCGTCCGCTGCGTGGCCTGCTCGGCGGTGCCGGTGCGGCGCTGGCGGCATTCCTGTTCACCTCCACGCTGCTCGCCAGTGGCCTGGCTGGCGTCGTGGGCCTGATTGTTGCCATGCTCTCCGGTCACCCGGGCCGCTTTGCCGGTGGCGGTGGCTGGGGCGGTGGCAGCTGGGGCGGCGGAGGCGGCTTCGGCGGGGGCGGTGGATTCGGCGGCGGCGGCGGTTGGGGCGGCGGCGGTGGCCGCTCCGGCGGTGGTGGTGCTTCGGGGGGCTGGTGATGATCCAACGACTGTGTCGTCATGTATTTTCGCCGTCTGTACGGCGCGCGTTCCCGCCGGCCACGCTGCAGGCGATCACCGAGGCCATCGCAGCCGGTGAGCAGCGCCACGGTGGTCAGGTGATGTTCGCGGTGGAAGCGGACCTGCCGCTGGCCGCGCTGTGGCACAAGGTCACCCCGCGCCAAGCCGCCGAACATGCCTTCGCGCGCCTGCGCACCTGGGATACCACCCACAACAACGGTGTGCTGATCTACCTGCTGCTGGCCGACCACGCCATCGAGATCGTCGCCGACCGTGGCCTGCAGGGCCGGGTCAGCCCGGCACAATGGCAGCGGGTCTGCACCCACCTGCGCGAGGGCCTGCGTGGCTCCCATCCGGTGGAAGCGCTGCAGGATGCCATCGACGAGGTTTCCAGCCTGATCGAAGGGCACTTTCCGGCCTCGACCCGGTCGAACGATGACGCGTTGCCGAACTCGCCCCAGCTCCTTGGTTGAGCCGGGGCGGCACTGGCCCGAGAATAGGCGTTCAACCGCAAGGCACCTTCCATGATCTATTTCCACGACATCGACCCCATCGCCCTCTCGCTGGGGCCGATCAAGGTGCATTGGTACGGCATCATGTACCTGCTGGGCTTCACCGCCGCCTGGCTGCTGGGACGCAAGCGCATCGCCGCCGGCCGCCTGCCGGGCGTCGACGCCAATGGTTTCTCCGACCTGCTGTTCTACGCCATGCTCGGCGTGGTGCTGGGCGGGCGCATCGGCTACATGCTGTTCTACGCGCTGGGCGATTTCCTGCACAACCCGCTGCTGCTGTTCAAGGTGTGGGATGGCGGCATGAGTTTCCACGGCGGCCTGCTGGGCGTGCTGGGCGCTTGCTGGTGGTGGTCGCGCAAGCACAAGCTGCATTTCTTCGACACCATGGATTTCATGGCGCCGCTGGTACCGCTGGGCCTGGGCTTCGGGCGCATCGGCAACTTCATCGGTGCCGAGCTGTGGGGCAAGTACACCGACGGTACCTGGGGTGTGGTGTTCCCGTCCGGCCTGCCGGCACCGCTGAACCAGCTCGACCACGCCCCCCTGCAGGCGCAGTTCGCCACCGGCGCGCTGAACCAGTTCGCGCGCCATCCGTCGCAGCTGTATGAAGCCTTCCTGGAAGGCCTGGTGATGTTCGTGGTGCTGTGGGCCGTGTCGGCCAAGCCGCGCCACCGTTACCTGGTCGGCGGTCTGTTCGCGCTGATGTACGGACTGTTCCGCTTCGCGGTGGAGTTCGTGCGCATGCCCGACAACGGCGTCTACGTGGCCTTCGACTGGCTGACCCGCGGCCAGATCCTCAGCCTGCCGCTGATCGCTTTCGGCCTGGTGCTGCTGGTGATGTCGCGCCGTGCGCCGGTACTGCAGCCGCAGCTGCCGGTGGCTGCCGAGGGCAAGGCATGAAGGCTTACCTGGACCTGCTCTCGCATGTGCTCGAGCACGGCGCCGAGAAGAGCGATCGCACCGGCACCGGCACCCGCAGCGTGTTTGGCTGGCAGATGCGCTTCGATCTCAATGAAGGTTTCCCGCTGGTCACCACCAAGAAGCTGCACCTGCGCTCGATCATCCACGAGCTGCTGTGGTTCCTGAAGGGCGACACCAACATCGGCTACCTGAAGGACAACCAGGTGCGGATCTGGGACGAGTGGGCCGACGAGAACGGCGATCTCGGCCCGGTGTACGGCAAGCAGTGGCGCAGCTGGGTCACCGCCGATGGCCGTGAGATCGACCAGATGCAGTGGCTGGTCGACGAGATCAAGCGCAACCCCGATTCGCGGCGGCTGGTGGTCAGCGCCTGGAACGTGGGCGAGCTTTCGCAGATGGCGTTGATGCCATGCCATAACCTGTTCCAGTTCTACGTGGTGGACGGCAAGCTCAGCTGCCAGCTGTACCAGCGCAGCGGTGACATCTTCCTTGGCGTGCCGTTCAACATCGCCAGCTACGCGCTGCTGACCCACATGGTGGCGCAGGCCACCGGCCTGGGCGTGGGCGACTTCGTGCACACGCTGGGCGATGCTCACCTGTACTCGAACCACTTCGAGCAGGCCCGCGAGCAGCTGTCGCGCGCGCCGCGCGCGCTGCCGAAGCTGTGGTTGAACCCGGAGGTGACCGACCTGTTCGGCTTCCAGTTCGACGACATCCGCATCGACGGTTACGATCCGCACCCGGCCATCAAGGCGCCGGTGGCGGTATGAGCGCGATGAAGCTGTCGATGATCGTGGCGCTGGATCGCAACCGTGGCATCGGCCAGGGCAATGCCATGCCCTGGCACCTGCCGGATGATTTCAAGCACTTCAAGGCGCTCACCCTGGGCAAGCCGATCCTGATGGGCCGCAAGACGGCCGAATCGATCGGCCGCGTGCTGCCGGGACGGACCAACCTGGTGCTGACCCGCAGCGGCCAGGTGCCGTTCGAGGGCATGCGCGCGGTGGCGTCGCTGGACGAGGCGAAGGCGATTGCCAATGGCGAGGGCGCCAGCGAGCTGTGCATCATCGGCGGCGGCGAGATCTTCCACCAGCTGCTGGACCAGGCCAGTGACCTGTACCTGACCTGGGTGGATGCCGAAGTCCCCGCCGATACCCATTTCCCCGAAGTGGACGTGCAGGACTGGCGGGAAGTGAGCAGCGAGCCGCACCCGGCCGACGAACGCCATGCCTACGCGTTCCGTTTCGTGCACTACGTGCGCCGCTGATCGCGCAAATAGCAACGAAAACACCGACGGGGATGTCGACGGGTAGAGTCGACTGTTAGTCGACTGCTCTCGGCGGTCACCCGAAAAACCCGCGCTGCGCGCGATAGTCGACTGACAGTCGACTCTACCTGGGCTGTCGCTGCGGCATCCGGTAATGCCCGATGATGGCGTGCTGGAACAACAGGTTCTCTTCGCGCGTGCCGCGCGCGATGTTGTGCAGCACCAGCGGTGTGCCATTGGCCAGCCACCGGTCGGAGACGATGCCCACGTGCAGCAGGCCGTTGCCGTTGAGCTTCCAGGCGACGATGTCGCCGGCCGCATAGTCGGTGGCGGCGGCCGTGATCGGTTGCTGCCAGCCCTGCCGTTCGAACCAGCGCATCAGGTTCGGCACACGGCGATGATCGATGTTGCGGTCCGGCCGTGACAGGCCCCAGATCGCGGGATAGGCACTGAAATTGCCGCGCATGTCTTCATGCACGCGCGCCTGCAGGTCCAGGCCCTGGCTGCGCAGGGCACGCACCACCACGTCGGTGCACACGCCGCGATCAACCGGAACGTCGCCGCCGGGATAGGCCAGCACCTGATAGGTAGGGTCGTAGCGGGTGGTGACGCCGACCTGTGCGCGCGCCGCTGCCACCAGCGGCGGCGAAGGCGCCTGCGGCTGCGATGGCGTGAGGCCGGCGTTTCCGCCGTCGGCGGGGGCCGGGGCCGAAGGGGGCTGGCAGCCGCTGGCCAGGGCCACCGTCAGCAGCAGCACCGTCCATGGTGCCCCACCGTGCCGCGTCATGCCTGCGGCGGGGGACTGTTGCTGCCGGGGCCCGCAGAGCCACCACCCGCGCCGCCGCCACGGCGCCGACGACGGCGTGGGCCGCGGTTGCCCGGGTTGGCGGCCAGGGTGTTGCCGCCGCCCTGTTCCTTGCCCTGCGCCGATGCCGCCGGGCGCTCGTGCGCCGGTCGCGCTGGCGGGCGTGCGTTGGGCACGGGTGCGGGGACATGGCGGCCCGGCACCTGCACCACGCGCAGTTCATCGGTATCGAGCTGGATCGCGGTCAGCTTGCCGCCCCAGACTGCGCCGGTGTCGATGGCATGCACGCCCTGGGTGATGGTCAGGCCCAGCGCCGACCAGTGGCCGCAGACGATCTTCAGGTCGCGCTCGACCCGGCCCGGCACTTCGAACCAGGGGTACAGTCCCTGTTCCTGCGTGCCCGGCGTGCCCTTGTCCTCGATGCCGATGCGCCCGCGCGGGGTGCAGTAGCGCATGCGGGTGAGCACATTGATGATCGCGCGTGAACGGTCGTAGCCGGATAGGTTCGGCGCCCAGCTCGGCTTGTCGCCGTACATGTTGCGGAACAGCTTGCGGTAGCCGGCACCGTGCAGTTGCGCCTCGACCTCGGCGGCATGCTTTTCGGCCATCTGCGTGGTCCACTTCGGCGCCAGGCCGGCGTGCACCATCATCCAGCCCAGCTCGCGGTCCACGTGCACCAGCTTCTGCAGGCGGAGCCAGTCCAGCAGTTCGTCGCGGTCCTCGGCCTGCACGATGCGCAGCAGGTCCGGGTTGACCTTGCGCTGTTCCTCTTCGGTGCGTGCACCGACGGCCAGCAGCGAAAGGTCATGGTTGCCCAGCACCACCACGCTGTGCTCGCGCAGCGAATGCACCAGCCGCAGCGTTTCCAGCGACTGGCCACCGCGGTTGACCAGGTCGCCGCAGAACCACAGGGTGTCCTGCGCCGGGTCGAAGCGGATCTTCTCCAGCAGCCGCTGGGTGACGTCATAGCAGCCCTGCAGGTCGCCGATCGCCCACACACTCATCGTCCGGCCTCCGTGTCAGTGCAGGGTACGCGGGATGGCCAGCACGAAAGGTGCGACCGGCGCGGCGAATTCGGTGCCGTCGTCGGCGACCATGTCGTAGTGGCCCTGCATGGTCCCGTGATCGGTCCCCAGCATGACACCGGACGTGTAATGGAAGTCTTCACCGGGACGCAGGCGTGGCTGCTCGCCGATCACCCCGTCGCCATCGACATGCTCGACGCGGCCGTTGGCATCGGTGATGCGCCAGTGGCGTGCGACCAGGCGCGCGGCAACACGCCCCTGGTTGTGGATGCGGATCGTGTAGGCGAACGCATAGCGTCCGTCTTCCGGCGCGGATTGATCGTCGAGGAAGCGCGGTGCGACTTCGACGGAGATGGCGTAAACGTCAGCGTCTTCCATACCGGCAGTGTAATCAGGAGGCATTGGCCAAAGCGATGAATTCGGCCACGTCCAGCTGTTCGGCGCGGGCATCGGGACGTACGCCGGCGGCAACGAACTGTTCGGCGGACACCACGTTGTTCAGGGCGTTGCGCAGGGTCTTGCGGCGCTGCCCGAAGGCGGCCTTGACCACCTCGGCGAAACGCTTGTGGTCGTTGATGTTGATCGTGGCCGGGTCACGCGGCACCAGCCGCACCACGGCCGAATCGACCTTCGGCGGCGGCCGGAACGCGCCCGGCGGCACCACGAACAGCGAGGTCACCTGGCAGTAGGCCTGCAGCATCACGCTGAGCCGGCCGTACACCTTGCTGCCGGGGCCGGCGGCCATGCGGTCGACCACTTCCTTCTGCAGCATGAAATGCATGTCGCGGATCACCGCGGCATGTTCCAGTGCATGGAACAGGATCGGCGAGGAGATGTTGTAGGGCAGGTTGCCGACCAGGCGGATCGGCTGGCCGGCGGCCAGCTCGGTGAAGTCCACGCGCAGCACGTCGCGGTGGACGATGGTCAGCTCGCCCAGCGGCTCGGCGGCGGCGGTCAGCGGCGCGATCAGGTCACGGTCGAACTCGATCACCGTCAGTTTCGGATGCACGCGCAGCAGCGGCAGCGTGATCGCGCCCTGGCCGGGACCGATCTCGACCAGGCGGTCACCGTCTTTCGGGTTGACCGCCATCACGATCTTGTCGATGTAGTGGCGGTCGGCCAGGAAATGCTGGCCAAGCTGCTTCTTGGCCGGGGCGGTGAACACCGGGCCGGAGGGGGAATGCGGGGAATTCATGCGCTCAGTGTACGTTGCCGCGCAAGCTGCGCACACAACGTCGTGGCCGCCTGCAGGCTGGAAGGATCGGCAACGCCACGGCCGGCAAGGTCCAGCGCGGTGCCGTGGTCCACCGCAACGCGTGGGTAGGGCAGGCCCAGGGTCAGGTTCACCGCCTGCTCGAAGCCCGAGTACTTCAGCACCGGCAGGCCCTGGTCGTGGTACATCGCCAGCACGGTGTCGAAGCCGGCCAGCTTGGCCGGCAGGAAGGCGGTATCGGCTGGCAGCGGCCCGATCAGGTCCATGCCCTCCGCGCGCAGGCGCTGCAGCAGCGGAATGACCCGGTCCAGTTCCTCGCGGCCCAGATGGCCGTCTTCGCCGGCGTGCGGGTTCAGGCCGAGCACGGCGATGCGTGGCGCGGGCAGGCCGAACTCGCGGCGCAGCGCGGCGTGCACGGTGCGAAGGGTGTGTTCCAGGCTGGGCGCGGTAATCGCGTCGGCCACCTCGCGCAGTGGCAGGTGGGTGGTGGCCAGGGCCACGCGCACGATGTGGTTGGCCAGCATCATCACCACCTTCACCCCAGCCTGGTCGGCCAGCAGTTCGGTGGTGCCGCTGTAGGCGATGCCGCCTTCGTTGATGACGGCCTTGTGCACCGGGCCGGTCACCACGCCGTGCAGTTCGCCTGACAGGCAGGCCTGGCCGGCACCGAGCAGGGCGCCGATGACCGCGCCGGCATTGGCCGGATCGGCCTGGCCGAAACGGCTCGGGGTGGCATTGGCCACCACGCGCAGGCGCAGGTCGCCGGGAACGCGCGCTTCGGCACCCTCGGGCAGCAGTTGCAGCGGCAGGTTCAGCGCGGCCGCGGCCGCGCGCAGGGTGTCCGGGTCGGCGAAGGCCAGCAGCCGGCAATCTTCACGCGGCTGCTGGACGAGGCGGACGCACAGCTCCGGGCCGATCCCGGCGGGCTCGCCCGGTACCAGAGCGAGCTCGGGGCGCATCGATCAGGACTGCGGCGGCGTGGCGGTGTTTTCCGCGCGGTCGCCACTGCGGAAGCTGACGTAGGCTTCGCCACGCAGTTCCTGCAGGAAGCGGTTGTACTCGTCTTCCAGCTTGCGGCGGCCAATGGTCTCGCGGACCTGGGCACGCTGGTTGTCGTTGGTCACGTCGGTCTGGCGAGTGGCCACGCGCTGCAGGATGTGCCAACCGGCATCGGTGCGGAACGGCTGGCTGACGCCGCCGTCCTGGATGGCGGCCACCTGCTGGCCAAAGGCCGGACCGAACGCATCGGCCGGGAACCAGCCCAGATCGCCGCCCTGGCCCTTGCTGTTGTTGTCCTCGGAGGACTCCTTGGCCACGGTCTCGAAGTCCGCGCCACCGGCAATGCGGGCACGCAGGGTATCGATCTTGGCTTTGGCGGCCGCGTCGGTCTGATGATCGTCCACGCGCACCAGGATGTGGCGACCGTGGTACTCGGTGACGGTGCTGGCGCCAGCGGTGGCGCTGGCATCACGCACTTCCACCAGCTTCAACAGCTGGAAGCCGCTGGGGCCACGGATCGGGCCGACCACTTCGCCGGGCTTCATCTTTTCCATCATCTGCGCGAAGGCCTGCGGGATTTCATCCAGGCTGCGCCAGCCCAGGTCGCCGCCTTCCAGCGCATTGGGGCTGTCGGAATAGCGCACGGCCGCCGCGTTGAAGTCCAGCTCGCCCTTGTCCAGCAGGGCCTTGACGCCATCGGCCTTCTTCTGGCCGGTGGCGATCTGGTCGGCGTTGGCGCCGTCCGGCAACGCGACCAGGATGTGCGCCAGGTGGTACTGGTTGCCTACCGTGGCCTGCTGCTTCAGCGCGGCATCGACTTCACCCTCGCTGACGCTGATGCGGCTCTGCGCGAAGCTCTGGCGCAGGCGCTGCACGGTGATCTCGTCCCGCACCGATGCGCGGAAATCGTTGAAATCGATGCCGTCGTGGGCCAGGCGCTGGCGCAGGGCGTCCAGGTTCGAACCGTTCTGCTGGGCGATGGAGTTCATCGCCTGGTTCAGCTCCTGGTCGCTGACCCGGATGCCGCTGCCCTGGGCGCGGGCCACCTGCAGCTTGACCAGCACCAGGCGCTCGAGCACCTGGCGGCTGAGCACGTCTTCCGGCGGCAGCTGGTTCTCCCGCCCGGCGTACTGCGCCTTGATGTTGGCGATCGCACGCTGGAGCTCGCTCTGCAGGATCACGTCCTCATCGACGACGGCGGCGATGCGGTCGAGCGGCTGCGCCTCCTGGGCAAGCACCTGCAGGGGGGCGGACACGCTGGACACCGCCAGCAGCGAGGCGAGTAGAACGGGGAAGCGCTTGGTCATGGGATCAGATTCGGATCGTAGTCATCGCGGGTCGCCCCGGTGTTGCTGGGCGGCACGAGATAGAGGTCGTCGCGGTTGTAGCCGAGGATAGCACGGCGCAGAGTGCGGTCCGTGTCCTGGCCGATGGAGCTCAGGCCCTTCAGGACGAACTCCACCTGGATGGAGTTGTTCATCTCGCCTTCGCGATTGCGGACATAGCGGCGGCCGACCACACGCACGGCCAGGCAGCAGCTGTCCCACTGGACACCGCCGATGATTTCCAGCGGCTCCTTGTCCTGCAGCGAGTAGTAATAGCGGCCGACCAGGCTCCAACGCGCATTCAGCGGGTACAGGAACGACAGGTCGGCCTGCTCCAGCAGGGTGCGGTCATGCTTGTTGGCACCGGGCAGAGCACCGGCATTGATGCGGTAGCGGTAGCTCAGGTTGACCACGCCGTCGTTGGGCATCAGGTAACGGGCACGGACGCTGGCCAGATCCTCGCGCTTGTACTTCGGGTCCCACTGGTAGGTGGCGCCCAGGGTCCAGCGGTCGTTGATCATGTAGTTGCCGTCGGCGATCCAGGCCGACTTGCCCTTTTCCACCGGAGCACCACCTGGGGTGGTGGTCACCCGCGACTCATCGAAGTACTGGATCTGGCCGATCGAGGCCGAGAAACGTTCCTTGCCGGTGGTCTGGTCGATGAACCGGGTGCTCACCGCCAGGGTCAGCTGGTTGGCGTCGTTCTGGCGGTCGGCGCCGGTGTAGCGCGAGTCGCGGAACAGCTGGCCCCAGCTGAAGGTGAAGTCACGGGTGTCGAAGATCGGCAGCTCGTCCTGGTTGCGGTACGGCGTGCGCAGGTAGAACAGGCGCGGTTCCAGGGTCTGCAGGAACGACTTGCCGCGGATGCTGGTTTCGCGATCGAAGAACAGGCCGGCGTCGATGCTGCCGATCGGCAGGCTGCGGCTGGGCGAGGTATTGCCGCGCAGCTGCTCGGGCGTGGCCGTGTTCGGGTCGATGCCCTGCGAACTCAGGATCTGGGCCTGGATGCCTCTCACACCATCCACCAGGCCACGGTCCAGCTGATAGGCGGTGTAACGGTAGGCCAGGGTCGGGGTCACATACCAAGCCGCGCCGCTGATCGGGAATGACACATACGGCTTCACGTCCAATCGCGAACCGCCGCTGACACCGACGCCGTCGGTCCACTGCACTCCGTTGCGGGTGTACTGCAGATCCTTACCGGTGCCGACGGCGTTCTTGAAGTTGATGTCGTCGTGGGTGAAGCGCACCGCTTCGGCGTAGATGCCGGCTTCCAGCCAGGGCCGGACCGGCTTGTCCCAGTTGAAGTACAGGCGCGGCTGGCGGTTGTAGGGCAGGGCGCGCTCGTCGAGCGTGTAGTCGGTCAGCTGCCAGCGGTCGGCCATGATGCCGGCCGTCCAGTTCGTGCCGGTGCCATACAGGCCCACCGTGCTCTGCAGGTTGGAGGCGGTCACCCCCACCAGGCGGTTGGCGAAATCCTCGACATAGCGCTCGTCGCTGACCCAGGCCAGGTTGGCGCGGGCCTGCCAGTGGCTGTCCACGTTGTGGTAGCCGGTGAACATCACCCGGCCGCGGTCACGGTCACGCAGGCGGTCGTTGGGCATGAACGAGGTCAACACCTCGCCGCGGCCGCCGTTGTAGAGGTAGCGGAACTCGTTGTCGAGCAGCAGGCCGCGCCGGCTCATGTAGCGCGGGGTCAGCGTGTCGTCGTAGTTCGGCGCCAGGTTGAAGTAGATCGGCTGGGCGTAGTCGAAGCCGTTGCGCCCGGACATGCCCAGCTGCGGGAACAGCAGGCCGGTCTTGCGGCGATCATCGATCGGGAACTTGAAGTACGGCGCCCACAGCACCGGCACCTTGCCGATGCGCAGCACGGCGTTGCGCGCGGTGCCGAAGCCCTCGTCGTTGTCCACTTCGATCTGCGGCGCCGACAGCTTCCACACCGGCTGCGAGGGGTCGCAGGTGGTGTAGGTGGAGCGGTGCATCTGGCCGACCGCACCCTGCAGGTCGACCGACTCGGCATCACCGTTGCCCCGGCGCGACACCAACTGGTACTTGATGTCGGAGATCTTGTGGGTATCGCTTTCCTGGTTGCCTTCGGCACGCTTGGCGACCATCCGGATCGACCCGTCCTGGTAGCGGACATTGCCGTCGGCGATGTAGTTGCCGGTTTCGGTGTCGAAGCTGAGCTTGTCGGTACCGACGAACTGGTCACCCCGGCGCAGCGCCACGTTGCCCTCGTACTGCGGCACGGTGGTGGTGCCCAGCAGCTGGTCACCCTCGATGTCGGTCGGCTGCTGTTCGCGGGCGGCCGCGGCGGCAGCCTTGTCCTGGGCCGGGACCGGGGTGGGGGCGTCAGTGAATGCGGGAATGACGTCGGTGGCCGGGCACAGGCCCCAGTTGAGCGGCTTTTCATCGGCCATCGCCGGCAGGCTGATGGCGATGCTCAGAGGCAGGGGAAGCAGGCGGAGGGCTCGGCGCACGCGGTTCGGATTCGGGCGAAAACGGACGGTAGCTTGCCCCATCCCTTGCATAGGGGCAATGAAGGACGCCGGGGCCTGCCGGTTCGGGTTCATCCGGCGGAGGTGCCCACGGACGGCGTGAGCAGGGTCTGGACATGGACCACGCTGCACTCGGCCAGGGCCTGCAGGTCGTAGCCACCCTCCAGCATCGAGACCACCCGGCCGGCCGCGTGACGGCGTGCCAGCGCGTGCAGTTCACCGGTGATCCAGGCGAAATCGTCGGTCTCCAGCATCAGGTCCGCCTGCGGATCACGCAGGTGGGCGTCGAAGCCGGCCGAGATCAGCAGCAGCTGCGGGCGGAAGTCGTCGATGGCCGGCAGCATCTCGTCGGCCCAGACATTGCGGAAGCGGAAGCCACCGCTGCCCGGCGGCAGCAGGATGTTCATCAGGTTGCCGGCACCGCGGTCACGGCGCAGGCCGGAATTGGGGAACAGCCCGGCCTGGTGGGTGCTGTAGTACGAGACCCGGGCGTCGTGCTGGAAGATGTCCTGGGTGCCGTTGCCGTGGTGGACGTCGAAGTCGACCACCGCGATCCGTTCCAGGCCGTGGCGGTCGCGGGCATAGGCGGCGGCGATGGCGATGTTGTTGAGCAGGCAGAAGCCCATCGCCGTGCTGCTGGTGGCGTGGTGGCCCGGCGGGCGTACCGCGCAGAAGGCCAGCGGGTCGTCGCCCAGCATCACCGCATCGACCGCGGCCACGCCGGCACCGGCGGCGTGCACGGCGGCGCTGGCCGAGCCGGGTGAGGTCCAGGTGTCCATGTCCAGCTGGCGCAGCGGTGCGGTCTGCGGTTGCAGCACGAAGTCGAGCAGGGCGCTGTCGTGGACCCGGGTCAGTTCACCGAACTTGGCCGGTGGCGCTTCGCGCCACTCCAGCTGGCCGGGGAACGCGGTGTGCAGCGCGTCCAGCACATGCTGCAGGCGTTGCGGGCACTCCGGGTGGCCGGGGCCGGGGTCGTGCAGCAGGCAGGACGGATGGGTGTAGGCCAGCATCGTGCAGGCTCAGCGCTGGCGCTGCTGTGGTTGCCACAGCGCTTCGCCCTGGCCGTCGGCACGGGCCAGCACCCGGGCCAGCACGAACAACAGGTCCGACAACCTGTTCAGGTACTGCAACGCCTCGCTGCGCACGGCCTCGTGGCGGGCCAGGGTGACCGTTTCGCGCTCGGCGCGGCGGACGATGGTGCGGGCCAGATGGCAGCGCGCGGCGGCTTCGCCGCCGGCCGGCAGGATGAATTCCTTCAGCATCGGCAGGTCGGCGTTGTAATGGTCCAGCTGCTGTTCCAGGGCCGAGACATCGGCGGCGTGGATCGCGGCGTGGCCGGGGATGCACAGTTCGGCGCCCAGGTCGAACAGCTGGTGCTGCAGATGCACCACCAGCGCGCGCACATCCTCGGGCAGGGGCACGGCCAGCAGCAGGCCGAGCGCGGCATTGGCCTCGTCGACGGTGCCGTAGGACGCCACCCGGGCGTCATCCTTGGGCACGCGCTGGCCGTCACCGAGGCCGGTACTGCCGTCGTCGCCGGTGCGGGTGTAGATGCGCGAGAGGCGATGACCCATGTCGCGGCTCAGTGGCGAATGTCGCGGCGGGCCTGCTGGAGCTTCAACACCTGCTCCACGGCCAGCTGCAGGGCGGCGGCCAGCGCCACGTAGATCGCCGTGGTGCGCAGGTAGGGGCCGAACCACTGCGCGTAGTTCTGTGCCCAGCCGGCCAGGGTCGGCTCGGCCACGTTGCTGCTGGTCCAGTAGAAGCCGCCCTGCGCCAGCAGGTGGCAGACCGCCACCGAGGCGACCAGCAGCAGCGCGCCCTTGGCCAGTACCGGCCAGCGCGCGCTCTGGTAGTTGCGGCCCAGCAGCATGCCGCCGGCCCACAGCGAGAAATAGGCCGGCAGCAGCAGCCAGTAGCCCGGCGACACGCAGTAGTGCTGCCAGAAGTCCAGGCCGCTGCTGCGGATCACGATCCAGTCCACCAGCACCGCGAACACCATCAGCAGCGGGAACGCCCAGCGCGTCCAGCGGGCCAGGTAGAAGCCACCGATGAAGAACACCGCCCATGAGGCATCGGGGATCGCCGCGAAGTGATTGACACGGGTCGCTGCCAGCACCAGAACGAGCACGGACAGGACGAAGGCGCGGTTGGCAGTGTCGGACATGGTGGCGGGCCCGGAGCGGATTCAGGTTTCATTCTAGCCCGCCGCGCGGGTTGGCGCAGGACCGGCCGTTCGGCGTACAGACGGGGCGAGCGCGTATCATGAACGCATGAGTGAACGACATGACGTGCTGATTGTCGGTGGTGGCCTGGTCGGCGCCAGCCTGGCCATTGCCCTGGACCGCCTCGGCCGCGACGTGGGCCTGCTCGAGGCCAGCCCGGCCGGCGAGCTGCCGGCGGTGTTCGACCAGCGCAATCTCAGTTTCGCCGCTGCCACCGTCAATGCGCTGACCGCGCTGGGGGTGATGCAGAAGCTGGCGATGGCACCGGGCCCGATCCGGCGCATCCACGTCAGCCGTGCCGGCGATTTCGGCCGTGTGCAGCTGGAAGCGGCCGATTACGACCGGCCTTGGTTCGGCCAGGTGGTGGTCGCCCGCGACTTCGGCCAGGCGCTGGAAGCGCGGCTTCAGGAGCTGCCGCGGCTGCGCCGTTACCGGCCGATGCGGTTCCTGGGCCTGGGTGAAGTGGTCGACGGCTACCGCCAGGTGCGGGTCGCCGATGAGGCCGGCGAGCGCGTATTGCTGGCACGGCTGGTGGTGGGTGCCGACGGTACGACCAGTGGCGTGCGTGGTGCACTGGGCATCGAGGTCGACCGCCATGATTTCCAGCAGACCCTGTTCGTGGCCCGTGTACGCAGCCAGCGCGCGCCGGATGGCACCGCGTGGGAGCGTTTCACCGATACCGGCCCGACGGCCCTGCTGCCGCGCGGCGATCGTCACTTCGGCACCGTGCATGGTGTTGCGCGCGACCAGGCCGATGCGGTGATGGCACTGGACGATGCCGCCTGGCTGCAACGCCTGCAGAACGCGATCGGCTGGCGTGCCGGCCGCCTGCTCGAGTCCGGCCCGCGCAGCGCCTACCCGCTCATCCAGGTGCTGGCGCGCGCGCTGGCCGGTGAGCGCACGGTGCTGCTGGGCAATGCCGCGCAGACCATTCATCCGCTGGGTGCACAGGGCTTCAACCTGGGCCTGCGCGATGCGCTGACCCTGGCCGAGCTGCTGGAGGATGCGCATGAAGATGCCGGCAGTGATGCACTGCTGCAGGCCTATGTCGCGCGCCGCGAGGAAGATCGCCGCCAGACGGTGGCGTTCTCCGGCGGCCTGGCGCGCCTGACCAGCAACCCGGCGCCGCTGATGCGGCCGCTGCGCAGCCTCGGCCTGGTGGCCGCGCAACGCGCATCGGTGCAGTCGATGCTGGTCGGTGGCGCGATGGGCTTCCGCGGCGAAGTGCCGCGCCTGTGCCGCGGAGAAGCCGCATGAGCCGGCGCATGCGCCTTGATGTGGCCATCGTCGGTGGTGGCGTGGTCGGTGCCGCGTGCGCGCTGGCGCTGGCCGATGCCGGCCTGTCGGTTGCGCTGGTGGAAGGTCGTGAGCCCGCGCCGTGGCAGGCCGCACAGCCTGACCTGCGCGTGTTCGCCTTCGCTGCTGACAACGTACAACTGTTGAACCGCCTGGGCGTGTGGCCGGCGATCGTGCAGGCCCGCGCCTGGCCCTACCGGCGCATGCAGGTGTGGGATGCGGCCGGTGGCGAAGATCTGCTGTTCGATGCCGATCGCTTCGGCCGTCGTGAACTGGGCTACATCGTCGAGAACGGCCTGCTGCAGGATCGGCTGTGGGCGGCGTTGCCGGCGGCGGGCGTGCAGCTGCACTGCCCGGCGCGGGTGGAAGCGCTGGAGCAGGACGACGACGGCGTGCGCCTGCGCCTGGATGACGGTCGTCGCCTGGAAGCGGCGTTGGCGGTGGCCGCCGACGGCGCCGAATCGACCCTGCGCCAACTGGCCGGGATCGAGGTTGAAAAGCATGACTACCACCAGCGTGGCGTGGTGGCCTACGTGGACAGCGATCTTCCCAACCAGGCCACCGCCTGGCAGCGTTTCCTGCCGAGCGGGCCGCTGGCGCTGCTGCCGGTGGCCGAGCGCCGCAGCTCGATCGTCTGGACCCTGCCCGAGGACGAGGCGGCGCGCGTGCTGGCGCTGGACGAAGACAGCTTCAACCGCGAACTGACCCGCGCCTTCGCGGCGCGGTTGGGTGAGCTGCGGCTGGCATCACCGCGCGCAGCCTTCCCGCTGCGCCGCCAGCTGGCCCGTCACTACGTGGCCGGCCGCGTGCTGGCATTGGGTGATGCCGCGCACGTGGTGCATCCGCTGGCCGGGCAGGGCGTGAACCTGGGCCTGCGCGATGTGGCCGCCCTGCAGCAGTGGCTGGCGCCGTCGGCCGAGCGCCGTGGCCAGCCGCGGCTGTCGCCGCAGCGCCTGCAGCGCTGGGCACGCGAACGGCGCAGCGACAACCACATCGCCGCCTACAGCTTCGATGCGATCAACCGCCTGTTCTCCAACGACGAAATGCACCTGACCCTGGCCCGCGGCCGGGCGCTGGGCTGCGTCGGCAAATGGCCACCGCTGGTGCAGGCATTCTGGAAGCGCGCCGCCGGGGTGTAGCAGAATGCAAACCGCTCTGGTGGGTGCCCGACGTCAGTAGATCCACGCCATGCGTGGATGAAGATCGCGCTGGATCAAAAAAGGGGACGGAGGGGATTAAGTCGTTTGTGGCACAAACGACTTAATCCCCTCCGTCCCCTTTTTCAGTCGACCAGCCAGCCGGCCAGGTCGGCACGATCCAGCTTGCCGCGACGCTTCACGTCCAACGCATTGAACTCATCGGCCAGCGCCGGATTCGCCTGCGCTTCCTCGCGGCTGATGAAACCATCGCCGTTCACATCCAGCGCAGCGAAGTGGATGCGGTACTGGCCAACCACGCTGCTCGGTTCCAGCGAACGCACGGTCACCTGCGCCTCGCCGGCCGGTTGCGGAATCTCGACGCTGCCGCTGACCCGGCCCGCATCCAGCGGTTGCTGGCGGATCGCGCCGCCGGTGGGGCCCAGCGGCTGGCTTTGTGCCGGGGTGTGCGGCAATTGCTGGGCCACCGCTGGTGCGGCGGCCAGCAGGGTGATCAGCAGCGGAATCGTTCGATGTCGCATGGATGCTCCTTCCTCTGCAGCGCCGGGGTATGCCCGGCGGACGTGATGGCGTCAGCGCAGTGGCGACGCCAGTACGGTGATCTCCTCACGGTCGTGATAGAGCTGCTTGGCACGCACCACCAGCGGCTTGCCGGCCTGGTCCTGGAACAGGTCCAGGCACAGGCGGGTTTCGTCCCAGCGCTTCTTCATCGGCAGCTTCAGGTTGAAGATCGCGTGCCGGCACCAGCCTTCGCGGAACCAGGTGGCCATGCGTTCGGCCACGCGGCGCGGCTGCTCGACCATGTCACAGACCATCCAGTCCAGCGGCTGTTCCGGATGCCAGTGGAAGCCATCGGCGCGCAGGTGCTCGACCAGGCCGGTGTCCAGCACGTGCTGGCGCAGCGGGCCGTTGTCGATGCTCAACACGTGCATGTGCTGGCGGGTCAGCACCCAGGTCCAGCCGCCGGGGGCGGCGCCCAGGTCGGCCGCACGCATGCCGGGCTTGGCCAGTGCTTCGCGTTCTTCCGGCGTCAGCAGGGTCAGCAGTGCTTCGTCCAGCTTCAGCGCCGAACGCGAGGGTGCTTCGGGCAGCAGCTTCAGGCGCGGGATGCCCAGTGCCCACGGCGCGCTGTCGGCCGGGTCGGCCACGCAGACGAAGGCGTGGGTGCCGTCGACGAACACCACGTGCAGGCGCGGCAGGCGGTTGTTCGGCTTGTCAGTCAGCTTGCCGGCCTTGCGCAGCGCCGGGCGCAGTGCGTTGCCGAAGGCGCGGGCCAACCCGGACAGCGGCTTGCCGGCGTCCGAGTCCGGGTGTTCCACCCACAGGTCGCCGAAGCGCGGCGCATCGGCCAGCACGTCGAGCATCGGGGTAATACGGTCGGCCGGGTCCAGCTGCGGCAGCTCGGCCAGCACCACCAGCTTCTGCCGCGCGAAAATCAGCTCGCGCCAGCGCAGGCGCGGAGCCAGTGCCGCAGCTTCGTCGCACATGAAAAGCACATAGCCGTCATTGCGCTGGGTACGCGCATAACCGGCGAAACCGGCTTCGCCGGCACGGAACTGCAGCTCGCCGGCCAACTCGGGCTCGAAGCCCTGCCGGCACAGGCACAGCAGGCCGATGCCGGTCTCAGTAACGGGCGCCATCGCTTTCCCCATAGGCACGCAGCACGCTGCGCGCGGCGTCGCGGTTCAGGCCCTGCACCACTTCGATGCCGCGCTTGTTGAGTTCACCCACCCAGTCGGCCGGCAGCGGGCCTTCATCGAACGGGGTCAGCTCTTCGACGTCGGCCGAGTTGGCACCGATCAGCAGGCGGTCGATGCCGGCCCACACGGTAGCGCCATAGCACTGGCAGCACGGCTGCGAACTGGTGGCCAGGGTGACCGGCGACAGCACCGCGTTCAGGCGCGGGGTCTGCAGGCGCTGCTGGGCCAGCATGTAGGCCATGTTCTCGGCGTGCGCCAGCGAGGTCGCATGCGGCATCACCCGGTTCACGCCGGCGGCAATGACCTTGTCATCCGGGCCGAACACCACCGCGCCGAATGGGCCGCCACTGGCGTGCTCGACGTTCAGCCGCGACAGCTCGATCGCCAGCGCGACCTTGGCCTCATCGCCCGGATATCGACGATCCAGGTCGATCTGGTCGTGGATCCAGGCGGGAAGGGTCAGGTGGACTTGCGCGTACAGCATCGCGGGGGTGCCTCGTGTGGGATGGGAAAAAGTGCGGTTGCTTGGGGAACCGGCGCGCAGTGTAGCCGCACGGGCCTGTATCGGGTGTGGGCGTGGGTCAGCCTGGCGAGCCGGTGCGGATCACCACGTACTGCTTGCGGAACTCCAGCCCGGCCTGCGGCCAGCTGGCCGCGTAGGCGCGCAGCAGGGGCAGGGCGGCGGCGAAGTCGTGGCCGTTGACCCGGCAATCGGCCTCGCACAGGCCGTCGGCATCGCGCGAGGCGAACAGGCGGATGGCGAGGAATTGGCGGGCTTTCAGCAGCTCGTCGAAGGCCTCCATGCTGCGGGTGAACAGGCAGCAGGGGCAGGAGCCATGATCGTCTTCGCTGCAGGTGGAGGCATCCACTTCCTGTGCACGGTAGTGCGCCAACGGCCCCAGTACCACGGTGCGTTCGTGTTCCTCGCCATCGTCACCGGCCGGATAGGTCAGGCCCATCATCGGCAGGCCCTGTGCATCTTCGGCGCCGATCGCAGTCTGCAGGGTCGCCAGGTCTACCCGCACCCAGGTCTGGAAGCCGGACAACAGCGATGCCTGCTCATCGGCACCATTTGCGTGCTGGTACTCGAACAGGCCATCGGCGAATAACCGCGGATGCTGGCTTTCGATGACGGTGGAGGTCTGCCAACCACCGTTGTCGCGCGCGTGTGCGGCCATTGCATGCGGGGTCAGGCGCAGGCCGCTGTCCAGCAGCAGCGCGTTGCCGTCGACGTGGCTGGCGACGCCCGCGTCCTGAAGGACCTGCTGCAGCAGCGGGAGGAGAGCGGCGGAGGTCGTGGTCATGTCAGGCCTGTGGGGTGGATGGGGTGGAACATCCAGGCAGGGCCTGGGCATCTAGCGGTCGAGCGCGTCGAGTTCGGCGCGATATCGCTGCGCGTCGGATTGCTGCTGCGGATCGTTGCCGTGGTCGCGCAGCCAGCTTTCCAGCTCGCGGCGATAGTCCGCGCGGAAATCGGCATTGCCCGGGCTGAAATGCAGCTTGCGTGCCGCCACCTCCACCCGCTCGCGCGCGCTGGCCCGGGCCTGGGCGACGCCGTGCGGGGATTCATTGGTGAGGATGACGAAGTTGCGTGGGAAGCCCGGCGTGTACTTGACCACGAACGGCTGGTCGCGCGCCGGGATACGGATGGCGTTTTCCAGCGGCCACAGCGAAGCGGTGTTGGTGTGGAACACCACGTCCACGTCGCGGCCCTCGGCGGTACGCAGCACCCCTTCGTAGCGCCAGATGTACTGCTCGTTGAGCGTGGAGCTGGTTCGCTCGGCCTTGACGATCACCGCTTCACCACGCTCGCCCACCACGTTGAGGAAGGTGGCGTTGAGGAAGTGGCCGAGGAACATGTTGAGCATCGCCAGCGGGAACACCACGATGGCGTAGCCCGGAAAGCGCCGCCACCACGAGACCAGCCCGGCCAGCACCATCGCTGCAAAAAACGTCAGCCGCGGATGCTGCGAGATGAACCAGAACAGGACGGAGAGGGCGGTGATCATTGTCGATGGCGTGCGGGCGCCGTGCTGGCGCCCGCGCAGGTCCTCAGGCCGACCAGGTATCGCGCAGGGTCACGCTGCGGTTGAACACCGGCTTGGCTTCGGTGTGGTCGCGGCGGTCGGCGACGAAGTAGCCGGTACGTTCGAACTGGAACGACTGCTCCGGCGCGGCGCTGGCCGCGGCCGGCTCGACATAGCCGGTGACGGTGCGGCGCGATTCCGGATTGAGGTAATCGCGGTAGGTCTTGCCTTCCGATTCATCATCCGGGTTCGGCACCGAGAACAGGCGGTCGTACAGGCGGATCTCGGCCGGCACGCCATGCACGGCGCTGACCCAGTGGATGGTGCCCTTGACCTTGCGGTTGGCGCCTTCCATGCCCGGACGCGATTCCGGATCCAGCCAGCCGCGCAGCTCGGTGATGGTGCCGCCGGCATCCTTGATCACTTCGTCGCAGCGGATGATGCCGGCGCCGCGCAGGCGCACTTCGCCACCCGGCACCAGGCGCTTCCAGCCCTTCGGCGGCACTTCGGCGAAGTCCTCGCGGTCAATCCACACTTCGCGTGCGAACGGCACGTCGCGGCTGCCGAAGCTCTCGTCCTTCGGGTGGTTGCTGAAGGTCAGCTGTTCTTCATGGCCTTCCGGCAGGTTGGTCAGCACCAGCTTGACCGGATCGATCACTGCCATGCGGCGCGGCGCTGCACTGTCCAGGTCTTCGCGCAACGCGCCTTCCAGCACGCTGAAGTCGATCAGCGAGTTCTGCTTGCTGATGCCCACGCGCTCGGCGAACAGGCGCATCGCGGCCGGGGTGTAGCCACGGCGACGCAGGCCCTGCAGGGTCGGCATGCGCGGGTCTTCCCAGCCGTCCACCAGCTGCTCGGTGACCAGCGCCATCAGCTTGCGCTTGCTCATCACCGTGTAGTTGATGTTCAGGCGCGAGAACTCGATCTGGCGCGGCTTGGCGGCTTCGCGCGGCAGGCCGGCATCGACCAGCGGCTGGGTCAGCGCATCGTCATGGGCGAAATCGACGTTGTCCACGCACCAGTCGTACAGCGGGCGGTGGTCTTCGAACTCCAGCGTGCACAGCGAGTGGGTGATGCCCTCGATCGAATCACCCAGCGCGTGGGCGAAGTCGTACATCGGGTAGATCGGCCACGCGTTGCCGGTGTTCTGGTGCTCGACGTGCTTGATGCGGTACAGCGCCGGATCGCGCAGGTTGATGTTGCCGCTGGCCATGTCGATCTTCGCGCGAAGGGTGCGCGCGCCATCCGGGAACTCACCGGCGCGCATGCGGCGGAACAGGTCGAGGTTTTCCTCGACGCTGCGGTCGCGCCACGGCGACGGGCGGCCCGGCTCGGTGAGGGTGCCGCGGTAGGCGCGCACTTCCTCGGCCGACAGGTCGCAGACATAGGCCTTGCCCTGCTCGATCAGCTTTTCGGCGGCCAGGTAATAGGCCTGGAAGTAGTCCGAGGCGTGGCGCAGCTCGTTCCACTCGAAGCCCAGCCAGCGCACGTCGTCCTGGATCGCAGCCACGTATTCCGGGTCTTCCTTGGCCGGGTTGGTGTCGTCGAAGCGCAGGTTGCAGACGCCGCTGAATTCGCCGGCGATGCCGAAGTTCAGGCAGATCGACTTGGCATGGCCGATGTGCAGGTAGCCGTTCGGCTCCGGCGGGAAGCGGGTCTTGATCGCCTGGTGCTTTCCGCTGGCCAGGTCCTCGCGCACGATCTGGCGGATGAAATCGCGCTTCTCGTGGCTGTCGGCGGGGGTCTCGGGGCTGGCGGGGGTGTGCTCGGACATGAGTCTGGGGCGAAAAAGGGCAGAAAGACCAACAGTCTAGCGCGTACGGGGCAGGGCTGCCCGGTAGGGTGTGGGGATGCCGGCCAGCGGCCGGCACTACCCAACTGCACGGCGATCCACATTCCGCCGGCCCGCTGCCGGCGCTACCGGAAAGTGGATGGGTAGTGCCGGCCGCTGGCCGGCAGAACGGTCATGCGCCGTCACCACCACCATTCAGCCCACGGGCGTATGCTGGAACCCTGTCCCACGGAGCCGCCGCATGCACATCGTGTACAAGGCCGACAACCTGTTCGACGCCCACCTGGTCAAGCACGCGCTGGAAGATGCCGGCATCCCGGCCTTCGTGTTTGGCGAGCAGCTGCTGGGCGGCATGGGCGAGCTGCCGCTGTTCGGTGTGCTGCGGGTGGGAATCCCCGATGCGGCACGCCCGCAGGCCGAGGACATCGTGGCGGCGCTGGACTTGGGCCACGCGCCGGACGCCCCCATTTCAGATGCAGACGACATAGCCGGACTTCCGGCGTAGGAGCGCATCATGTTGGGAATTGGCCAGGGCATCCTCGGCATCGGCGCCTTCAAGCAGCGCCTGCCACGCCCGGAAGAGGCGCTGCCGGGGCGTGACCAGCCGCTGCCGCTGCACAGCAACCAGCACTTCGTGAACAGCCATCCGCTGAAGGACCGTTTTGCCGGCCTGCAGCAGATCCGTTTCGCGCTGGGCTGCTTCTGGGGCGCCGAGCGCAAGTTCTGGACCGAACCGGGCGTGTACAGCACCTCGGTGGGCTATGCCGGGGGCATCACCCCGAACCCGACCTATGAAGAGGTCTGTTCGGGCCTGACCGGCCACACCGAAGTGGTGCAGGTGGTGTTCGACCCGGCGGTGGTGAGCCTGGAGCGCCTGCTGCAGCTGTTCTGGGAGAGCCACGACCCGACCCAGGGCATGCGCCAGGGCAACGACACCGGCACCCAGTACCGCTCGGCGATCCACGCCACCGACGAAGCCCAGTACAAGGCCGCGCTGGCCAGCCGCGAGGCCTACCAGGCGCAGCTGGATGCGGCTGGCTACGGCCCGATCACCACCGAGATCGTGTACCCGGCACCGGCGTACTACTACGCCGAGGACTATCACCAGCAGTACCTGGCGAAGAATCCGAACGGCTACTGCGGCATCGGCGGCACCGGCGTGAGCTGCCCGATCGGGTTGGATGTGGAGGCGCCGCGCTGACGCGCGGTGGTCCGCCTGCGGCGGGCAACGTCAACGGCTGAAAGCCAAGGCCAAGGCCAAAGCCAAAGCCAAAGCCAAAGCCAAAGCCAAGCGGCTCTGGTTTGCTGTGAGTTTGGCGGGACGGGTGCAGATGGCGGGACACGCCGTAAACCCGTCCTTGGGGGCTCGGCCACGGCATCCATGCCGTGGACGGTCCCGCCATCTGCACCCGTCCCACCTTCGACAGTTTTCCGGTGACGGTGGGCGAGAGCATTGGTTACTGACGAACTGAAGAAAAACAAAAAGGACGCGGCGTTCGCCGCGTCCTTTTTGTTTGGTTCTGCAGTGCTTTCTGTAGAGCTGAAGGCAGCGGCAGGAGCCGCTGCCAACGTCGCTTGCGCGACGGCCCGGAGGGTGCCGGTCAGGACGACCGGCACAGCCATGCTCGGCTGCGAGCAAGCGAAGCGCGCGACCCGCTGTTGCTCTTCTTTCTTTCTTCCTTGGCGGGCGGCCGCAGGAACTTGTCAGAGGGCGGGCGGGTTGGGTTCGCGGGGGTGTCCGCGGCATGGATGCCGCGGCCAAGCCCCCATGGACGGGTTCACGGCGTCTCCCGCGAACCCAACCCGCCCGACCCAGCACGGCTGTTGCTTCATGCCCTTCGCGACCAACCGACCCGCCACGAGGGGCTCAGCCGTTGGCCGGAATCACAGTGCCGCGCGGATCCGCTCGCGCAGCGCCTGCAGATCCTTGGCAAACGCATCGATACCGGTCGCCAGCTTCTCGGTCGCCATCGGATCGGCCGCCAGGTCCGCCGCGAACTTCGCCGCATCGATCGGGGTCACCGCCGTGCCGTCCGCTGCACCGGCCACCAGCTTGCGCGGCAGCTCGCCGTGGTCGGCGTCCAGCTTCTCCAGCAGGTCCGGCGAAATCGTCAGGCGGTCGCAGCCGGCCAGCGCTTCGATCTGCGCGGTCGAACGGAACGAGGCACCCATCACCACCGTCGGCGAACCGCGGCGCTTGAATTCGGCATACACGCCACGCACGAACTTCACGCCCGGGTCTTCGTCGATGGTGGCCGGGGTCTGGCCGTTGGCCACGTACCAATCGAGGATACGACCGACGAACGGCGAGATCAGGAACGCGCCGGCTTCGCTGCAGGCCAGCGCCTGGGTCGGGTTGAAGATCAGGGTCAGGTTGCAGTCGATGCCCTCGGCCTGCAGGATGCGCGCGGCTTCCACGCCTTCCCAGGTCGCGGCGATCTTGATCAGGATCTTCTCGCGCGGCACGCCGGCATCGGCGTACATCTGGATGAACTGGCGGGCCTTGGCCACGGTGGCGGCGGTGTCGTGGGCCTGGTCGGCGTCCACTTCGGTGGACACGCGGCCCGGCACCAGCGTGCTCAGCAGCGCGCCGACGCCGATGGTCAGGCGGTCGGCCACGGCGTGCACCACGGCTTCGCGGTCGCCACTCTGCTGGCGGCCCCAGGCCAGTTCGCGTTCGATCAGCTCGGCGTAGACCGGCAGGTCCAGCGCCTTCTTCACCAGGGTCGGATTGGTGGTGCAGTCCACCGGCTGCAGGCGCTTGATCGCCTCGTAGTCACCGGTATCGGCAACGACCACGGACAGTTCGCGCAGCTGGGACAGTTTGGACGGGGTACTCATTACGGCTCCTGGTGCAGGGGGATCGAATCGCGCGCGGTGCGCAGCGGTAATCAGGGGCGGTCGTTGTGGACCGCGGTCACGCGCAGGCGCAGCTTGCGGCCGCCGGGCGCGTTCCAGTCGATGCTCTGGCCGATCGAAAGGCCGAGCAGGGCACTGCCGACCGGGGCCAGCACGGAAACCTTGCCTTCATCGACGTTGGCTTCGCGGGGGAAGACCAGGGTCAGGACGTGCTTCTCGCCCGACACTTCATCTTCGCACTCCACGCGCGAATGCATCATGACGATGCCTTCGGGAATCTGGTCCGGTGCCAGCACGGTGGCCCGGTTGAGTTCTTCAGCAAGCGCGAGCGCGGCAGGCGTCTGGCTCAGCGCAGGGGATTCGAGCATGGCGTCCAGGCGGTCCATGTCGAAGGTGGAAACGGTGATCGACGGCGGCAGGCCGCTGGCGGTACTCATGGTGAAGCTCCTTGGTTGAAAGCCATGCAAAAGGCGGCACCTGCTGGCGCCGCCTGTCTGTATTGTGGGGACAAATGCGGCCGGAATCGACTCCTGCCGATTCCAGGCCGGTGCTGCGGGGGTTCAGCCGTTCAGGGCGGGGCCGGGCAGGGCGGTCGCTTCGCCGGTGGCATTCACCGCATCAAGGGTGAACAGCGCCTGCGGCAGGCGCTTGAACTGGTCGGCCAGTTCCATCAGGAAGTCGTTCATGGCCGAGCTGCGGCGCCAGATCATGGCGATGCGACGGCTGGGACGGCCCTCGCCGGTGAAGTCGAGCAGGCGGATGTTGTTCGATCGCGGCACCGGCGGCTGCACCGACAGGCTGGGCAGCAGGGTGATGCCGACGTCGGCGGCAACCATCTGCCGCAGCGTCTCCAGGCTGGTGGCGCGGAACTCGGACTTCTCGTTGGCGCCGAACAGGCGGCACACTTCCAGTGCCTGGTCGCGCAGGCAGTGGCCATCTTCCAGCAGCAGCAGCTTCTGCGTGGCCAGTTCCTGCACATCCAGGTGTTCGCGGCGGGCCAGCGGGTGGCGCCCGGACACCGCCAGCAGGAACGGTTCCTCGAACAGGAACTCGGCGTGCAGCTGGTCGTCGATTACCGGCAGCGCCAGCAGCGCGGCGTCCAGCTTGCCTTCGCGCAGGCGGTCCAGCAGCACATCGCTCTTTTCCTCGACCAGCAGCAGTTCCAGCTCCGGGAAGCGCTCGCGGATGCGTGGGATCACATGCGGCAGCAGGTACGGACCGAGGGTCGGGAAGATCCCCAGGCGCACCGTCCCGGCTTCCGGGTCGCGGCTGCGTCGCGCCGCTTCCTTCAGCTGCTCCACTTCGGACACGATCACCCGTGCCCGTGCCGCCGCTTCCTGGCCGGCCGGGGTCAGCATCACCTTGCGCGGTGCGCGTTCCACCAGCGGCAGGCCCAGTTCTTCTTCCAGCTTGCGGATCTGCGTGGACAGCGTGGGCTGGCTGACAAAGCAGGAGGCGGCAGCCCGGCCGAAATGCTTGTGGTCGGCCAGGGCTACCAGGTACTTCAGATCACGTAGGTTCATCCTTACACCCCAGGGGTAACGGACCGGCTGACGGCATGGTTACCCGACAGGCAGACAATGTTCCCGGTGATCTGGGAACGGTGGATCAGGCCGCTTCAGCAACGGCACCGCTGCTGTTGCTCACCGACGAGCGGATCAGGTGGTCGAACGCGCTCAGTGCGGCGGTCGAACCGGCGCCCATGGCGATGATGATCTGCTTGTAGGGTACCGTCGTGCAATCGCCAGCAGCGAACACACCCGGCAGGTTGGTCTGGCCGCGGTCGTCGATGACGACCTCGCCACGCGGCGACAGCGCCACCACATCCTTCAGCCACTCGGTGTTGGGCAGCAGGCCGATCTGTACGAAGATGCCTTCCAGCTCGACGCGGTGGGCGTCGCCGCCGATGCGGTCCTTGTAGACCAGGCCGGTGACACGGCTGCCGTCGCCCAGCACTTCGGTGGTCTGTGCGCTGGTCAGCACGGTGACATTGGCCAGGCTGCGCAGCTTCTTCTGCAGCACTTCATCGGCGCGCAGGCTGGAATCGAACTCCAGCAGGGTTACATGCGACACGATGCCGGCCAGATCGATGGCCGCTTCCACGCCGGAGTTGCCGCCGCCGATCACCGCCACGCGCTTGCCCTTGAACAGCGGGCCATCGCAGTGCGGGCAATAGGCCACGCCCTTGTTGCGGTACTGGTCTTCGCCCGGCACGTTCATCTGCCGCCAGCGCGCGCCGGTGGACAGGATCACCGAACGCGACTTCAGCACCGCGCCGTTCTCCAGCTGCACCTGCACCAGGCCGTCTTCGCCAGCCGGCACCAGCGCGCTGGCGCGCTGCAGGTTCATGATGTCCACCTCGTACTCGCGCACGTGCTGTTCCAGTGCCGTGGCCAGCTTCGGGCCTTCGGTCTCCTTCACCGAAATGAAGTTCTCGATCGCCATGGTGTCCAGCACCTGGCCACCGAAACGCTCGGCGGCGATGCCGGTGCGGATGCCCTTGCGTGCGGCGTAGATCGCCGCTGCAGCACCGGCCGGGCCACCGCCCACCACCAGCACGTCGAAGGCGTCCTTGGCGGCGATCTTCTCGGCATCGCGCTTGCTGGCATTGGTGTCCAGCTTGGCCACGATCTGCTCGAGGGTCATGCGGCCCTGGTCGAACACTTCGCCGTTGAGGTACACGGTCGGCACCGACATGATCTCGCGCTTCTCGACTTCGTCCTGGAACAGGGCACCGTCGATGGCCACGTGCTGGATGCGCGGGTTGAGCACCGCGGCCAGGTTCAGGGCCTGCACCACGTCCGGGCAGTTCTGGCAGGACAGCGAGAAGTAGGTTTCGAAGCGGTAGTCGCCTTCCAGGTTCTGCACCTGCTCGATCAGCTCGGCGGTGGCCTTGGACGGATGACCGCCCACCTGCAGCAGCGCCAGCACCAGCGAGGTGAACTCATGGCCCATCGGCAGGCCGGCGAAGGTCAGGTGGATGTCCTGGCCCGGGGTGCCCAGGTCGAAGGACGGCACGCGGCCCTGGCCATCGCGCAGCACCTGCAGCGAGATCTTGTCCGACAGGCTTTCCAGGGTCTGCAGCAGTTCCAGCATCTCCTGCGACTTGGCGCCGTCGTCGGCGTGCGCGGTGATCTGGATCGGGCGGGTCACGCGCTCCAGATAGGTCTTCAGCTGCGACTGCAGGTTGGCGTCCAACATCGGTCTTCTCCTGGCTTCAGGCAAACAGGGGGCGTGGCACCGCTGTACAAGGTAGCGGACCAGCTGGGGGTAGGGGTGAACCCAAGACAGCGACCGTGGAAGGGGCTGGCTGGCCAAGGCGGGCGAGCGTTGGCTGTCTTGGGTTCACCCCCACGCCGGTAGGGCACCGGCATGGGGATGAAGGGCGCGCCGTGGCGTGGGGCCACGGAAGGCCGGTACTGCGTTAGATCTTGCCGACCAGGTCCAGCGACGGGGTCAGGGTCTTCTCGCCTTCCTTCCACTTGGCCGGGCAGACCTGGTTCGGGTTGGCGGCGGTGAACTGGGCAGCCTTCAGCTTGCGCAGGGTCTCGGAAACGTCACGGGCGATCTCGTTGGAGTGGATCTCCAGGGTCTTGATCACGCCTTCCGGGTTGATGATGAAGGTGCCGCGCAGGGCCAGGCCTTCTTCCGGAATGTGCACGCCGAAGGCGTTGGTCAGCTGGTGGGTCGGGTCGCCGACCAGCGGGAACTGGGCCTTGCCGACGGCCGGCGAGGTTTCGTGCCACACCTTGTGCGAGAAGTGGGTATCGGTGGTGACGATGTAGACCTCGGCGCCAGCCTTCTTGAACTCGGCGTAATGGTCAGCCGCGTCTTCGATCTCGGTCGGGCAGTTGAAGGTGAAGGCGGCCGGCATGAAGATCAGGACGGACCACTGGCCCTTCAGGCTGGCGTCGGAAACCTTGATGAACTCGCCATTGTGGTAAGCGTTGGCTTCGAACGGCTGGATCTGGGTGTTGATCAGGGACATCGTTTTTCCTCTGGTGAAGGGGAGTGGGTGAATCGACAGGAGCTAGGTTACCGACTCGCTGGCGATAAGAACAATCCATTGATTGCATCTATTTGATAGATGGAGTCTATCATTTGGTCATGAGCAGGCACTGAACCTTGCCGCTCCCATCCTGCAACTGGCTGTGTGACAAGGGAAATCTCCCCGAGGCGCGGAAAGGGGGCCGATAGCCCCTCCTTATTCCCTCCGGCAGAACCTGAACGGATTGCAGCTTTTTGCAGTGTCGAGCCACGCTCGACTGCGGATCTCTGGAACCGAGCCCATGCTCCGCTGTTCCAGAAGCAGCCGAGCATGGGCACGGCTCTACAATTGCGGAATGTCTTTCCAAACCGAACCCACCCTGCGCCAGACCGTGGCCGAGGCCAGTGCCCGTCTCGGCGGCATCGAAGCCCGCCACGAGGCTGAACTGCTGCTGCTGCATGTACTGGACCGCCCGCGCAGTTGGTTGTTCGCGCACGCCACCGATCCGTTGGCCGCCAATGACCAGGCCGCCTTCGAGGCGTTGCTGGCCCGCCGCGTGGCCGGTGAGCCGGTGGCCTACCTGACCGGCCGTCGCGGATTCTGGACGCTGGACCTGGAGGTCGACCCGGCCACGCTGATCCCGCGTCCGGAAACCGAGCTGCTGGTCGAGCTGGCGCTGGAGCGCCTGCCGCCAGACCAGTCGCTGCAGCTGGCCGACCTGGGCACCGGCAGTGGTGCGATTGCACTGGCACTGGCCAGCGAACGGCCGCAGGCGCAGGTGCTGGCCACCGACGCCAGCCCGGGCGCGCTGGCCGTGGCCGCGCGCAATGCCGCCCGCCATGATCTGCGCAACGTCCGCTTCGCCGAAGGCGGGCACGACTGGTATGCGCCGCTGCAGGGCGCGCGTTTTGATCTGATTGCCAGCAACCCGCCGTACATCGCCAGCGACGATCCGCATCTGGAGCAGGGTGACCTGCGCTTCGAGCCGGCCACCGCACTGGCCTCGGGTCCGGATGGCCTGGACGACATCCGCCGCATCGTCGACGGTGGCCAGGCCCACCTGCTGCCCGGCGGCTGGCTGCTGATCGAGCACGGTTGGGACCAGGGCGAGGCGATCCGCGCGCTGTTCGACGCGGCGGGGTTTGCCGAGGTGCAGACCGTGCAGGATCTGGAGCAGCGCGACCGCATCACCCTGGGCCGGCGTCCGGCCTAGAATGGAGGTTCTCCTGCCCCGGCAGGGCATCACCCTGGAGCTGCAAGCATGCGTACGCTGTACCCCGCCATCACCCCCTATGACGTCGGCACCCTGAAGGTCGACGACCGCCACACGCTGTACTTCGAACAGTGCGGCAACCCGGACGGCAAGCCGGTGGTGATGCTGCACGGTGGCCCGGGCGGTGGCTGCAGCGACAAGATGCGCCAGTTCCACGACCCGTCCAAGTACCGCATCATCCTGTTCGACCAGCGCGGTGCCGGCCGTTCCACCCCGCACGCCGACCTGGTGGACAACACCACCTGGGACCTTGTTGCCGATATCGAGAAGCTGCGCGAACACCTCAAGGTCGATCGCTGGCAGGTGTTCGGTGGCAGCTGGGGTTCGACCCTGGCGCTGGCCTATGCCGAAACCCATCCGCAGCGCGTGACCGAACTGGTCCTGCGCGGCATCTTCATGCTGCGTCGCTGGGAACTGGAATGGTTCTACCAGGAAGGCGCCAACCGCCTGTTCCCGGATGCGTGGGAGCATTACCTGAAGCCGATCCCGTCGGTGGAGCGCCATGACCTGATCTCGGCCTTCCACCGCCGCCTGACCAGCGACGACGAAACCACCCGCCTGGAAGCGGCCAAGGCGTGGGCGGTGTGGGAAGGCGCGACCAGCTTCCTGCATGTCGATGACGACTTCATCAACAGCCACGAAGACCCGCACTTCGCGCTGGCGTTTGCCCGCATCGAGAACCACTACTTCGTCAACGGCGGCTTCTTCGAAGTGGAAGACCAGCTGCTGCGCGACGCGCACCGCATCGCCGATATTCCCGGCGTGATCGTGCACGGCCGCTACGACGTGGTCTGCCCGCTGGCCAACGCCTGGGACCTGACCAAGGTCTGGCCGAAGGCGAAGCTGGAAATCACGCCGGCCTCGGGCCATTCGGCGTTCGAGGCCGAGAACGTGGACGCGCTGGTGCGCGCCACCGACAGCTTCGCCTGATCGGTAGTGCCGGCCGCTGGCCGGCAACGCCGCACCGGTAGCGCCGGGCCATGCGCGGCGCTACCAACCCTCATCCACGCATGGCGTGGATCTACCACAGCCTGGTAGTGCCGGCCGCTGGCCGGCAACGCCGCACCGGTAGCGCCGGTCATACGCGGCGCTATGAACCCTCATCCACGCATGGCGTGGATCGACCACAGCCTGGTAGTGCCGGCCGCTGGCCGGCAACGCCGCACCGGTAGCGCCGCGCCATGCGTGGCGCTACCAACCCTCGTCCACGCATGGCGTGGATCGACCACAGCCTGGTAGTGCCGGCCGCTGGCCGGCAAACCTGAAACGGGTGGATTCCTGCAGGCGCCGGCCAGCGGCCGGCGCTACCAATCCCCGGCCAGCAATGCGTCGGCCAGCACCTGCAGCTTCGGCGAATGCTGGCGCGACGGCGGGTAGATCAGTGACAGCGCGCGGCTGCGGCCCTCGAACGGCTGCAGCACGCGCTGCAGGCGGCCGTCGGCCAACGCATCGGCCACCGCGAAATCCATCACCTGCACGATGCCGATGCCGGCGATGGCCGCTTCCACCAGCGGATCGCCGCTGTCGAACACCATCCGCGTCGGCGGCGTGAACTCGCGCAGTTGCCCGTCCTGCAGGAACTGCCAGTCCACCAGCCGGCCACTGCGCAGGTTGCGCACCGCCAGGCAGGCATGATCCTGCAGCGCGGCCACATCGTCCGGTGCGCCACAGCGGGCCAGATACGCGGGGCTGGCCACCGTCACCCAGCGCAGCGGCCGCAATGGCCGCGCGACGATGCGCTGGTCGGCGATGACGCCGGTGCGCAGCGCGGCATCGAAGCCTTCCTCGACCAGATCGACCAGGCGGTCGCTGAGCACGGCTTCCACCTGCAGTTGCGGATGCTGTTCCAGTAATGGCGCCAGCATCGGCACCAGCACCTTGCGCCCGAACATCGACGGCGCACTGATCTTCAATGTACCCGAGGGCGTGCACGGGCGGTCGGCCAGTTGCCGCTCGGCATCGTCCAGGCCGGTCAACAACGGTGCCACCTGTTCCACGAACTGGCGGCCATCCGGGGTCAACGCCACGTTGCGGGTGTTCCGCTGCAGCAGCTTCACCCCCAGCGTGGCTTCCAGCCGCCCGATCGCGCGGGACAGGCCGGACTGGCTCAGACCCAGCTGACCGGCGGCCACGGTGAAACTGCGCGCTTCGGCCACCTGCACCAGCATGCGCACCGCATTGAGGTCCATCGAGGCTGCATTCATGCGGAAAATCATGACAGAAATGGTGGGCAGGGGGTTTATTGATTCGGTCGCATCAATGAGACTGCGCTCCCCCATCGATCCAGACCGCCGATGCCTCCCCTCAAATACCCGCGCTGGGCGTTGACCCTGCTGGCCACCGCGCAGCTGATCATCGCCCTGGACGCCACCATCATCTTCGTCGCCCTGCACGACATGGGCCGCGCGCTGCAGATCAACGCGCAGCAGCTGCAGTGGGTGGTCAGTGCCTACACCGTGGCGTTCGGTGGCAGCCTGCTGCTGGGTGGCCGCGCCGCCGACCTGATCGGTCGCCGCCGTTTCTACCGGCTGGGCATGCTGCTGTTCGCGCTGGCGTCGCTGCTTGGCGCACTGGCGCCGAATGCGACCTGGCTGATCATCGCGCGCGCCGCGCAGGGCGTCGGTGCGGCCCTGCTGTTCCCCGCCACGCTGGCACTGATCAACACGCTGTACGCCGAAGGCCCGGTGCGCAACCGCGCGCTGGCGATCTGGAGCATGGCCAGTGCGGTCGGCCTGGCGCTGGGCACGCTGCTCGGTGGCGTGCTGACCCAGGCGTTCGGCTGGCCGGCGGTGCTGGCGGTGATCGTGCCGCTGGCCACGGCGTGCGCGGTCGCAGCCGGTGCGTGGTTGCCGTCCGATGGTCCAAGGGTGCGCGGCCGCTCCTTCGATCTGGCCGGTTGCCTGACCGTCACCGCCGGCGGCAGCCTGCTGGTCACTACCCTGGTTCAAGGGCCGGAGTGGGGCTGGACGGCACCGGCCACGCTGATCTGCCTGCTGCTTTCAGCCGTGCTGTTGACGGTGTTCGTACAGATCGAAAAACGCAGCCGTGACCCGCTGATGCAGTTTTCGCTGTTGCGCCTGTCGGGCCTGCGTGCGGCACTCGGCCTGACCTTCGCCTTCATGAGCAGCTATGGCGTGCAGTACTACTTCCTGGCGCTCTACTTCCAGGATGGCTATGGCTGGAGCCCGCTGCAGGCCGGCATGGCCTTCCTGCTGCCGACGTTGGTGTGCACCTTCGGCATCCGTATTGCCGAACGCATGCTGCGGCGCCGTTCGCCACGGCAGGTACTGGCCTGGGGCTTCGCCGCCGGTGCCATCGGCATTGCCGCGGTGGCGCTGGCGATGCCGCACGGTGCCAGCTACTGGCCGCTGCTGCCGGGCATCGTGGTGCTCAGCATCGGCCAGGGCATGAGCTGGACGGCGATGTGGATCGTGGCCGGGCAGGGAGTGCCGGCCGCACAGCAGGGTGTCGCATCTGGCATGGCGGCTACCGCGCAACAGATCGGCGGTGCCCTAGGTCTTGCGGTGCTGGTGATGGTGGCCAACGCCGCGCGCGGCACGCAGGCCGCAACCAGTGCCGACGCCCTGCAGGGCATGGTCAATGCACAGTACGGCGCCGCGTTGTTCGCCGCGCTTGGCGTGGTGATCGCGCTGGGCCTGCGCCCGGCGCCGGTCGAATCGGCCGCCACCGTCTGCCCGGTCAGCGATGCATGATTGAAGGCGCTGGCGTGGGTGGTGGATGTGCCACGCCTGCGGTAGTGCCGGCCGCCGGCCGGCAAACACATTGATCCAACTACCCTGAGGTTGCCGGCCAGCGGCCGGCGCTACCGATCCGGGATGGATCCACGTGCGTTCAACCGAACGCCAGCAACTGCGGCTGCAATGCGCTGAAGATCCGCGCCAGCCGCTCCGCCCACGCCTGCTGCCCAGCCACATCGGCGATCAGGTCCTGGCGGATCTCCAGTTCCACGTGCACCAGGCCACGGCCTTCGCCATGCACCGGTACCGCGTAGTCGCTGGTACTGCTGACCGAATATGGTTCGTTGTCACCCACCACCAGGTCGCCTTCCTCGCGCAGTGCCTGCAGCAAAGCATGGGCGAAGCGCGTGTCCTGGTGGTACAGCACGCCGACATGCCACGGTCGCTGCGCGCCGTTCATCGCCGGAGTGAAGCTGTGCATCATCACCAGCAGGGTGGGGCGGCCGGCATCGCGGCGTGCGTCCAGTTCCGCGTCGATGCGCGCGTGGTAGGGCGCGTGGATCGCATCGATACGCTGCTGCCGCTGTGCCGCCGACAGCCCGGCATTGCCCGGCACGACGGTGTGGTCGCTTACTTCCGGAATCAGCGTCGGCGAGGCCAGCGGGCGGTTGCAGTCGATCAGCAGCCGCGAATAGGTCTGTTCGATGGCCCAGGCATCCAGCCGTTCGGACAGTGCGCGGGTGGTGCCGGCAATGCCGATGTCCCAGCCGATATGGCGGTCCAGTTCGGCCTGCGGCAAGCCCAGGCCTGCGAGGACACGCGGCACCTGCTGGCCGGCATGATCGGCCAGCAGCAGGTACGGCGAGGCACCCTGAGGCCGGTGGATCGTATGGATCGCCGGGTCGTCTGCGCCGAGCAGCGCCGGCAGCGCGTGCAGGTCGGCGTCAGCCACGCGGGCGTCCGTCCAGATGGTGCTCGATCATCCACAGCCCGGCCCAGAGCTTGGCGTCCAGCTCGTAGCCTTCGCCCATCTTCTGCACCAGCCAGGCCGCTGCCTCACTGCGCGGAATCTCGTGCACGATGATGTCTTCGCTGTCGTCACCACCGCCCTCGCCAACGCGGCGCAGGCCGGTCGCGCGCACGAAGGCGATCTTCTCGCTGCTGGCGCCGGAAGAGGTCGGGCCGATCAGCAGCACTTCGGCGTGATCGGCGGTCCAGCCGGTTTCTTCTTCCAGTTCGCGCACGGCCGAAACTTCGATCGATTCGCCGGCGTGGATGTCGCCGACCAGGCCGGCCGGCATCTCGATGGTGGGTGCCTGCAGCGGCACGCGGAACTGTTCCACGAACAGCACCTTGTCCTCCGGGGTGACGGCGATGATGATCGCGGCCAGGCCACCGGCATGGGTACGTTCGCTGTATTCCCAGGTGCCGCGCACCAGCATGCGCTGGTACTTGCCTTCATAGACGACACGCGGGGCTTCGGTGTTGCGCTGGCTCATGCGGGCTCGCTGTGGGTGGGAAGAATATCGGGCACGCCGGCGGCATCGAACAGCCGGCGGCGGGTCATCGGGCCGAAGCGCAGGGTCTGGCACAGGCCGCCGAGCAGCTCGGGATCGGCCGCCTGGCGCAACAGGCCGGGCTGGCTGCCTTCCAGCGGCGCGTCCAGCGCGATGGTGGTCAGCTGGCGCCAGAGCTGGGCGTGCTCGCGCTGCTCGCGCAGGCGCACCGCCATCTGGGCGGCGCCGCGCAGGCGCAGGAACGGCACTTCGTCGAGGCGTTCGTACAGTGCATCCATGCTGCCGAAATGGGCCAGCAGCACGGCGGCGGACTTGCTGCCGACGCCACTGATGCCGGGAATGTTGTCCACCGCATCGCCGCACAGCGCCAGGTAGTCGGCGATCTGGTGCGCGTGCACGCCGTGCCGCGCCTTCACTCCGGCCACGTTCCAGCGCTGGTTGCGTGCGTAGTCCCACTGCTCGTCGTGATCCAGCAGCAGCTGCGACAGGTCCTTGTCGGCGGAGATGATCACGCCGCGGTGGCTGCCACGATGCACATGCAGGGCGCTTCCGATCAGGTCGTCAGCCTCGTATTCATGGTGGGCCAGAACGGCGAGGCCCAACGCTGCGCACAGCGCCTTGCAGTGCACGAACTGGCGCTTGAGCGCCTCCGGCGCCGGGTCGCGGTTGGCCTTGTAGGCGGGGTACAGGCGGTGGCGGAAGCCACTGTCCAGCGCTTCGTCGAAGGCGATGGCGATGTGACGCGGGCGTTCGCGCTCGAGCAGGTCCAGCAGGAAGCGGGCGAAGCCGTGCACGGCATTGGTCGGCCAGCCCTGCGCGTCCTGGAACTGGTCGGGCAGGGAGTGCCACGCGCGGAACACATAGATGCTGGCGTCGACCAGGTACAGCGACGGCGGTGGTACCGGCAGGGTCATGCCGGAGGCGTCCAGTCGCGCAGCAGGATGGCAGGGTCCGGACGCTCGCGCTCGGGCACGGCGGCCTTCGGCGTGCCGATATGGATGAAACCGGCGATGCCTTCGCCCTCGGCCAGGCCCAGGTAGGCGTGCACGGCGGGGTCGAAGGCCATCCAGGCGGTCAGCCACTGCGCGCCGAAGCCCAGCGCCTGTGCGGCCTGCAGCAGGGCGAAGCAGACGCAGCCGGCGGTCATCAGCTGCTCCTGCTCGGGGACCTTCGGGTCCGGGCGCGGGCTGGCCACCACCACGATCACCAGCGGCGCATGGCTGAAACGCTGGCGATCCTTCTCGAACACGGCCTCGCCCGCATGCGGGTCGCGTTGGCGGCTGCGCTCGGCCAGGAAGTCGCCCAGAGTGTGACGTGCATCGCCGGCGATCTTCAGGAAGCGGAACGGTACGCGCTTGCCGTGATCGGGCACGCGCACTGCCGAAGCCAGCATCCGCTGCAGGGTGGCCGGGTCCGGGCCGGGCTCGGCCAGTTGCCGCGAAGGCACAGAGCGGCGGGCATCCAGGGCGAGCAGGGCGGCGGGGTCGGGCATGGAGTCTGAACCGGTCATCACGGAGGTTTGATTATAGTCGGGGTGGTCAAAGACACCGTCTGTGTCGCGTCTGGCCTTTGAATACCAAACTGTGATGAACGTCATGCCACTGGCGGGAAACGGACGGCCGCTTCCCCTCGCCTCGCAGGCCTTGCACGGCTTACGATATCTACCTTGCCGGGCCGCCGGTCATGAGGTTTGAAGTGAGGACTGTTTCACTGTCCGTGACGGGCTGGCCGGCCTACCATCGACGTACCGGTACATGGGGTGTGCCGGTTGTCGCGATGTCCACGTTGTCTGTCGTACCAGAGAAGGTGGGGAGCCTTCCCGAATGATGAGCGCGCCCACACCGATGGGATCGCCGGGCCGTGACCCGGCCCAGCTCCAGCGTGCCCGGGACATGGTCCTGCCCGCGCTGTGCCAGGCCTTTGGCGCGGCACTGGCGCGCTTCGACGATGCCCTGTTCGACCGGGCCGGCAATGCCGGTTCGTCGCAGCTGCTGTTCCTGGATGCGATGCGCGAACTGCGCCGCCGCCGCGAGGACATTGCCGGTGCCTTCTCTGGCCACCTGCAGCGGGCCTGGGATGCGCTGGCCAGTGGTGAGCCCATGTCGGCCGAATCGACGCTGTCCGGCCCAGCCGAGGATGGCCTGAGCCTGCTGGCCGAGCACGTGCTGGAGTCGCGGCTGGCGGTGCGCAATTTCGCCACGGTGCTGCTGCGTGACTTCAAGCCGGTGCTGGCGCGGCTCGACCGTCGCCTGGGCCGTCTGGTCGGCGGCGCCGAACTGGATGCCGACCATAATCCCATCAGCCCCGAACACCTGGGCGTGGCCATCCACGAAGCCTTTGCCGGCTGTGAACTGGCCCCGGAAGTACACCTGGTGCTGATCAAGCTGTGCGAGCGCGACCTGCGCGCGCCGGTGGGTCGCATCTACGAGAAGCTGGACGAGCAACTGGCCGCGGCCGGGGTGATGTCGCAGATGGGGGCGCCGCGGCGTCCGCCGTCGGCCGCGCCCGACCCGCGCATGGCCTCGGGCCTGGATGACCTGGTGGAGCAGCGCCCGGGCTCGGGCCTGGACGGCGAATTCGGTGATGACGAGCAGGCCGCGCCGGCCTGGGCGCAGCGCTTTGCCGCACGCTGGTCCGAGCGGCGTGGCCACATGCAGCAGCACCTGGGCGCCGAAGGCAGCGGCACCGGCGAGGCCCATGCGGGCCAGCAGGGCATGCTGCTGGAGGCGCTGCACGAACTGCTGCAGCAGACCCGCCACGTGCGCGAGGACGCGACGTCGGCCGCACAGGTGGCGATCGGCCAGCAGCGTCCGCTCAGCCAGCGCGAGATGATGTCGGTGCTGTCGCTGCTGCAGGCCACGCCCAGCGCGACCCTGCGCGCAGCGATCGGCGAGGACGGCGAATCGTTGGCGCAGCGGTTGAAGAGCGAAGTGCTGTCCAGCGCCACCCGTCTCGGTGTCGACCCGGGCCAGACCCGGCTGGACCCGCAGGACGAGGATGCAATCGACCTGGTGGGCATGCTGTTCGACGTGATGCTGGACGAGCGCGAACTGGAAGGCCGCTCGCGCGAGTTGATCGGCCGCCTGGTGGTGCCGTTCGTCAAGGTCGCCATGCTCGACCGTCGCATGTTCGTGCAGAAGACCCATCCGGCGCGCAAGCTGCTCAACTCGCTGGCCGAGGCCTGCGAAGGCAACACCGGCGAAAGCCAGGCCGAGCGCATGCTGATGGCCAAGGTCGAGGAGATCATCGAGCGCCTGGTCGCCGAGTTCAACGAGAACCTGGCGATCTTCCTGACCCTGGAAGAAGAATTCCGCGAGTTCCTCGTGCAGCATCGTCGCCGCGTGGAAATCGCCGAGCGTCGCGCCGCCGAAACGCAGCGTGGCCAGGAAAAGCTGGAAATGGCCCGTACCCGTGCCGGCGCCGAGCTGGACCGCCGCATTGGTGATGCCACCCTGCCGCCGGCCATCGCTGAATTCCTGCGCCAGCCATGGCAGCACCACCTGACCCTGGCGCTGCTGCGCGAAGGCGAGGAGGGCGCATCGGTGGCCGAAGCGCTGAGCCTGGGCGACGGGCTGCTGGAGGAAGTGGCCGAGGCCCGCCGCCAGATCGTCGGCAAGCCGTGGCTGCAGACCTGGCAGCCGGCGCTGGCCAAGGTGTTCGCCAGCGTGGGCGTGCATGGCGACGCCGCCACCGGCGCCATCGATGCCCTGCATGACACCCTGCAGGGCATTGCCGAATCGCGGCCGGAACTGCAACGCGCGCTGCCGGAACTGCCGCAGGTGGCACTACCGACCCCGCCGGTGGCCGAATCGCCGGCGGTCGAACTGGGCGGGCAGATCGATGCCGATGATTTCGACAATGCCGACGCCGATCGCTTCCGTCGCATGGAGATCGGCAACTGGCTGGACTTCGTCGACAAGGACGGCAAGGTGCAGGCCGGCAAGCTGTCCTGGGTCAGCCCGATTTCCTCGCGCCTGCTGTTCGTCAACCGTCGCGGCGTGCGCTTCTGCGTGGCCTCGCCGGAGGAACTGGCGGTGATGGTGCGGCTGGGACGCCTGCGCGCCCATGTGGATGACGGTGCGTTCGACAGCGCGATGCAGGGTGTGATCGATCGGCTGGACCCGGGCAGCGCCACGCTGCACTGAGTGGAGCCGCCTGCTAGGATCGGGAAAACTCACCGATCAGCGGGGACCTGCATGGCCGTGGCGTTGCTGGGGATCAAGGAGACCGCGCCGGGCGAACGGCGCGTGGCGCTGACGCCGGAAACCGCGCGCAAGCTCGGCGCCCTCGGCATTACCGTCTGGTACGAGGCCGGTGCCGGTCTGGCCGCAGGTTTCACCGATGCAGCCTATGACGATGCCGGTGCCCGCGCATTCGACGCCGGGCGCTGGACCGAAATCGACATCCTGTTGTGCGTGCAGGCGCCGCCGGCGGCGGTGCTTGAACAGCTCAAGCCGGGTGCCACCGTGGTTGGCCTGTTGACCCCGGCCAGTGATCCGGGCCTGGCGGCACTGGCTGCCGATGACCGCCTGCACCTGTTCCCGCTGCAGCAGCTGCCGCGTACCACCCGTGCGCAGGCGATGGACGTGCTCAGTTCGCAGGCCGGCATGGCCGGTTACAAGGCCGCGCTGATCGCCGCCGAACGCGCACCACGTTTCTTCCCGATGCTGACCACCGCTGCCGGCACCGTGCGTCCGGCCAAGGTGCTGGTGATCGGTGCCGGCGTGGCGGGGCTGCAGGCCATTGCCACTGCCCGGCGTCTCGGTGCACAGGTGGAAGGTTTCGACGTGCGTCCGGAAACCCGCGAGCAGATCCAGTCGCTGGGCGCGCGCTTCCTCGATCTTGGCGTGAGCGCGGCCGGTGAAGGCGGCTATGCGCGTGCGTTGACCGAAGAGGAACGTGCCGAGCAGCAGCGCCGGCTGGCCGACCACCTGCGCAGCGTGGATGTGGTGATCTGTACTGCAGCGGTGCCGGGGCGACCGGCGCCGACGATCGTGACTGCCGCGATGGTGGAGGGCATGGCCACCGGCAGCGTCATGGTCGATCTGGCGGCCGAGAGCGGTGGCAACTGCGCACTGACCCAGCCGGGGCAGTGCATCGAGCATCAGGGCGTGACCATCGACGGCCCGCTGGGCCTGGCCAGCCGCGGCGCCACCCAGGCCAGCGAGATGTATGCGCGCAACCTGCTCAACTTCGTCGCGCTGTTCGTGCGCGAAGGGCAGCTTGGTTTCGACTGGGAAGACGAGCTGCTGGCGAAGACACGCTGGCAGGCGTGAACGACATGGGGTCAGATCCCTTTGCCTCTGGCAAAGGGATCTGACCCTGGTTCCCGGAATCTGCCAAGGGGCGGATTCCTTTGCCTCAGCAAAGGGCTCTGACCCCGTTCCCCGCGGCGTTTCAGCGCGGCTTCGCCGGCGGTGGGTTGTCGCGCACCCAGTCCTTGCGTTGTTCCGGCGTCATCTGCGACCAGCGCTCGCGCAGTGCGTCGCGCTGCGCGGGCGGCAGTTCCCGCATCTGGCCGAACAGGGCCCGGGCCTGTTCACGCTGTTCCGGGCTCATGTGCTCGAAGCGGCGCAGGCCACGGCGGGCCTTGTCGCGCTCCTCCGGGCTCATCGTCTGCCAGCGCTGGCCATGCGAGAGCATGCGCTGGCGCTGGCCGGCATCGGCGCTGTTCCAGCGGTCGCGCAGTGGCGCCAGCAGCGATTCCCGCTGCGCTTCGCTCAACTGTTCCCAGGCCGGCAGCGGCGTGGCCGGCGCAGGGCGTGCCGCAGGGGCGGGCGCGGCGCTCTGCGCCAGCGCCGGGAGGGCCGGCAGCAGCAACAGGGTCATCAGCAGGGGCAGGGTGTGCAGTCGGGACATGATTCACTCCATCGCCAGGTCGGTATCGCCCAGCCACAGGTACAGATCGGGATTTTCGTCGTAGAGCGCGCTGTTGTCTTCCACCGAGGCCAGCACAGGTGCCGGCGCGGGGCCCGTCAGCGTGCCATGGCCGGTGAACTGCAGGCCGATACCCAGCGCCACCACCAGTGAACAGGCGCTGGCCAGCCACCAGCGCAGGCGCCCGTGCCGGGTCGCGCTGGCGCCGTGTCGGGCCTGGCGCAGGCGTGCCAGCGTAGCCGGCGACAGCGCGTGCAGCGACTGCGCGTGCAGGCTGCGCAGGGTGTCATCGGAAGGCAGGGAGCGGTTCACGGGTGGATCTCCAGGTAGTCCTGCAGCGCCTGCCGGGCGCGTGCCAGATGGGTTTTTACCGCGCCTTCGCTGCAGCCCATGGCGCGGGCGGTGGTGGCCCCGTCCAGGTCCTGCAGCACGCGCAGGGTGAAGGCCTCGCGCTGGCGGGCGGGCAGGCGGCGCAACGCGTCCACCAGCTGCTGGTACTGCTGGCGCTGTTCATGCGCCTGTGCCGGGTCCGGGCCGGGATCGGCCCAGTCGATCTCGCCGCCTTGCGCGTCCTGGTTGTCGCGCCAGAACGGCAGGCGGAAGCGGCGCCGGCGCTGCACGTCGATCACGCGCCGGCGCAGGATGCTCCAGAACAGCGGCGCCCATTCGGCTGCCGGCTTGTCGGCGTAGTCCAGCATGCGCAGCAGCGCGTCCTGCACCGCGTCCATGGCGTCTTCGCGCTGGCGCAGGCCGGCCTCGGCGAAGCGGAACGCGCGCGGGCCGACGGTGGCCAGGAACGCTTCCAGCGATGCCGGCAGGGCATCGGTCTCGGCGCTCGGGGGGACGGGGCTGCTCACCAGCACAGGGTACGGTTCCTCGCTCGGGGTCACCATCGACAACGCGTGAGCGCCGCTTCGGTTGACGCCGGGTGCACGCCGGGTTCAGCCCATGGTTATGATGGGCCGACGAAGACAGAGCGGGAGCGTTGCCAGTGAGTGACGGGTTCGTAGCGCTGTACATCTTCATGCTGGCCGCCATCGCCGGCCACGTGATCATTTCGCGGGTGCCGGTGATCCTGCATACCCCGCTGATGTCGGGCTCCAATTTCATCCACGGCATCGTGCTGATCGGCGCGATGGTGGTGCTGGGGCACGCACAGACACCGTTGGAGAAGGTCCTGGGCTTCCTCGCCGTGGTGCTGGGTGCCGGCAATGCCGCCGGTGGCTACGTGGTCACCGCGCGCATGCTGGAAATGTTCAAGCCGAGCGCGCCCAAGGGCGGCAAGGACGAGCCGAAGGAGCCGCAGGCTTGAACATCAGCACCGTCGAACTGCTCGACTGGCTGGTCAAGGCCAGCTACCTCGTCGCCGCCACGCTGTTCCTGCTGGGCCTGCAGCGCATGGCCTCGCCACTGACCGCGCGCAGCGGCATCCGCTGGGCCGGGCTGGGCATGCTGCTGGCCACGGCGGCCACTTTCTTCCTTCCCGAACTGCACAACGTGCCGCTGATCCTGGTGGCGCTGCTGCTGGGCGCGGGCCTGGCCTGGTGGTCGGCCGGCAAGGTTGCCATCACCGACATGCCGCAGATGGTGGCGCTGTACAACGGCATGGGCGGTGGCTCGGCGGCGGCGATCGGCGCGGTGGAGCTGCTGCGCTACGCCTTCCTTGCCAACCGCGATACCAGCCACTGGAGCGCGCAGGCGCTGGCCGATCTGGCCGCGCGCCAGCCGTCGGGCACGGTGCTGCTGCTGGCGGTGGTCGGCGCAGCGATCGGCGCGGTGTCGCTGTCCGGCTCGGTGATCGCCTGGGCCAAGCTGGATGGACGCCTGGACAAGCGCGTGACCTGGCCGGGCCAGCAGGTGATGAACCTGCTGGTGGCGCTGGCGGTGGTGGTACTGGCGATCATCGCCGCCAGCACGCTCAGCACCTGGGCGATCGTCGCCTTCTTCGTACTTGCGCTGGCGCTGGGCGTGCTGATGACGCTGCCGATCGGTGGCGCCGACATGCCGGTGGTGATCTCGCTGTACAACGCGTTCACCGGCCTGGCGGTGTCGTTCGAAGGTTACGTGCTGGGCAACGAAGCATTGATCATCGCCGGCATGATGGTCGGCGCGGCGGGCATCCTGCTGACCCGGCTGATGGCCAAGGCGATGAACCGGCCGATCCGCAACGTGCTGTTCTCCAACTTCGGCGGTGGTGCTGGTGGCGAAGCGCAGGCGATCAGCGGCTCGCAGAAGCCGATCGAAGCGGCTGACGTCGCCGCGATGATGGCCTTCGCCGAGCGCGTGGTGATCGTGCCTGGCTACGGCATGGCCGTGGCGCAGGCGCAGCACAAGATCTGGGAGCTGGCGCAGCGGCTGGGCCAGCGCGGGGTGAAGGTGAAGTTCGCGATCCACCCGGTAGCGGGGCGCATGCCGGGGCACATGAACGTGCTGCTGGCCGAGGCGGGTGTGCCCTACGACCTGATCGCGGACATGGACGACATCAACCCGGAGTTCGCCAACACCGACGTGGTGCTGGTGATCGGCGCCAACGACGTGGTCAATCCGGTCGCACGAACCGATCCGGCCAGCCCGATCTACGGCATGCCTGTGCTGGACGTGGTCAATGCGCGCAACGTGGTGGTGATCAAGCGCGGCAAGGGCACGGGCTTCGCGGGCATCGAGAATGCGCTGTTCTACGCCGACAACACCCGCATGCTGTATGGCGACGGTGCCGAAGCGGCAGCCTCGCTGGTCAGCGAGTTGAAGGCGCTCGACGGCGGGCATTGAGGACCGGGGGCGGATCCCTTTCCGCAGGAATGGGCTTTGACCCCTTTGCCGGCCAGCGGCCGGCACTACCATCCCATCCACGCATGCGTGGATCTACCTGCATGTCCCCGGCGGGCGTGGCAACCGGCGCGCTCAGCGCGCCAGCCAGGCGCCCACGGCCAGGCCCAGCGCCAGCCACAGCCACTCCACCGCGCCATTGGCCAGGGTGATCAGGGTCCAGGCCAGGTGCGGGCCCATCCGCATCGTGGCGTCCCACAGGTCCAGCCCGATCGAGCCGCCCATCCAGGCGCTGGCGATGGTCCAGTTGGCCACGGCGGCCACCAGCAGGGTGCCCACCACGACCAGCACGATGCGCAGCCGGCCCGGGCCGAGCGTACCCATGCGCAGCATGAACACCAGTTCCAGGGCGGTCAGTACCGCCATCCAGCCGACCTGCCGGCCGGTCATCAGCGCCAGCACCATCCAGGCAAGGGGAGCAACAACCAGGCCCAGCAACAGCATGATGGGCCAGAGCCAGGTCACGGTCCTGGCACGCGCGGCATTGGAGGACATCGAAGCTCCCTGAAGATCACCCACAGGATACTGTGGTTTGCGGCGGTGCACCGGCGGTGCCGGAGCGGCTGGGCTAGAATGCCGTCTTGCGTGGCCCCGGCCACGGCCCCATATCGGTCCCCATGTATTCCCGTAGCAGCGAACCTGTCCACTTCGAGCGCGATTGCGAGGCCGTGATGGTCCCGCAGGGCGATACCGTAACCCTGCCCGCCGGCAGCTATGGGTACATCACCCAGGCGCTGGGCGGCAGCTATTCGGTGTTCGTCGAGGGCAACCTGTTCCGCATCGCCGGCAAGGACGGCGACGCCATCGGCAAGGAGGCACCGGCACCGCTGGAACTGCCGGCCGACGCCACTGATGAACAGGTGGAACAGCTGGTGTGGCAGCAGCTGCGCACCTGCTTCGACCCGGAAATTCCGGTGAACATCGTCGAACTGGGCCTGGTCTACGAGGTCGAGATCAAGCACCTGGACGAAGGCCAGCGCGAGATCGACGTGAAGATGACCCTGACCGCACCGGGTTGTGGGATGGGCGACATCCTGGTCGACGACGTGCGCAGCAAGCTTGAAATGATCCCGACGGTGGCCGAGGCCGACGTCGACCTGGTGTTCGACCCGCCGTGGAACCAGCACATGATGTCCGAGGCGGCCCGGCTCGAGACCGGCATGCTTTGACCCAGGGCCCGCAGTGACGCGGGCCCGGCACTACCCGCAACCAGAACAGGAATCCTCCGGTGTCCCAGTCCATCCCCAGCTTCGCCGTTACCCGTTCGGACCACCCGCGCAGCGCTGAAGAGCGCGCCAAGATCCTGGAGAAGCCGGGCTTCGGCCTGCACTTCACCGATCACATGGTGGAAGTGCGCTGGGACAAGGATGCCGGCTGGCACAACGCCAACGTGCGTGCCTACGGCCCGTTGCAGCTGGATCCGGCTGCGGCCGTGCTGCACTACGGCCAGGAAATCTTCGAAGGCATCAAGGCCTACCGCCATGCCGATGGCTCGATCTGGACTTTCCGTCCGGATGCCAACGGCCGTCGCCTGCAGCGTTCGGCGCAGCGCCTGGCGCTGCCGGAACTGCCGGTGGAGATCTTCGTCGAATCGCTGAAGCAGCTGATCGCGGTCGACAGTGACTGGGTGCCGTCGGCCGATGAGTCCAGCCTGTACTTCCGTCCGTTCATGATCGGCGACGAAGCCTTCCTCGGCGTGCGTGGCGCGCACAAGGCCGGCTACTACGTCATCGCCAGCCCGGCCGGCCCGTACTTCGCCAAGGGCGTTGCCCCGGTGTCGATCTGGCTGTCCACCGAATACGCGCGTGCGGCCAAGGGCGGCACCGGTGCCGCCAAGTGCGGTGGCAACTATGCTGCCTCGCTGCTGCCGCAGCAGAAGGCGCAGGCACAGGGCTGCTCGCAGGTGCTGTTCCTCGACCCGGTCGAAGGCAAGTACCTGGAAGAACTGGGTGGCATGAACGTGTTCCTGGTCTACAAGGACGGCACTCTGGTGACCCCGGAACTGTCGGGCAGCATCCTCGAGGGCATCACCCGCGAGAGCATCCTGCAGCTGGCCCGCGACCGTGGCATGAAGGTCGAAGAGCGCAAGGTCAGCATCGACGAGTGGAAGCAGGGCGTGGCCTCCGGCGAGATCGCCGAAGTGTTCGCCTGCGGCACCGCCGCGGTGGTCACCCCGATCGGCCAGCTGAAGGGCGAGGGCTTCTCGGTGGGCGACATCAACGCGCCGGCCGGCGAAGTGACCATGTCGTTGCGCAAGGAACTGACCGACATCCAGTACGGCCGCTTGCCGGACCGCCACAACTGGCTGGTCAAGCTGGGCTGATCGCCCACGCTGAAACTGTAGCGTCGAGCCACGCTCGACTGCGCTTCCGGAAAGCCCGTCCCCCGTGACGGGCTTTCTGCGTTGTGGGCCTGCGGTCAGATCCTTTTCCATGGGAAAAGGGATCTGACCCCCGAATCAGCGAACGCCGATGTCGGCATAGTCATTCCAGGACACGTGACGGCCCAGTCAGGTCTGTGCAGGACACGAGAAGGTTCCTTCACCTTCACAAACCCTCGACCCGAAAAGTCTCAGAACGAACATTTCATCTTGCTGAAAAGACGCTGAAAATCTTGTGGTGTCCGGTTTCGGCCATTAGCGTCATGTGCACGGCGGATCGTTAGGGGGATCCGCTGACTCACCGGACTTCGAACCTCGCCAATGCAAGCCAGCCCCGGGTTCGGGCCGGTGCTTCTGCCGATTCCGGCATTCACACCACAAGAAAGGGAAATACGATGTCCCAGGTAACGCAACCGCGTGTGCGTCGAGTGTGGGTGGTCCTTGGTGCGTCCGTTCTGTCATCGCTGCTGCTGGCCACGCCTGCGCTGGCCGGTGATGTCCAGCTCAGCGGCCTGCAGTCCGCGCCGACGCACCAGCGCTTCATCGTCAAGTACCGCGACGGCAGCGCCGCCGTGGCCAACACTACTGCGCTGGCTTCGTCGCTGAAGACGGCCGCCGCCGGCCTGGCCAGCAGCCAGGGCCGCGCGCTGGGCCTGCAGCAGGTCCGCAAGCTGGCCGTCGGCCCGACCCTGGTCAAGACCGACCGTCCGCTCGACCAGGCCGAATCCGAACTGCTGATGCGCAAGCTGGCCGCCGACCCGAACGTGGAATACGTCGAAGTCGACCAGATCATGCGCGCGACGCTGACCCCGAACGACACCCGCTTCAGCGAGCAATGGGGCTTCGGCACCTCCAATGCCGGCATCAACATCCGGCCGGCCTGGGACAAGGCCACCGGCACCGGCGTGGTGGTGGCCGTGATCGATACCGGCATCACCAACCATGCCGATCTGAACGCCAACATCCTGCCGGGCTATGACTTCATCAGCGACGCCGCGATGGCGCGTGATGGCGGCGGCCGCGACAACAATCCGAACGACGAAGGCGACTGGTACGGCGCCAACGAGTGTGGCTCGGGCATCCCGGCCTCCAACTCCAGCTGGCACGGCACCCACGTTGCCGGCACCGTCGCGGCGGTGACCAACAACAGTACCGGCGTGGCAGGTACCGCGTTCAATGCCAAGGTCGTGCCGGTGCGCGTGCTCGGCAAGTGCGGCGGCTACACCTCCGACATCGCCGATGCGATCGTGTGGGCGTCCGGTGGCACCGTCAGCGGCGTACCGGCCAACGCCAATCCGGCCGAAGTCATCAACCTCTCGCTGGGCGGCGGTGGCAGCTGCTCGACCACCTACCAGAACGCGATCAACGGCGCGGTCGGCCGTGGCACCACCGTGGTGGTCGCCGCCGGCAACAGCAACACCAACGTGTCCTCGTCGGTGCCGGCCAACTGCCCGAACGTGATCGCGGTGGCGGCGACCACCTCGGCCGGTGCACGTGCCAGCTTCTCCAACTACGGTACCGGCATCGACATCTCGGCACCGGGCCAGAGCATCCTGTCCACCCTCAACACCGGCACCACCACGCCGGGCAGCGCGACCTACGCGTCGTACAACGGCACCTCGATGGCGGCGCCGCACGTGGCCGGCGTGGTCGCGCTGATGCAGTCGGTCGCTCCGAGCCCGCTGAGCCCGGCGCAGGTCGAGAGCATCATCAAGAGCACGGCACGTCCGCTGCCGGGCGCCTGCTCGGGTGGTTGCGGCGCCGGCATCATCGACGCCAATGCCGCCGTGGCCGCAGCGATCAATGGTGGCGGCAACCCGAACCCGGGTGGCAACGTGCTGCAGAACAACGTGCCGGTGACCGGCCTGGGCGCTGCGACCGGTGCCGAGCTGAACTACACCGTCGCGGTTCCGGCCGGCAGCACCCAGCTGCGCGTCGCGATCAGTGGCGGCAGCGGTGATGCCGACCTGTATGTGCGCCAAGGCAGTGCCCCGACCGATACCACCTACACCTGCCGTCCGTACCTGAGCGGCAACAGCGAGACCTGCACCATCAACAGTCCTGCCGCCGGCACCTGGTATGTGCGGGTGAAGGCCTACAGCACCTTCTCGGGCCTGACCCTCAACGCCCAGTACTGAGCCCAAGCCCCTCTCCATGGGCACGCCCCGGCTCAGGCCGGGGCGTTCTTCTTTGGGTAGGTACCGGCCTTGCAAGGGCAGCGCTTTGGTGCGTGCCGACCTTGGTCGGCACGCTGTTCCTCAGACCGACTCGAAGCGGTTGGCGGCCACGTTCTTGCGCACGTGCTGCGGATCGAAGATACGACCGTTCATGGCGATGTATACGCCGCTCGGCAGCGACTGCACCGCACCGATCGCGCAGCCGATGTTGAACTCCGCATCCGACCCACGGAACCGCGCCGGGCTGAGCGCGCCGGTCATCACGATGGTCTTGTCCGGGATCGTCGCCAGCACCTTGCCGGTCTGCACCATCGAGTCGGTGCCGTGGGTCACCAGCACGTGGCGGGTCGGCTGCGCGGCGATGGTGGCGCGGATCAGTTCGCGGTCTTCGTCGTTGATGTGCAGCGAATCCTTGCGCAGGATCGGAATCACGTTGAAGCGGAACGTCACGCCCAGCTCGCGCAGGATCATGCCGATCTGGGGGTCGCCGATCTGGTAGTCCGACTTGTCGTCGAAGTAGATCTTGTCGATCGTGCCACCGGTGGTGACGACCAGGAGCTCTTCCATCATGTGCATGCGCGAAACCAGGACAGGTACAGCGGCGCGGGGCCAGGAACACAGATGATACGGCCCGGCGGGCGCAGCGTCAGCGTCGCTTGCCGAAGCGGGCGCGCAGCCCCGGCAGGCTGGCGCTGAAGATCACCAGCAGGGCCAGGGCGATTTCGATCAGCGCCAGCCAGCGTGTTTCCGGGTGGCTCCAGGCGCTCATCACGCCGTGGCTGAACCAGCCCAGCGCCAGCACCGAGGCCCAGAACCCGGCCTTGCGCCAGCCCAGCCGCAGCGCAAAGGCCAGCGCCAGCGGCGGCGCGGTGAACACCAGCTGGGTGGCCAGCCAGTGCTTGTCATTGATGAACCAGCCTGCGAACAGCGCGGCCAGCCCCATCAGGGCCAGCAGCAGGACCGTGCGCGGCGGGCGGCTCATCGGGCCAACCGCTGCGCGATGTCGGCCACCCGGCGGCCCAGCGCGCGGGCCAGCACGGCCTCGTCGTCGGTCGGCTGCGGATCGTCGGCGGCACCGGCCACGTGGCTGGCGCCATAGGGCGTGCCGCCGCTGGTGGTGTGGCTCAACGCCGGTTCGGTGAACGGGATGCCGACGATCACGCAGCCGTGGTGCAGCAGCGGCACCTGCATCGACAGCAGGGTCGATTCCTGGCCGCCGTGCATCGAGGCGGTGGAGGTGAACACGCCGGCCGGCTTGCCGGACAGGGTGCCATTGACCCATTCGGCGCCCAGTCCATCCAGGAAGTGCTTGACCGGCGCGGCCATGTTGCCGAAGCGGGTGGGGCTGCCGAGCAGCAGGCCCTGGCATTCCACCAGGTCCTGCACGCTCACGTAGGGGGCGCCGTCGTCGGGTACCGGCGGCTGCGCGGTCTGGGTCACGGCGGCCACTGGCGGCACCGTGCGCAGGCGCGCGCTCATGCCCGGCACTTCGCCGATGCCCCGCGCGATCTGGCGCGCCAGCCGTGCCACCGAACCGCCCCGGCTGTAGTACAGCACCAGAATCTCGCCCATCGTGCCCGCTTCTCCTCGTCGTGTGGTCGCCAGTATGGCTATCCTGCCAGCATTCCGCATCGGGTACCCTTCCACCGATGGAACCTTTGGATACGCTCAACCTGTGGATGGAGCGCGCGCGGGATCGTGCACGGGCCATCAGTTTCGGCCGCTTCCTGTGGCATCGCTTCCTCGACGACCGCCTGTTCCAGGCAGCGGCGGCGCTGGCCTACACCACGGTGTTCGCGTTGGTACCGCTGGCGATCGTGGTGTTCGGCGTGCTCTCGGCCTTCCCCGTCTTCGACCGCTGGAGCGACCAGCTCAGCGATTACGTCTTCTCCAACTTCGTGCCCAATGCCGCGCGCGCGGCCGAGGGCTACCTGCGGCAGTTCTCGGCCAGTGCCGGCCAGCTCACCGCCGCCGGCTTCATCGCGCTGGTGGTGTCGCTGCTGATCACGCTCAACAGTGTTGAAGAAACCTTCAACCAGATCTGGCGGGTCGGCTCGACCCGGCCCAAGCTGACCCGCTTCCTGGTCTACTGGACTGTACTGACGCTGGGCGCGATGCTCGCGGCGGCTTCGCTGGCGGTGTCGGCGCGGGTGTTCGCGATGCCGCTGTTCGGCACCCAGGAGGGCCGCTGGCTGGCCGAACTGGCACTGCGGCTGGCGCCGATCCTGATCGAGTTCGTCTGCATCACGCTGATGTTCCGGGTGGTGCCGCACCACACGGTGAAGTGGCGGCATGCAGTGCCTGGCGCCATTCTGGCCGCGGTGATCCTGGAGCTGGTGAAGTGGGGCATCGGCGCCTACCTGGGCAGCTTCCAGTCCTACCAGAAGCTGTATGGCACGGTCGCCTTCGTGCCGATCCTGCTGCTGTGGATCTACCTGTGCTGGGTGGCGGTGCTGCTGGGCGCGTCGTTGTCTTCGTCGATGGCGGCCTTCCGCTACCAGCCGGTGGAACTGCGCCTGCCGCAGGGCTACGAGTTCTATGGCCTGCTGCGCCTGCTCGGCCGCTTCCACCACGCCCGTGCCAAGGGCAAGGGCCTGGCCGACGATGAAATCCTGCGGCTGGAGCCGATGCTGACCGATTCGCTGCTGCAGGACCTGGCCTGCAACCTGCAGGAGATCGGCCTGCTGCGCCGCGATGAACGTGGCGAATGGCTGCTCTCGCGCGACCTGGACCAGGTCAGCCTTGCCGATCTTTACGAATGTACCCAGTTGCGCATTCCGGTAGCCGAGCAGCATCTGCCGTATCGCGACGACAGCCTGGGCCGTGCCGCATTGGCGGCGCTGGATGATCTGCGACTGCCCCTGCGTGAACGCCTGAAGCGCAAGGTCAGCGATATCTATACCGACTCTGGAGACATGCCATGACCCGCAAGACCCCGTTGCTGCTCCCGCTGGCCCTGCTGCTGGCACTGTCGGCCTGCAAGCCGGCCCAGGAGCCGACGCCGGCCAGCAGCCAACCGCCGGCGCAGGCACCGACGCCGACCGCACCGGCACCGGTCGAGGAAACCCCGGCCGAGCGCACCACCGCCGAGTTCCCGACGCTGAAGATGAAGGCGGTGGATGGCAGCGACTACGACCTGGCCGCGCACCGCGGCAAGTGGGTGGTGGTGAACTTCTGGGCGACCTGGTGTGCCCCGTGCCGCAAGGAGATGCCCGAGCTGTCGGCGCTGCATGCGATGCGCAGCAACATCGAAGTGGTCGGCCTGGCCTACGAGGACATCGAAGTGCCGGAAATGCAGTCGTTCCTGACCAAGCATCCGGTGACCTATCCGATCGTGATCGTGGACCCGTTCGATCCGCCGGCCGATTTCGCCACGCCGCGCGGCCTGCCGCTGACGCACCTGCTGGATCCACAGGGCAAGCTGGCGCACACCTTCCTCGGCCCGGTGACGGCCGCCGACATCGAAAAGCAGATCGCTGCTGCCAAGTAATGGGGTTGGGCGGCAGGGCCTGCGGCCCTGCACCCGCGGTAGTGCCGGCCGCTGGCCGGCAACCCCAGCAACAGCAAAAGCAACAGCAACAGCAACAGCAACAGCGGGCTATCCGTGGGATGGCGGGGCGGTGTCGGAGTGCGGGGACGCTGCAAGTACGTCCCTGTAAGCTTGGCAGCCGCATCCATGCGGCTGACACCCCGCACTCCGACACCGCCCCACCTCTGACAGATTCCTCATGTCTGGTAGATCCACGCCATGCGTGGATGATTCTCCAGACAAATCGAATTTTTCGAATTGAATTCGAAGAGCATCCACACATGGTGTGGATCAACGACAGATCGCGGAAATCTGTCGAAGGCGGGGTGGGTCCGGGTGCGGGGGCGTGAGCCGCATGGGCGCGAGGCACGCCTCGGGCGGGTTGGGCAGGACGCCCAACCCCGGTCTTGCCGTGTTCGCAGGACAGCGCACACGAGCAAGCCGCGACCGAGCTTACATGGACGTACTTGCAGCGCCCCCCGCACCCGGACTCGCCCCGCCATCCCTCAGGAAGCCCGCCGTTGCTGTTGCTGTTGCCGTTGCTCTGGCTTCGGCAGGTGCAGGGCCGCAGGCCCTGCCGACCCACCCTAATCCTCGACCGGGAAGTCCTCGATCGGCTTCAGCACATCGTAGTGCTCGCGATGCAGCTTGCCCTTCAGCTTCGGCAGCTCCGGCAACGGCGCATCCACGCGCGTGTCCGGCAACCGGTCCAGCAGGTTGCGCACCAGCGTCAGCCGGCCCAGCCGCTGGTCGTTGAAATCCACCAATGTCCACGGTGCCGCCTCGCGATGGGTCGCGCGCAGCATCGCCTCGCGGGCCTCGGTGTAGGCGCTGTACTTGCTGCGCGATTTCAGGTCCACCGGGGAGAGCTTCCAGCCCTTCAGCGGATCGAGATGGCGCTCGGCGAAGCGCTTCTCCTGCTGCTCCTGGTCCACGCACAGCCAGTACTTGAACAGCAGGATGCCGTCGTCCACCAGCAGCTGTTCGAACACCGGCGCCTGGCGCAGGAACTGCTGGTACTCGGTCTCGCTGCAGTAGCCCATCACCCGTTCGACGCCTGCGCGGTTGTACCAGCTGCGGTCCATCAGCACGATCTCGCCGGCGGCGGGCAAGTGCGAGGCGTAGCGCTGGAAGTACCACTGCGTGGCTTCGCGGTCGGTGGGCTTGGGCAGCGCCACCACCCGGCACTGGCGCGGGTTGAGGTGCTGGCTGATGGCCTGGATCGCGCCGCCTTTACCTGCGGTATCACGGCCTTCGAACAGCACCAGCAGGCGCTGTCCGCTGTGCTGCACCCAGCGCGCCATGGCGGTCAGTTCCAGCTGCAGCGGCAGCAGCAGTTCGTCGTAGTCCTTGCGCTTGAGCTTGGCCATCGTCACACCACGCGGGGAGGAAGCCCGAGCGTAGCGCAGGGGCTGCCCAGGCGATGTCGACGCCGGGTAGAGTCGACGGTCAGTCGACTATCGCGCGCAGCGCGGGGTTTTCGGCTTCCTGCCGAGGGCAGTCGACCAGCAGTCGACTCTACCCAGTCGACGTCATCCAATCGACATTACCCAGCCGACATTACCCAGCCGACATTACCCAGCCGGCATTACCCAGTCGGTTCGGTTGTTCCCAGCCAGCCGTGTTCGCGCGCCAGCTGCTGCACCAACGCCGACAGATCGCGGGCAAACCCGCCCATGTCGAACAGCCCGCTGCGCTCGCGCGCCTGTGCCAGTTCAGCGCGCAACGCCGCCAGTGCTGCAGGGTCGTTGCCCAGCGCGCTGGCGGTGGTGATGAACGCCGTATCGTCGGCGACATTCATCCGTGCCATTCCCAGATGGTGGTTGAGGCTGCCGGCCACGCGCGCGGCGAAGGTGTCACCCGGGCAGGTAAGCACCGGGCAGCCGGCCCACAGCGCATCGGAGGCGGTGGTGTGCGCGTTGTACGGATGCGTGTCGAGGAACAGGTCGGCCAGCGGGTAACGGGCCAGGTACTGCGGATGCGGCAGCTTGGCCATGAACACCAGGCGCGCCGGGTCCAGGCCGGCAGCCTGCGCGGCAGTGCGCAGGCGGGCGTCGGCCTGGCCCGGTCCGGACAGCAGCCACAGTACGCTGCCGGGCACTGCCTGCAGCACTGCGAAGGCACGGCCCATGCTGCGGGGGTTGAGCTTGTAGCTGTTGTTGAAACAGCAGAACACCACGCCCTGCGCGGGCAGGCCGCAGTCCGCACGGGTCGGCGCAGGCTCCAGCACGCGCGTATTGTCTGACGGCTGGAAGGCTCGTGGCAGGCGCAGCACGCGTTCGCTGTAGCACGGCTCCAGTGCCGGCGGCAGGGCGAAGGCATCGCCGACCACCGCGTCCATCCACGGCGCCCCCGACGTGCCCGGATAGGCCAGCCAGTTCAATTGCAGCGGGGCAGGGCGCATCGCCAACACTTCCGGCGTGCCGCCACCGCCCCAGCCGCGCAGGTCGAACAGCAGGTCGATGCCCTGTGCGCGGATGCGTGCGGCGGTATCGGTGTGTCGCAGGCCAGTCACATCATGCAGCTGCGCCGCTGCCTGCAGGCGCTGGCGAATGCGGCTGCCGTCGTCGCGGTTCAGCGCGAACAGATGCAGTTGCAGTGCGGGGTCGCGACGCAGCTGCTCGAACAGCGCCACGGTCAGCAATCCGGTCGGATGTGCGCCGAACCCATTGGAGAGGAAGCCGACGCGCAGCGGGCCGTGCGGGCGCACCGTTGCCGGAGGCAATGGCCGCACCGAGGCAGCCACGGCCAGCGCACGAGTGTGCGCGCAGGCCAACTGTTCGGCAGCGCTGGCGTCCTCGCTGAGGAAGGCGAACGGCTCGACCACGCCCTGGCTGCTGGCAACGGCGGCGCGCACCTGTGCCGCCAGCGTGTCCAGGTCCTGCCAATCGCACAGGCGACGCTGCCAGGCCAGGCGCTGGGCGGCGATGTACGGCTCGGCCGGCATCAGCCCATGCGCGCGTCGATAGGCCGCCGACGCGCCTTCGGCATCATCGGCATCTTCCAGTGCATGGCCCAGCCACAGCGCAATGCCGGGATGCTGCGGTGCCAATGCCGAGGCCTGGCCGAGCAGCTTGGCCGCATCGCCATGTGCACCGGCCATCCACGCCACGCGGCCCAGCCGTGCCAGCGCTTCGGGGTGATTCGGGCGCAGCTGCAGCGCACGTCGCGCGGCCTGTTCGCCGGCAGCGATGTCGCCGGCTTCCAGTTCCACGTCGGCCAACATCACCCAGGCGACGAAGTCGTCGGGCTGGCGGGCGATCGCTTGCTGCAGTTGCTGTCGCTGCTGCCAGGCCGACATCGTGCTCAGCCTGCCGACAGCTGGGCCAGGGCGTCGACCTGGTGTTCGTGGCTGAGCCGCTGCAGCAGCGGATCGAGGTCGCCGGCCAGGATGTTGGGCAGGTCGTACAGGGTCAGGCCCTCCACGCGGTGATCGGTGATGCGCCCCTGCGGGAAGTTGTAGGTGCGGATGCGCTGGCTGCGATCACCACTGCCGACCTGCAGGCGCCTCGACTCGGCCTGCGCCGCGTCCTGGCGTTGGCGCTCGGCGTCGAGCAGCTGCGCTTTCAGGCGCTTCATCGCCTTGTCGCGGTTGGCGTGCTGGCTGCGTTCGGTCTGGCATTCCACCACCACGCCGGTCGGTACGTGGGTGATGCGGATCGCCGACTCGGTCTTGTTGACGTGCTGGCCACCGGCGCCGGAGGAGCGGAACGTATCCACCTTCAGGTCGGCCGGGTTGATGACGATGTCATCGACTTCGTCGGCCTCCGGGATGATCGCCACGGTGGCCGCCGAGGTATGGATGCGGCCCTGCGATTCGGTGGCCGGCACGCGCTGCACACGGTGCGTGCCCGATTCGAACTTCAGGCGCGAGAACGCACCACGGCCGACCACCCGTGCCACCACTTCCTTGTAGCCACCGTGCTCGCCGGGATTGTCCGATTCGATCTCGACCTTCCAGCCCTGGCGCTCGGCATAGCGGGCGTACATGCGGAACAGGTCGCCGGCGAAGATCGCCGCTTCATCGCCGCCGGTACCCGCGCGCACTTCCAGGAACAGGTTGCCTTCGTCGCGCGGGTCGCGCGGTACCAGCAGCAGCGCCAGTTCCTGCTCCAGTTCCAGCAGGCGCGCCTGCGCGGCGGCGATTTCCTCGTCGGCCAGCTCGCGCAGGTCGGGGTCGGCGCGCATGCCTTCGGCGGCGGCCAGATCGGCCTTGGCACGTGCTTCATCGGCCAGTGCAGTGGCAACCGGTTCAAGTTGGGCGAATTCGCGCGAAAGGTCGCGGAAACGGGTGTTGTCGGCGACCACGTCGGGTTCGGCGAGCAGGCGTTCCAGTTCTTCGCGGCGCTCGGCCAGCGCTTCCAGCTTACGGCGCAGGGTCGGCGTCATCGGGTCTCACGGGTGGGTGGCGGTAACCCGGCGTAGCCGGGAACAGGCGCTCGGCGGCGCGGGTCAGGTCGGCATCGCCGCTCAGTGCGGCAGCGCGCAGGGCAGCGGTAGGAGGATGCAGCAATCGATTGGTCAGGCCGTGGGCCAGCAGTTCCAGCACTTCGTCGGCCGGCTTGCCGTTGGCCAGCTGCTGGCGCGCGCGTTCCAGCAGTTCAGTGCGGGTGGCCTCGCCGAACGCACGCAGCTGTCGTAGCGGCGCCTGGTGGGCGCTGGCCTGCTGGGTCTCGATAAAACGCGATACCTGAAGGTCGATGATCGCCTCGGCCTCGGCGGCCGCCTCGCGGCGTCCGCGGCGGTTGTCTTCCACCGCGCGCTCCAGGTCGTCGACGGTGTAGAGGAAGGCGTCGTTGAGCGTGCCGACCTCCGCCTCGATGTCACGCGGCACGGCCAGGTCGAACAGCAGCATCGGCTTGTGCCGGCGCGCGCGCAGGGCCTTGGCCACCATCTCGCGGTGGATCACCGGTTCGCGCGCAGCGGTGGCCGAGAACACCACGTCGGCCTCGCCCAGGTGGCGGTCCAGTTCGGTCAGCGGCAGGGCTACGCCACCATGGCGGCTGGCAAGTTCCTGCGCGTGGGCGAGGGTGCGGTTGGCGATCAGCAGCCGGCGCACCTTGCCTTCGCTCAGGTGCCGTGCAGCCAGTTCGATGGTCTCGCCGGCACCGACCAGCAGCACGGTGGAATCGTCCAGCCGCGCGAACGCGTTCTGCGCCAGGCGCACCGCCGCCGACGCCACCGATACCGGGTTGGCGCCGACCTGGGTATCGGTGCGCGCACGCTTGGCCACCGAGAAGGTCTGCTGGAACAGGCGGTCCAGGCGCTGGCCGAGCAGGCCGTGGTCACGCGCCGTCGACCATGCGTCCTTCACCTGGCCGAGGATCTGCGGTTCGCCCAGCACCATCGAGTCCAGGCCGGTGGCGACCCGGAACAGGTGGCGTACGGCTTCTGCATCGGCATGCTGGTACAGGTAGCCCTGCAGGTCGCCGGCCTGGGCGTGCAGCCACTGGTCCAGTGCCTGTGCCGAATCGGCCACGGCATACAGCTCGGTGCGGTTGCAGGTGGACAGCAGCACCGCCTCGGCGATCTGCGGAGTATCGCGCAGCGAACCGAGCGCGCGCGGCAACGCCTCACCGGCGAAGGCCGCGCGCTCGCGCAGCTCCACCGGTGCGGTCTGGTGATTCAGTCCGAGCACCCACAGGGTCATTGTTCAGTTGCTTGCGATAAGCTGCTGGCCATTGGACGACATTTTAAGGCCCCGATGCCGACGATGCCCGCATTGATTCGCATCCCCAGTGTTCTGCTGCTGTCCCTGGCCTGCAGCCAGGCCCTGGCGGCGGTGCCGGCCAAGGCCCCCGTACGGGCCCCGGCCACTGAGGAACTGGCGCTGGAACCGGTGATGGCCGGTGAGTTCGCGCTGCAGGCCGGCAAGCTGGCCGAGGCGGCCCGCTGGTACCTGCAGGCGGCCCAGCAGACCGACGGCGACGCCGGCCTGGCCGAGCGCGCGACCCGCATTTCCATGCTCGCCAACGATGACGCCAGCGCCGCCAAGGGCCTGGCCCTTTGGCAGCAGCGCGCGCCCAGCTCGTTGACCATGCGCAGTGCCGCTGCCGCGCTGGCCATGCGCCAGGGCGATGTGAAGGCAGCGCGTGGCGATCTGCAGGCCTTGCTGGCCGACCCGGATGAACGTGGCTGGAAGTTCGCCCTGGCCGCCCTGATCGGCGGCGGCCGCGACCCGGCAGTGCCGGCGCAGGTGCTGGGCGAGCTGGTCGACGCCAACGCCATTCCGCCGAAGATCGAGGCGTGGCAGGAGTTCGGACGCCTTGCCCTGCGCATGGACAAGCCCGAGCTGGCGCGGCGCATGATCGATGAAGTGGTCAAGCGCTTCCCCGAGGAGCCGCGCGTTGCGCTGCTGCGCGCCAGCCAGCTGCAGCAGGCCGGGGAGACCGGCAAGGCGTTGTCGTTGCTGCACGATGTGGAGCCGAAGACCCGACAGGACCCTGAACTGCGCAATGCGGTGGCCATTGCCTACGACAGCCTCGGCCAGCCCGCCGCCGCCGAGCGCGTGCTGGCGTTCGGCCCGCAGGACGTGCAGACCTGGGGCATGCGCGCCTCGCTGCTGGCCAAGCAGGGCGACAAGGCGGCGCTGTCCAACCTCTACAACGAACTGTCGCGGCAGGCGGCCAAGCCGGACCCGGCGCAGCGCCTGCTGCTGGGCAAGATCGCCGAATACCTGAAGCGTTATCCCGAGGCGGTGCAGTGGTACCACAGCGTGCCCGGTGGCGATGAACTGAGCGAGGCGCGCCTGCGCGCGGCCAACGCCCAGGCCCTGGCCGGGCGCCTGCCGCAGGCATTGGATGAAGTGCACGCGATCCAGTCCGATGCGGTGGTCGACGACGATGTGCGCCGCGATGCCTACCTGCTGGAAGCCGAACTGCGCCAGCGTGCTGATGACAGTGCCGGGGAGCTGGATGCGCTGGCCCGCGGCCTGGCCGCCTACCCGGATGACAACGGCCTGCTGTACGCCCGTGCGCTCACCTGGGAACGCCGCGACGACATCCCGCGCGCCGAGGCCGACCTGCGCAAGATCCTGGTGACCGACCCGGAGAACGTGCCGGCATTGAACGCGCTGGGTTACACCCTGGCCGATCGCACCGGTCGCCTGCAGGAAGCGCTGGAGCTGATCGATCGCGCCCGCGTGGCCGAACCGGACAACGCTGCCATCGTCGACAGCTATGGCTGGGTGCTGTATCGCCTGGGCCGCAAGGAAGAAGCACTGGTGCAGCTGCGCCGTGCCTGGACCCTGGCCAAGGACCCTGAGATCGCCGCCCATGTCGGCGAAGTGTTGTGGGTGCTGGGCAAGCATGACGAGGCCCGCCATTTCTTCGACGAAGCGGCCAAGCTCGACCCTGAAAACCGCGCGCTGCTGCGCGCCCGCGAGAAATTCAATCCATGAGTGTTTCCCTGATCCGGCCGCTGCTGTTGGCAACTGCGGCCCTGGCGCTGACCGCCTGTACCAGCGTGGGCACGCAGAAGACCCCGGCGCCGGCGGTGGTCGAGGTTGTTTCGGCCGAAGCGGCGCAGGCCGAGGCGGCGCGCGTGGCCGCGCTGCAGGCACAGCCGGACTGGGCTTTCCAGGGCCGGGTCGCAGTCAGCAAGGGCAAGGATGGCGGCAGCGGACGCATCGACTGGAAGCAGGAAGGACGCCGCTATGTGGTCGAGCTGAGCGCGCCGGTGACCCGGCAGAGCTGGAAGCTGACCGGCGATACCCATTCCGAAGCCGGTCGCCTGGAGGGACTGGCCGGTGGGCCGCGTGCCGGCGAGGACGCCCAGCAACTGCTGCTGGAAGCGACCGGCTGGGACATTCCGGTCAACCAGCTGCCGGCGTGGATCCGTGGCCTGGTGGCCGGTGATGCTGCCGGTCCGGAGAAGGTCGAGCGTGATGGTGAAGGCCGGCCGCGTCGCATGCAGCAGATGGGCTGGCAGGTGCAGTATCTGGACTGGTACCCGGCCGAGGCCGGGCGCCCGGCGCTGCCGCGCCGGATCGAGGCCGGCAATGGCGACGCCAAGGTGCGCCTGCTGGTCGACCAATGGGGGCAGGGCACCCCATGAGTGCCGGGCGCGATGACAGGGGCTGGTCCTGGTGGCCGGCCCCGGCCAAGCTGAACCTGTTCCTGCACATCACCGGCCGCCGTGCCGATGGTTACCACGAGCTGCAGACCGTGTTCCGCCTGCTGGACTGGGGCGACCGCATCGGTCTGCGCCTGCGCGAAGACGGCCAGGTGCGCCGTCAGGGCGAGGGGCTGGCTGGCGTGGCCGAGGCGGATGACCTGGCGGTCCGCGCCGCGCGGCTTCTGAAAGATGCGGCCAATATCGTGCAAGGCGCGGACATCATCGTCGAAAAACACGTTCCTGCAGGTGGTGGCTTTGGCGGCGGTTCGTCCGACGCGGCCACCGTACTGGTGGTGCTGAACCGGCTCTGGCGTGCCGGTCTGGACGAGGACGCGCTTGCTGCGCTGGGCCTGCGCCTGGGCGCCGACGTGCCGGTGTTCGTGCGCGGGCGCAATGCCTGGGCCGAAGGGGTGGGTGAGCGCCTGCAGCCGATCGTGCTGGCGCCGGCCTGGTATGTGGTGGTTGAACCGGGTGTTCATGTTCCCACCCCGGCTCTGTTCGCAGACCCGGATTTGACGCGCGGCAGCCCAGTGGCGAAAATAGAGGACTTCGCTTCCGGGACCCTGGTCGGGAACGCGTTCGAACCGGTGCTGCGCCGCCGTGAGCCTGCCGTCGAGGCAGCGTTCGCCGCGTTGAGCGACATCGGCACGGCGCGGCTGACCGGTTCGGGAAGTGGTTGTTTCGTCGAGTTCGCATCGCAGTCTGCCGCAGAGCAGGGACGGTCGAAGTTGCCGAAGGAGTTGCGGGCAAGGGTGGCAGCGGGCGTTGCGCGTTCGCCACTGCTGGATGCACTCGAGCAACACTGATTTATCAATGCAGGGGCGTCGCCAAGAGGCCCAAGGCACCAGGTTTTGATCCTGGCATTCGTAGGTTCGAATCCTACCGCCCCTGCCAATAGCGGCTGTGTCCGCGCCTTCCAGCGCATCGCCCGCGCGGGACGTGGAAACAACCGCGGTGTTGTCAGCAGCAAGGGTCCATCGGGGTCCTTGCCGACTCCGGATCCCCGCCACTCGTCCCCGCCCGAGACAATCATGATGCAAGAGTCCCCGAACCTGCTGGTCTTTTCCGGCAACGCCAACAAACGTCTGGCGCAGAACATCTGCAAGGAACTGGGGGTTCGCCCGGGCAAGGCGCTGGTCTCGCACTTCTCCGATGGTGAAGTGCAGGTGGAGATCGAAGAGAACGTCCGCAAGCAGGACGTGTTCGTGATCCAGCCGACCTGCGCGCCGAGCGCGGAAAACCTGATGGAACTGCTGGTGCTGATCGACGCGCTCAAGCGCGCATCGGTGGCCAGCGTGACCGCCGTGGTGCCGTACTTCGGCTACTCGCGCCAGGATCGCCGCATGCGTTCCTCGCGCGTGCCGATCACCGCCAAGCTGGCGGCGAAGATGTTCAGCACCGCTGGCGCTGATCGCGTGCTGACCGTCGACCTGCACGCCGACCAGATCCAGGGCTTCTTCGATATTCCGGTGGACAACGTGTATGCGTCCCCGCTGCTGCTGGCCGACATCTGGCGCGCCTACGGCACCGAGAACCTGATCGTTGTGTCGCCGGACGTGGGCGGCGTGGTCCGCGCCCGTGCCGTGGCCAAGCGCCTGGATGACGCCGACCTGGCGATCATCGACAAGCGCCGCCCGCGCGCCAACGTCTCCACCGTGATGAACATCATCGGTGACGTCGAAGGCAAGACCTGCGTGATGGTCGATGACATCGTCGACACCGCCGGCACCCTGTGCGCTGCTGCTGCTGCCCTGAAGGCGCGCGGTGCGCTCAAGGTCGCCGCCTACTGCACCCACGCGGTGCTGTCGGGCCCGGCGGTGGACAACATCACCAATTCCCAGCTCGACGAGCTGGTGGTGACCGACACCATCCCGCTGAAGGACGCGGCGCGGGTGTGCAGCAAGATCCGCCAGCTGAGCGTGGCAGAAATGCTGGCCGAAACGATGCGCCGCATCGCCTTCGGCGAGTCGGTCAGCTCGCTGTACGTCGACTGAGTTTTTCGCCCCTGCCGGCAACGGCGGGGGCATACCCGGATGCTTCTGGTCGCGGAAGCATCTTCAACCGCCACGCCGCAGGGCGCGGCAACAACCTGAGTAGTCGAAAATGTCGAAGACCCATGAAATCAAGGTCACCAAGCGTGAACTGCAGCGTAAGGGTGCGAGCCGCCGCCTGCGTCACGCCGGTGTGATCCCGGCCATCGTGTACGGCGGCAACGCCGAGCCGGTCGCCATCAGCCTGGACCACAACGAAATCTGGCTGGCCCAGCAGAACGAGTGGTTCTATGCCTCGATCCTGGACCTGAACCTGGATGGCCAGGTGCAGAAGGTCCTGCTGCGTGACATGCAGCGCCACCCGTACAAGCAGCTGATCATGCACCTGGACTTCCAGCGCGTGAACGAGAACGAAGCCCTGACCGCTTCGGTCCCGCTGCACTTCGTCAACGAAGACACCTCGCCGGCCGGCAAGGCTGCCGACGTCGTGGTCACCCACGAACTGAAGGAAGTGACCATCACCTGCCTGCCGAAGGACCTGCCGGAGTCGATCGAAGTCGACCTGGGCGAGCTGAAGGCCGGTGACGTGGTGTACCTGTCCGACATCAAGCTGCCGAAGGGCGTGGAAATCCCGGCCCTGGCGCTGGGCAAGGACCACGACGACGCCATCGTCACCGCCAAGGCCGGCAAGGCCGACGAGGCTGACGAAGAAGCGGCTGCCGCCGAGTAATACCGTTACGGTGCCTGCCTCCGGGCAGGCACCGTACTGGAAGGAACCATGGCAGGACTGCGACTGATCGTCGGTCTGGGCAATCCCGGATCGGAACACGCCCGGACCCGGCACAATGCCGGGTTTCATTTCGTTGAGGCCCTGGCGGAGAAAGCCGGTGCGCGATGGAATGTGGACAGCAAGCTGTTCGGTGAGACCGCCAAGGTCGAGATCGCCGGGCAGACGGTGTGGCTGCTCAAGCCCGCCACCTTCATGAACCTCAGCGGCAAGTCGGTCACCGCCGCACAGCGGTTCTGGAAGATCGAACCGGAAGAAACCCTGCTCGCACACGACGAACTGGACCTGGCGCCCGGCGTGGCGCGGCTGAAGTTCGATGGTGGCCACGGCGGCCAGAACGGCCTGCGCGACACCATCCGCCTGCTCGGCCACGGCAAGTTCCATCGCCTGCGCGTGGGCATCGGCCATCCCGGCCACAAGGACCGTGTGGTGGGTTGGGTGCTGGGTCGCCCGTCCAAGGAGGATGACGTGCTGATCGCGCGCGCCATCGACGATGCGATCGACGTGCTGCCGCTGGCGGTACAGGGCGATTTCAGCGAAGCGATGAAGCGGCTGCACACCCCGAAATAAGCTGTAGGTACCGACCGTTGGTCGGTACGGAACCAACCAATCCGGTAGGTACCGACCGTGGGTCGGTACGGAGAATGATTGGAAAAGCAGCGCCCAGGCCGCTGTTTCCCCAATCACTTTCACCCCAGAGAGCTGTCACCCATGGGTATCAAATGCGGCATCGTCGGCCTGCCCAACGTCGGCAAGTCGACCCTGTTCAATGCGCTGACCAAGGCGGGTATCGCCGCGGCGAACTTCCCGTTCTGCACCATCGAGCCGAACGTCGGCATCGTGCCGGTGCCGGACCCGCGCCTGAACGAGCTGGCGGGCATCATCAACCCGCAGAAGGTCATCCCGACCGCGGTTGAGTTCGTCGACATCGCCGGCCTGGTGGCCGGTGCCGCCAGCGGTGAAGGCCTGGGCAACAAGTTCCTGGCGCACATCCGCGAAGTCGACGCGATCACCCACGTGGTGCGCTGCTTCGAGCACGGCGACATCGTGCACGTGGCCGGCAAGGTCGATCCGATCTCGGACATCGAAACCATCGACACCGAGCTGGCGCTGGCTGACCTGGACAGTGTCGAGAAGGCGCTGAACCGTGCCGAGCGTGCGGCCAAGGGCGGCGACAAGGACGCAGCGGCGCGCAAGCCGGTGCTGGCCAAGCTGCAGGCTGCGCTGTCCGACGGCAAGGCCGGTCGCTCGGTCGGTCTGGACGAGGAAGAGAAGGCGCTGGTGCGCGACCTGTTCCTGCTGACCCTGAAGCCGGTGATGTACATTGCCAACGTGCTGGAAGACGGTTTCGAGAACAACCCGCACCTGGAAGCTGTGCGCGCGCACGCCGCCGCCGAGGGCGCGCAGGTGGTGCCGGTGTCGGCCGCGATCGAGGAAGAGCTGTCCCAGCTCGATGACGAAGACCGCGATACCTTCCTGGCCGACCTCGGCCTGAGCGAGCCGGGCCTGAACCGCGTGATCAACGCGGCCTACAGCCTGCTCGGCCTGCAGACCTACTTCACCGCTGGCGTGAAGGAAGTCCGCGCGTGGACCGTGCGCAAGGGCGCCACCGCCCCGCAGGCTGCCGCAGTCATCCACACCGACTTCGAGAAGGGTTTCATCCGCGCCGAAACCATCGCGTATGACGACTTCATCAAGTACAAGGGCGAAGCCGGCGCCAAGGAAGCCGGTCGCCTGCGTCTGGAAGGCAAGGAATACCGCGTGCAGGAAGGCGACATCCTGCACTTCCGCTTCAACGTCTGATCCAGCGGCATCGGATCGACCCCGGACGCCCCGCCCTGTGCGGGGCGTTCGCGTTTCCGGCGATGGACAAAAAAACACCACGCTGCGAAACGCTTGCGGTGTGATGTTCGCCGGTACTTGTCCACAGCAAACTCCCATCGCTTTCCACGTCGGGTGTGGAAAACCGGCGAACCTGATGCAGCGCCGAGCCGATGCACGGCTGCGATGGACGTGAGCAGAGCGCGGGCTCGGCGCTACCTGCCTCGATCGTGCAACGTGGACAAATTTTGACCACGCTTCGAAGCGCTTGCGCAGCAACACTCCCACCTACTTGTCCACATCAAATCCCAACCACTCTCCACGAGGGGTGTGGAAAACCGCGAAGAGGCATGGATAAAAAATAGCCACGTCCTGAAACGCTTGCTCCATGCGGTTCGCAGGCACTTGTCCACACCTAACCCCCATCGCTTTCCACGCGGCATGTGGAAAAAGCGCCCGGCACTCCCTTGCCGGGCACTTCCCGCATCACCAGGTGTACGACACGCCCATCTGCGCACTGATATCGCGGAAGCCCATGCCACCGCTCTGCCGGCTCAATTCACCCCAGCCTCGCCAACCGCCGGACAGATTCACCTGCACACCGGCCTTGGCTTCGTAGATGTCGCGCGGCAGCTGCCGCTGCAGGCGCTCGCCGTCCATCGCCAGGCCTGCGCCATTGCCGCCGGACCACCAGTTCACCGCCACGTACGGGTGCACCTGGCCCTGCGCCGGGCTCAACCCGCGGCTGTACAGGCGCAGGCCGAGGCGGCTGCTGGTCTCGCTACCGCCGCGGTCCTCGACCACCGTGCCGTTGGCCTCGACCACGCGGTCGCTGTCATAGCGGCTGTGAACCACCTGCAGCTGCGGTTCCAGGTAGATGCCGCGCTGCGCGGTGCGCCGCAGGGGAAGCACATAGCCGGCTTCGGCCGACGCACTCCAGTTGCGGGCGTCATAGCGCTCCTTCTGCAGGCCTTCGCCCTGCACGCTGTTGCGGAAGCGGCCGTACTGCAGCCAACCGTCCACATAGGCGCCGCCCTGCATGCGTGCATCCTGCAGCCAGGTGGCATAGGCGCCCACGCTGGTGCCGGTGACCACGCCCCGCGCGGCGTAGCCGGTCACCTGCGATCGGCTGTCATTGCGCGCACGGCCGTGACCGAGCATCGCACCTGCCTGCAGTTCGCCCTTGCCACCCACCTCGAAACGGCGGCCGACGCCGACCAGCACGCTGCTGATCTGCCCATCGACCTGGACCTGGCGGTTGCGGTCGTGGCTGTCGGGCTGCGCGCTGCGAAGGTGCATCCAGGCCACGGCATCGCCGCTGACGCCCGCTTCGGCGGCGGGATCACCGGCGCGGTCGTGCAGGCTGTGCCGGAACATGCCCAGCGCGGCGCTGCGGTTGGCCAGGTAGGCCGCCGGTTCCGGGCGTTCCACCTTCGGACGTGTCGGGTCAACTGGATCTACCGGATCGACGGGATCGACGGGATCGACAGGATCGACAGGATCGACAGGATCGACGGGATCGACGGGATCGACGGGATCGACGGGGTCCACTGGATCCACTGGATCCACTGGATCGACAGGATCGACGTATTCCGAACGCAGGTACCAGTTGCCATCATCCGGGGTCGACACGCCGCCCTTGAACAGGAAGTAGTCGTAGGCACCGGCAACCGCGCGGCCCTGCAGGCCGAACTGAGCATCGGACTGGCCACCTACGGTGATCAGGCGGATGCCCTCCTGGGTCAGTGCACCGGCGCCGCCGGCATTGCGCACGCTCACGCTGGCGGTGCCGCTGCTGTTGCCGCTGATCACCAGCTGATCGCCGAGCGAGGTATCGTCCCCCAGTGCACGGTTGAAGATCCAGTGGCCACCGTTACCCACGTAGTCGCCGCTGACAGTGACGGTCTTGAAACCGCCCGCCGCCGGTGCATCGAAGGCAATGGTGCCGGCGTGTTCGAGTGCACCGACGCTGGAACTGTCACGCACGTTCCACTGGCTGCTGCCATCCAGCGCCAGCTGTGCGACCTGGTAACCGGAGTCGTTGCGCAGGGCGCCGCTGAACTGAGTACCGTTGCGCAGCACCATGTGCACCTCCGCAGTCGCGCTGTCGACGACCACGTCGCCGCTCAGGCGGCTGTTGTTCGCGGTGAAGCGGATCTCGGACGTTGCCACCGAGCTGCCATCAGTGAACACGGTATCGCTGACCCTCAGCAGTCGGCCGCCAACCAGGTCACCTGCCTGACGGGCGACAACGGCGGTATTGTTGAGTGTCAGTTCGTGGTTGCTTCCCTGCAGCCACAACGCTGGGCCGTCCAGGGTCTCGATCTGGCTGTCGTTGAACACCAGCCGATCCCAGTAGGGACCAAATACGGTGATGTAGGAACGATAGGCGCCCGAGTTCGTTCCCAGCGCCTGGATGTGCAGGGCGTCCGCAGTGAGCTTTGCAGTGTTCATCTGCACGATGCCGAACGAGGCTGCGCCATGGGTGGTGATCGAGCCGCCGTCCAGCTGTATGTCCGCGGTACTGCCGCCCAGGAACACACCACCGGACACCGCACCGTAGGTCGCAATGTCGAGATTCCTGGCACGGATCCGGGAGTAGGGCGTTGGAGGGTTGCTGCCGGAAGCGCGCAGGCCGTAGACGCCATCGCCATGGGTATCAATGCTGCCACCGGTGATCGTCGCGGTGCCACCCCATACGTCCACACCGTGGCCATACCCGTTGTCACCAAAGGTGCTGATCACAGTGTTGCTCAGGTCCGCCAGCGAGTCGGCACCGGACAGCCAGATCCCGGAACTGCCATCGCGCACGGTGAAGTGCGCGCCCTCGGCGGTCAACTTGCCCCAGCTGTTGACGTTGACGCCGTAGCCGCCGGTGCTTTCAAAGCGGGCATTGGTGATTTCCGCTGTGGCGAACGTTCGACTGGTCCGGTTTCCCATCAGTCGGATGCTGCTGCCGTTGGCGGTGGCGGTGCCCCCGGTGATGCGGAGGATCCCCCCGTTGTCAATGTCGAAGTAGCCATTGATGACATCCACGTCGCGCAGCGACAACACGCTTCCGCTGCCGCTTGCGGACAGGCGGCCGCTGGAACCGTTGGTTGCCTGCGCGAACGTCATCGCCAGTGATTCCAACGAAAGCAGTGCGCCGCCGTCGGCATAGATGGCACGGCCGGCACCGTTGCTGATCGTGGTACCCGATACATGCAGCTCGCTTCCACGTCCGCTGGAATACAGGGCATGACCATCGCTGCTTACACTGCCGCCATCGAGCCATATCTTGCCGCCGTTGGTGGCGTTGACCGTGCCGTAGCCGGAACTGTTGCGATAGGCATTGATGACCAGGTTGCTGGCGTGGATGACACTGCCGATGCCGGTTGCGTTGAGCGCATAACCGACGCCTGAACTTCCATTGCCAAGCTGTATGTGACCTCCCTGTACAAGAACACTGCCACCTGCGGAGGCCTGGATTGCGCTGCCGCCGCCGGTGACATCGACGCGCGTGTCATCGAGCGTTGCCGTGCTGCCGGCTCCGTTCACGTCCAGGGCGAAGCCGCCCACGGAGTGCAGCAGGGTATCGCCCGCATCCAGCTGCAGGGTCTGGCCATTGATGACCTTCAGCGGTCCGGTCAGATCGGCGGCGTGGGCCGGCAGCGCCGCCCACAGGGCGGTCGCCAGCAGGCTGGGAAGGAGGGGGGCAGGCGCGAGGCGCGCGCGCCCAGGCGCACGGCGGTACCGTGTGGGGGAGGCGTACATTCTGTTGGACTTCCTGTGGCAGGGCGCAGCACGGCTGCGCGAACTGGCGCGGCAGGGCCGCGTCGCTGCGGAAGCCACACGCGATGGCAGCTGCAGGCGCCATCGGACTTCCGTCCCCCAGGGCGGCGCAGCTACTGCCGGCAGGCGCACCAAGGCGGGATGCGTCCAGCCTAGAAATCGGCGCTGTCCTATGGAATCAGGCGTTTCCTAAAGCCGGTGCGGGCCCTTGTACAGGGGCTGCAGGGTTCAGCCTGGAGTGGACCTCAGGCGAACAACGAGGCCTGCAGGCAGTACTCGATCAGCGCCTGATCACTGTCCACGCCCAGCTTGCGCATCGCGCTGATCTTCTGCGTGCTGACCGTCTTGGCGCTGCGCTGCAGCTGGCGTGCAATGTCGCCCACGCTCATGCCGCCGGTGAACAGCCGGATCACTTCCAGCTCGCGCGGCGACAGCCGCGCACGCACCGCATCGGCATCGGCCGGCTCGCTCGCCGCTACCGGCAGCAGGCCCGGGGGCCGGTAGACGCGGTCGGCCAGCACCACGCGCAGGGCCTGTACCAGGCTGCCCAATCCATGGCTCTTGAGCACCACGCCGCCGGCACCAGCGGCATACATCGCCGCAACCAACGACGGGTTGGACACCATCGTCAGCACCAGCAGGCGCGTCTCCGGGAAGCTGCGGCGCAGGAACGAGATCAGCTTTATGCCGTCCCCGAAGCGGTCGCCCCCTGGCATGCTGTAGTCGGTGATCACCGCCTGTGGCCGGGTCCGGGTCATCAGCTCGATCAGCGTCGCCGGGTCGGCCGCTTCGCCCACGACCTCGAGGTCCAGCTCCCCGGCCAGTACGTCGCGGATGCCGGCAAGCACGATCGGGTGGTCGTCGGCGATGAGGATCCGTGTGGTCATGGCGGGTTCGGGTCGTCAGATGAGGAAGGAGATGCCGCGCCGAGCAGCGGATGCAGCAGCTGTTCGAGGCGTCGCTGGAAGCCGGCAAGCGGAGCCTCCTGGGTGACCAGGTCATCGCCGCCTGCGAGGCCCTGTTCGATCCGCAGGCCGCTGTCCACCAGCGCAGGTGCGCCGACGATGACCAGTGCGCCGCGGATGCGATGCAGTACCTGCACCACGCGCGCCGGATCGGCGGTGGCAATCGACTGGCGCAGGCTGTCCAGGTCAGCCTGCATGGTCTGCACGAACAATGCCTGCATTCTTGCGGGAACCTGCAGCGGCGGATCATCATCGCGCGTATCGGTGGATACAGGACTTTGCGGCGGCGCGGAAACCGCCGCATCGCCCTGGGTGATCCGGATCAGCAGGCGTTGCAGCGCTTCCAGCGTGATCGGCTTGACCAGCACGCCCTGCATGCCCGATTCCTGGCAGCGTTGGCGTTCGGCCGGATCGGCGTTGGCGGTGGCACCGTGGATCGGCACGCTGACACCGCGCGCCCGCAAGGCGCGCGCCAGGCCATAGCCATCCATCCCGGGCATGTTCAGGTCGGTCAGCACCAGCGCGAACGCGCCCTGCTGCCAGTAGCCCAGCGCTTCATTGCCATCGCTGGCGACCACGGCGCGGCAGCCGAGCTGTTCCAGCTGGTCGCGCAGGATCGCCTGGTTGATCGGGTTGTCCTCGGCCACCAGCACCTGCAGGCCGAAACGGCGCGTCGCCGGCAGGCGCCCTTCGGCGCTCGCCGCTAGCGGCTGGCCACTGGCCGCGGCCAACGCGAGCACGATCGCATCGAACCGGTGCAGGCCAACCTGCCAGAAGCCATCAATGTGCCGGGGGCGCACGCCGCCTTCGCGGCAGGCGACCACACGCGGTCCACCGGCCCACCCGGGCAGCGGGTCGTCAAGGACCAGGTCGAGCAGCACGGTGGGCGATGGCAAGTCTGCCGTGCTGTCTTCCCGGTACACGCTGGCCTGTGCACCACGCTGCTGCAGGCGTTCGCACAGCGATTGCACCAGCTCGCGCACGCTGCCCCGTACCTGGACCTGCAGGCCCGCAGGCAGCTGCGGCGCAGGGGATTGCTGCGGATCCGCCGGCGCCGGTGGCAGCGGCAGTTCGACGCTGAAGCTGCTGCCCAGGCCGCTCTCGCTGACCACACGCAGCTGGCCTTCCATCAACGCCACAAGATGCGCGCAGATGGCCAGCCCTAGGCCGGTGCCGCGCATCGCATCGGTGCCCGGGTTGGCCTGGAAGAACGGCTCGAACAGGTGCGCCTGGTGTTCGCTGGCAATGCCGATACCGGTATCGGCGACCTGCCACTGCAGCCAGCAGCGTTGCTCCTGCCAGCGTGCCGAAACGCGCACCACCACGCGCCCGCTGTCGGTGAACTTCAGTGCGTTGCTGATCAGGTTGTTGAGGACCTGGCGGATCCGCGCGGCATCACCGCACACCAAGGGTGGCACGTCGGCATCGATGCAGGCGTAGAACCGCAGCCCCTTGTTGGCGGCCGCGGCAGCATACGAGTCGAGCGCATCCTCGGTCAGTCGCACCGGATCGAACGGGCTGGGCTCCAGGCTCAGTTGCCCGGCCTCTGCCTTGCTGACGTCGAGGATGTCGCTGATCAGCTGCATCAGGGTCGAGGACGAACGCTGGATCGTCGCCAGATAGTCCTGCTGCCGCGCATCCAGTGGTGTGAGTCCGAGCAGTTCGAGGGTGCCGAGCACGCCGTACAGCGGCGTGCGGATTTCATGGCTCATCGTGGCCAGGAACTGGCTCTTGGCCCGGTTGGCCTGGTCGGCGGCACGGCGCGCCTGCTGCAGCACCTGTTCGGCTTCATGCTGGCTGCTGAGATCGATGAACAGACACAGCACCGCCGGCTCGCCGCGATAGCGCGCCGGCGTCGCGGTCACCAGCAGGTGGCGGCCTTCGGGCGTGGTGTAGGCCAGCCCATCGCCGAGCGTGGTGCCTCCAGCGGCCAGCACGCTGCGCCGCCAAGGGCCATGCCAGCCTCCGCTGTGGTGGTCTTCGCCCAGCCAGCGGCGGGCGAGGGTGTTGTCCAGCAGCACATTGCCATCGGTACGGCGCAGCAGGCACAGCCCGATCGGCGCGTTGTCCAGGATGGTGCGGCTGAAGGCCTCGCTTTCCAGCAGGCGCGCGTGGTTGCTGCGCAGTGGTTCGATGACCGAACGCCGATACGCGCGCAGCAGCAGCGTGCCACCCAATGCCAGCAGCAGCGCCACCACGGTCGCGCCGAGCAAGGGCCCCTGTGGGTGCTGGAACACCTGCCGCCAGCTGACGTGGTACACCGCCAGCCAGCCGCGCTCGCTGCGCATGCGGAACTGCAGGCCTGCAAGGCCGGCCTTCCAGGAGGTGCCAGCGTCACTGGCGTCTGCTGCATCGCCCAGCAGGCGCTGGCCATCGGTATCGAACAGCGACAGCCGCTGGAACACCGGAACACCCAGCACCTGCCGGTAGTCATCGACACGTCCCGGATCGAGCAGGCAGGCCAGCGCGGCCTGTGAATCCTTGTCGTCCTCGCCCCACAGGCGTGCATCCTGCGGCGCATGCGCGATGGCCAGCAAACGGGTCTGCCGGTCGCGCCACGGTACGCTCACCCAGACGATGCCACCGCGCTGCAGCGCCGGACGCGTGCCCATGACCCGGTGGATGTCGGCGATCGCCGGGCGCAGGTGATGCGGGCTGTTCTGGCTCGCATCGGTAACGCCGATCTGCACCGGTGCCAGCAGCCCGCGCGTGCCCTGGCCATCGACCAGCAGGCATTGCGGTGGTGGGTAGTGCGAGGCCGACCAGAACGTGCCGTAGAAGCGCAGGAAACGATCGCCCAGCTCGTTCGGTAGCGAAAGACTGGCTCCCTCGCTCCCGATCGCCGCGAAGTTGGCGAACAACGGGCCGCGTTGCAGTTCCACGCTGGCATCGGCAACCGGCTGTCCTCGAGCGCCGACATCGTGCAGCCGCCACTGGCGCAGGAAGCGCTCCTGCTCGCGAAGCGTGCCGTCCAGGCGGCGGAAGTGGTACTCGATCTTGCTGCGCTCTTCGTTCAAAAGCTGCGAGCCGGCCGACAGCAGCAGTCCGGCCTGCAGGGTCGCCAGCACCACCACGCCGATCAGCAGGGCGTGGACGCGCAGTGAGCGGCGAGCGAGTCGGCGAACAGGGGCGGCCTCGGCCGGCATGGCGGGTCTCAGGGTGGGGGCGGACAGAGGCACCGGTGGCGGCAGCGCAAAGTCCGCCGCCACTGCACAGACAGGATCGTCAATGCGACTTGATGATGTTGTGAAGTCGCTGTGGAATCCGTGTCAGCTCAGGGCGGCTCGCGATCTTTCGTCCAGTTGCGGTGCTTCTTCGTCCAGCAGGCGGGTGAACTCGTCTGAGGGCAGCGCCTGCGAGATCAGGAAACCCTGCACCTGGCTGCAGCCGAGCTGGCGCAGCGCGGCCAGGTCGGCATCGCTTTCCACGCCCTCGGCCACGATGGTCAGCCCGAGCTGGTTGGCCAGCGCGATCACCGTCGACAAGGTCAGGTGCAGGGCCGGGTCACGGGCGCAGCCGCTGACCAGCGCGCGGTCGATCTTGACCTCGGTGAAGGGGGTATTGACCAGATTGTGGACCGAGCTCAGACCCTGCCCGAAATCATCCTGGGCCAGGCCGAAGCCCTTCATGCGCAGCCGGCAGGCACCGGCATAGAAGTCGCTGACGTGCCGCGTGGTGCTGTTTTCCATCAGCTCAAAGCACAATTCACCAGGCGTACCGCCGTTGGCCAGGGTCAGTGCCAGCAGTTCGTCGGGCAGGTCCGACTGCTCCAGCAGGTGAGGGGGCAGGTTGATCGATACCGGTACCCGGAACCCTTGTTTGCGCCAGCGTGCCTGTGCGCTGATGCTGGCCTTGAGCATCATCCGCAGCAGATCGCCCTCCAGCCCGTATCGGCAGATCGCCGGGAGGAAGCTGCCAGCGGCCAGCGCGCCCAGCTGCGGATGGCGCCAGCGCACCAGTGCCTCGGCCGCCACGACCCGCCCTGACTGCAGTGACTTTTTCGGTTGGAACCAGGCCGTCAGGCTGCCATCGGCCATGGCCTGGCGCAGCTGCGAAACATCCGGTTCGGGTGCAGCCGCCGCGCGCGTGGGGGCCTTGCCAGTGGCCTGACGCGCCTGCGCCAGCGCCTCGAACAGGGCATCCACGTCGGCGGCCGCCACCGGCTTGGGCAGCAGGCCGATCACCTCCAGCCCCAGCGATTCGGCCATCAGCCGTGCCGAGGTCATCATCCGCCGCGGGGCCGCGCTGACCACGGCAAGGCGGGGTGGGCGTGGCTGCGCCGCCAGCGCCTGGATGAACTGGATGCCGTCCTGCCCGGGCATCAGCAGGTCACTGACCACCAGGTCGTAGGGCTGGCAGGCACACAGTGCGATGGCGGCATCCACGTCTTCGCAGGCATCGACCTGGACGCCGGCACGGCTGCCGAAAAGATTGGCCAGGAAACCACGCTGGAAGGGCTGGTCTTCCAGGATCAGGACACGCTGGGTCATGCGGGATCTCCTTGGCGCAGGGCGGTGAGTGCCTTGCGCAGGCGGGCGATGTCGATGGGTTTGCTGAGGTAGCCCTGCATGCCACTGGCCAGGCAGCGCTCGCGCTCTTCGGCGGTGGCATTGGCGGTGGCGCCGATCACCGGTACCAGGTTGCCGTCATCGCGCAGCTCGCGGGCCAGCGCGTGGCCGTCCATGCGCGGCATGTTGATGTCGGTCACCACCAGATCGAAGCACTGCTCGCGGCACCGTTGCAGCGCTTCAATGCCATCCTGTGCCAGCTCCACGTCGCAGCCGAGGGTGCGCAGCTGCTCAGCCAGGATCACCCGGTTGATCGGGTTGTCCTCGACCGCCAGCACGCGCAGCCCCAGCGGCACGGGCGGTGCCAAGCGCGTGGTCTCCGGCTGCGCCGCACGTTGCTGCTGCACGTTGGCCAGCGCATTGCCGATCGCGGTCATGCCATGCAGGGTCACGACCAGGCTGCCATCGGCGGCAGTGATCGGCTGGTCACCGCCCTCGATCGATGCCACCACGCGCGGGCCCGACCATGCCAGCGGAGTGGCTGCTTCACCATCCATCAGGATCGCGCCGTCATGGTCCAGCAGCGTCGGGTCGCCAAGCAGGGGCTGCGCGTTGGCACCCCAGCGACACAGCCAGCCACAGGCACTGTCGACCAGCTCGCGGTCGCGGCCGCGCACCAGGATCGGTGGTTCCGGCAGCAATGTGGGCCCATCCTCGGCAGCGGCCAGCACCGGCAATGGCAGGCGGACGCTGAAGCTGCTGCCCAGGCCCGGCTCGCTCACCACCTGCAGCTCGCCGCTCATCAAGCGCACCAGACGGTCGCTGATGGACAGGCCCAGGCCGGTACCCTGCGCGCTGGCCGCGCCGCGGACCTGGCGGAACGGTTCGAACAGACGCGCCTGTTCCTCCGCAGCAATACCCACGCCGGTATCGGTCACCTGCCAGGCCAGCACGCTCGATTCACCTTCGCGCTGTACCTGGCGCACGCGCAACACCACCCGGCCATGCTCGGTGAACTTGATCGCGTTGCTGAGCAGGTTGCCCAGCACCTGGCGGATGCGGTCGGCATCACCGAGCACCCGCGTCGGCAGGCGCGGATCGGTGCAGACCAGGATCTGCAGGCCCTTGCAGGTGGCCGACGCGGCGAAGCTGCGCAGCACACTCTCGGTCAGCTCGCGCGGCGAGAACGCCGCCGGCTCCAGGCTGAGCTGCCCTGACTCGATCTTGGACACATCCAGCACATCACTGATCAACTGCAGCAGGACCGACGAGGAACTCTCGATGGTGCGCAGGTATTGCGACTGCCGGGCGTCCAGCGAGGTGTGCCCCAGCAGCTCCAGCGTGCCCAGCACGCCGTACAGCGGAGTGCGGATTTCATGGCTCATGGTGGCCAGGAACGCGCTCTTGGCCTGGTTGGCCGCATCGGCCGCCTGGCGTGCCGACGACAGTGCGGCCTGTGCCTGGCGGTGTCGGGAAATATCATGGAAGACGCATAGCAGCACATCATCGCCCTGGTAGCGGCAGGCCGCGTGCAGCACCTGCAGCTGGCGCCCGTCGCGGGCGGTGAATTCCAGTCCGCGCCCGCGCTCGCCGGCATGTCCGCGCCATGGCGCCTGCCAGTCGCTGTGTTCGCCTTCCTCGCCGAGCCAGTCGCGCAGCAGCTGGTTGGACAGCAGCAGCGCGCGGTCGTTGCGGCGCAGGACGCAGATGCCGACCGGCGCCATGTCGATCACCGTCGAACTGAAGTCCAGGTTCTCCAGCAGGCGGCGGTGCTGCTGCAGGGCCGGCTGGATCAGTTGCAGGTCCACGCGATGCCGTAGCAGGCGCAGCGCAACACCGGCCAGCAGCAGCAACAGCACGCAGACCAGCAGGGGCACGGCCAGGTCGCCCAGCAGCAGCTGCGGCGGCAGGTGGTAGACCAACCGCCAGCCGTCATTGCCGACACTTTTCACCAGCGCTACGCCGCGCGGCAGGCCGCCGCTCCATAACGTACCGAAGCTGTCGTCCTGGCGTTCCCGCAGGATTGTCCAGCCCGCGCGATCCAGCCGCGGCGCCTGGCTGGACAATGCAGGCTGCCCAGAACGGTCGAGCAACGCATAACCGCCGATGCCCTGGCCATCGATCATGCCCGCCGCTGCATCTGTATCAAGCAGCAGTACCAGCCACTGCGCCGGATGGGGACCGGACTGCACCGGCTGCGCCAGTGCGACGCCACGGTCACCCGGGCGCAGCCAGTACACCCGGTCAGCGCCCTCGAGGCTGCCGTTGCGCGCCTGCAGTGCACGCAGCGATGGCAGGCGTGCCACGTCCAAGTCGACCTCGCCTCCGGCCAGCCAGTGCGCACCCCGCGCATCGACCAGCAGCAGGTGCGTCTGCAGCGCCTGCAGCGTGTGCTCGGCACGTGCCGACAAGAGCAGTCGCTGGCCCGGCTGGCCGCCGGGGCCATCCAGCGCCACCTGGCGCATGCCTTTGCTGTCCGTGGCAGGCACATCCGGATTGCCGGCCAGCACGGAATCGCCCAGGTAGCGCAGCAGGGCTTCGCGCTGGTCGAAATAGATCTGGGCCCTGTAGGCCGCTGCATTCATCTCGCGGCGATGGGTCGAGATGTCCTCGGTGAATGCCGTGAGCAGGTAGAACCCGGCCGCGGCGGCCAGGCAGATGAAGACACAGACGGTCAGGCAGCGCAGTAGCACCGACGCGGTGGTCGATGGCACGGTCTTCTGCAGCGAAGGGCGGGGGAAGCGGAACATGCAACGATGCTAGGAAGCGGCGCGGACGGCGCGGAATCAGCTGTTTCCTAAAATCCCCGGCTGGCCGGCCGGCCCGGAGCCTGCACGCGGGCACCGTTCAGGTGGCAAAAAAAAGGAACCCCCGCCGAAGCGGGGGTCTCCTGTACGGACATTGGCCGGGCACTTACAGCGCGCTGCCACCGAACTTGTGGGTGTACTGCAGGTTGATGGTGCGGCCGACGCTGTCGAACCAGGACACGTCGTAGTACGGATACGCGGTGTAGGTGGCATCCTTCGGCGGCATCTTGTTGAACACGTTGACCACCGACAGCGACAGGCGCGAATGGTCGTCGAAGCGATACTGCACCGAGGCGTTGTAGCGGTAGGTCGCCTTCACGTAGGGGCTGTCACCGCTTTCCCAGTCGAACGACTGGTCGTAGTTGTCCGAGGTCGGCAGCTTGCCCAGGCGCGAACCGTAGACCGTGGCCGACCACGCGTCCTTCTCCCAGGTCACGCTCAGGCTGGTCTTGGTGCGCGGGATGTCGAATCCGCTGTTGACCGCGAACTGGTCCAGGGTCGGATCGCCGGGGTAGCGCTGGAAATCGTGCTTCTTCACCCAGGTGTGGGTGCCATTGAGGATGAAGTCGCCGATACCGGTCTGCAGGCGGTAGCGCAGGCCGACGTCGATGCCGGAGGTCGACTCGCGGGCGACGTTGATCGGCGCCACGCGCACGCCGTACAGGCGGCCGTCGCTGGTACGGGTGATGCGGTCGAGCGCGTCCACGCAGGTCGGCGAACTGATGTCGGCACTGCCGAGCCGGCAGTTCGCTTCGTTGGCCAGGAGGGTGCGCACATCCATGTCCTGCACCTGCTTGCGCATGTCGATGTCGAACCAGTCCACCGACAGGTCCAGGCCGATCGCCGGCGACCAGACGAAGCCTGCGCTCCACGAGGTGCTGGTTTCCGGGTCGAGCTGGCGGTTGCCGGTGCGGCTGCGGATCAGGTTGCGCTCGTAGTCGGAACAGTCGCTGGCGCCATCGGCGCGGCAGCTGTACAGGTCTTCGGCGGTGGTCTCGTCGTTGCCCGGTCCGGCGAACACGTAGTGCAGGTCCGGCGCGCGGAACGCGGTGCCATACGAACCGCGTACCAGCAGCGTGTCGATCGGGCGCCATTCCAGACCGCCGCTCCAGGTCGCCTTGCCGATGGTGTGGCCGGAATAGCGGTACTGGTCGTAGCGGCCGGCCACGCTCAGGTTGACCGTCTCGTGCAGCGGCATGCGCAGCTCGGCGGCGGTCGCCCAGCGGTTGCGCGAGCCCTGGCCGTCCGAATCCTTCCAGCTGTAGTAGTAGTACTGGGTGGCCAGCGGATCGGGATTCAGTGCATAGGCCTGCTGGCCCACTTCCACGGTCGCGGCGAACCCGGCATCACCGCCCGGCAGGCCGAACAGCGCGGAATTGGTCAGCGTGAATGCAGCCGTCTCGGTGCGCGACTTCGGCGAATAGGTAGTGCGTGCGGCAATCGAATCGTACTCGGCGCGGGTCAGCGGCCGGTACAGCCGCGACGGGTCCGCGTTGTAGATCGGGAAACCGTCGTCGTCCACGCCCAGCTGCGGGCCCAGGAACAGGTCATTCGCCTTGGAGGCGATGATCTGCGCCCAGCTGATCCGCGACTGGTACTGCGAATGGCTCAGCGCCGCTTCGTAGTCCCAGTTGCCGGCCAGATTGCCCTTGAAGCCGGTGGTCACGCTGAAGGTCTTCTGCGTGCTGCGTACCGTCGCATTGCGCAGGCCCCCCATTTCCTCGGGTGAGAACTGGCGCTGCCAGAACTCGATCTCGCCGGTGGCCTGGTTGTTGAAGTAGCCCGACTCATCGCCATTGGCGTCCATGCGGCCCCACTTGGTGACGTCGCGCATCAGCGACATCGTGTGGTAGCCCAGCTGCACATCGGCGAACCATTGCTGGCCGTTGTCGAAGTCGTAGCTCAGCGAGGCGTAGCCATTGGCGCCGCGGCGCTTGCTGAGGATGGTGCCGTAGCCGATCGAGCTGTCGCTGCCGCAGTAGTAACCGTAGCGCGGGCGGTAGGCGCGGTAGGTGCTGCCCTGGTTCTGCCCGGCCAGCGCTTCGCAGGTGGCCGCGCCCGGATCCAGGTAGTCGTCGTTGTAGTCCGTACGCAGGTAAGCGCGGCGGGCGATGCGCGAGCCCTCGCTGGGGCCGTCCTGGGTCGAATCCTGGATGTCGCGCTCATAGGCCCACAGCGGGGTCTGCGACTGCAGCTCGACGCTGTACACGGCGTTGAAGTTGCCGCGGCTGAAGCCGCTGGCCAGGCTCATGTCGAACGACTCGCCACCGCCTTCGCTGGTGGTGCCCATGCGCATGTCGATCGTGGTGCCGTCGGCCTTCTTCTTCAGGATGAAGTTGACCACGCCGGCGATCGCGTCCGAGCCGTAGATGGCCGAGGCGCTGCCGGTCAGCACTTCGATGCGCTCGATCATCCCCAGCGGGATGTTGGAGACATCGGTGAAGTTGCTGCGGCCCTTGAACGGCATCGGGAAGTCGGCGATGCGGCGGCCATTGACCAGCACCAGCGTGTGGTTCGGGCCCAGGCCGCGCAGGTCCACCTGCTGGGCGCCCGGCGAGAAGTCGGCGCCGCTGGAAGACTGCTGGCTCTGGGTCTCACCGCCGTTCTGGGTCATTGCACGCAGCACGTCCGGCACGCTGGTGAAGCCGCTGGAGCGGATCTGTTCGGCGTTGATCACCGTGATCGGGGCGGGGCCTTCCACCTGGGCGCGCGGAATGCGCGAACCGGTGACCTGCACCGCATCCAGTTGTTGAACCGAGGAGGAAGCCGGTGCCTGGGCCGCCGCGGAAGCAGCCACGCCCATCAACGCCAGCTGGATCGACCACGCCATCGCCTTTCTACGCATGAGGAATTCTCGGAAATGAAGCCGGCCCGCAGAGGAGGGGCCCTGTCCCCCATTCAGATTTCCGGAACGGGCGCGCGCATTTAACGCCTTTTTCATGTCCTTGACTACTGGGTCCCTATCTGGCAAAGAGTGGAAACGCTTGCAAGTCGATTTTGTTCAGGGAGATCAAGATGCGACGCCTCCATCGGACCCTGCATGCCCCCTTCGCCTGGCTGGCGCTGCTGGTCTTGGCCGTGCCGTTGGTCGCCCTTGCGCAGGACCTGCAGGGCCCGGGCTTCGCCTACTACGAAGCCGGCGATCTCGACGCGCCCCGGCCCGGTCCGCGCGCACCGGCCATGATGCTGATGGGCGGTGGCGAATGGGTGCCGGAGGCCTTCCACTGGTGGCTGAAGCAGGCTGGCAATGGCCGTGTGCTGATCCTGCGCGCTTCTGGCAGTGATGAGCTGCAGGACCGCCTGTACCGCGAGATCGGCGGTACCACCGCAGTGCAGACGCTGGTCTTCGACAGCCGCCGCGGCGCCGACGATCCGGCCGTGCTGCGCGTGGTTGCCGCAGCTGATGCCATCTTCATTGCCGGTGGTGACCAGTCGCGCTACATCCGCTTCTGGAAGGGCACTGCGCTCAACCGCGCGCTGAACGCCCACGTGCGCGCTGGCAAGCCGATTGCCGGTACCAGTGCGGGGCTCGCCATCCTCGGTGGCTATGCCTACGGCGCGATGGACGGCGGCAGCATCACCTCTGCCGGCGCCCTGGCGGACCCGATGGGCAGCGCGGTGACCATGGACAGCGGCTTCCTGCAGATGCCCTACCTGCAGCGCGTGGTCACCGACACCCACTTCGACAAGCGCGACCGGCTCGGTCGCCTGATCGTGTTCGTGGCGCGCGCCGCACAGGACAGTGGCGACCCCGACATCTTCGGCATCGGCGTCGACGAGGACACCGCCCTGTGCGTGGAGCCTGATGGCCAGGCGCAGGTCTACAGTGCTGACGGCGAGGGCAAGGTCTGGGTGGTCAGCCCCGGCCGCGATGCCGACCGCCTGGTCGAGGGCGAGCCGCTGCGCTTCCGCGCGGTGCCGGTAACGGTGGTCGCCAGCGGCAGCCGCATGCGCCTGGATGACGTCCAGGCCGAGGCCGACTACCAGGCCGTGGCCGACGTCAGCGATGGCGAGCTTGAGTTCACGCTTCGGTAGTGCCGGCCGCTCGCCGGCAACCCACCTTCCCTGATACGCCCCCGCCGGCCAGCGGCCGGCACTATCCTGCAATTCATTCCCCGCTACTGCTGGAGACGTATCCGATGAAACTGCGCCTGGCGCTGTCTGCGCTGTCTGCGCTGCTGTCCCTGCCCATGCTTGCCCAGGCCGCACCGGCCGCTTCACCGCTGCTGGTCATCCACGGCGGCGCCGGCGTCGAGCGCAAGGACCTGTCGCCGGCCGAGGAAAAGGCCGCACGTGACGCGCTGCGGGCGGCACTGCTGAAGGGTCATGCGGAGCTGGCGGCGGGGCGCCCCGCGCTGGCCGCAGTCACCGCCGCGATCACCGTGCTGGAGGACGATCCCACCTTCAACGCCGGCAAGGGCGCAGTGTTCACCCACGACGGCCGCAACGAGCTGGATGCGGCGGTCATGGATGGCGCGAACCAGGCGGCGGGCGCGGTGGCGGGCGTGCAGCGGGTGCGCAACCCGATCCTGCTGGCGCAGACCGTGATGCAGAAATCCCGCCACGTGATGATGGTCGGGCAGGGCGCCGAAACCTTCGCGGCCGAGCAGGGCATTCCTCTGGTCGATCCCTCCTACTTCCGTACAGAGAAGCGCTGGCAGCAGCTGCAGCGCGCGCTGAAGGAAGAGGCCAGCGGCCAGGCGCATGCCGACCTGGAGACTGCAAAGCACTTCGGTACCGTTGGTGCGGTCGCATTGGACGCGCAGGGGCATCTGGCCGCCGGCACCTCCACCGGGGGCATGACCAACAAGCGTTACGGCCGGGTCGGTGACTCGCCGATCATCGGTGCCGGCACCTGGGCCGACGCACGCTGCGCGGTGTCCGGCACCGGGTGGGGCGAGTACTACATCCGCACTGCGGCCGCGCACGAGATCTGTGCGCGCATGCGCTACCAGGGGCAGAGCCCGGAGCAGGCCGGCAAGGGCGTGATCAACGAGACGATTCCGCAGATGGGCGGCGACGGCGGTGCGATCGTGCTCGGCGCAGACGGAAAAATGGCCACGCCGTTCAACACCCAGGGCATGTATCGGGGCTGGATTGGCGGCGACGGCGTCCCTCATGTCGCAATTTTCGCCAACGAGACCCTGCCGGTCCCAGGGCAATAACCTTGCGTATCAATGGGTTTGCGACAGCGTGTGAAAAAAATGGAAAAAAGCGTTGACAGCCCCCCGTCCCATCAGCAGAATAAGCGGCTCACCACCACACACCGCAACGCTTCGGCGGCAACGGAATGGGGTGGTAAGGAGGGATACCCAAGCGGCCAACGGGGGCAGACTGTAAATCTGCTGGCTTACGCCTTCGGTGGTTCGAATCCACCTCCCTCCACCAGTTTCACGTTGTGACATTCCCGGCGCGGGAGTAGTTCAATGGTAGAACCTCAGCCTTCCAAGCTGATGGTGCGGGTTCGATTCCCGTCTCCCGCTCCATTGAATGAACTTTGAATATTATCGAGTTCATGTCATAATGCAAAACTCGGCTCACGTAGCTCAGTCGGTAGAGCACTTCCTTGGTAAGGAAGAGGTCGAAGGTTCGATTCCTTTCGTGAGCACCATCTTAAGCATCACCTCTCAGACGAATTCGAGATAAGCAGCCATGGCCAAGGGTAAGTTCGAGCGCACCAAGCCGCACGTCAACGTCGGCACCATCGGTCACGTCGACCACGGCAAGACCACGCTGACCGCCGCACTGACCAAGATCGGTGCCGAGCGCTTCGGTGGCGAGTTCAAGGACTACTCCTCGATCGACGCCGCTCCGGAAGAAAAGGCTCGTGGTATCACGATCTCGACCGCGCACGTCGAATACGAATCCCCGGTCCGTCACTACGCCCACGTCGATTGCCCGGGCCATGCTGACTACGTCAAGAACATGATCACCGGTGCCGCCCAGATGGACGGCGCGATCCTGGTGTGCTCG
>NZ_JCAFRI010000022.1:0-76477 GCF_059367915.1 Stenotrophomonas sp. YJH_SMC_19
GACGGTCAAACGGGCATTTTTATGGTGGTTCATCCGGGCTCTTTGGGGTCTGGAGAGGTGTGGTAACCACCATTTTCCAAAGATGTCCCGGATGAACAACGTACAGAGAGATCACAACTAACAGTCGACTCTACCCCGTCGATTCGCCCGGCCACGATCACCCCGCCGCAATCGCCAGGCCGTTATCGCCCCGTCGTGACCACCCCGCGCCATCACCCCGTCGAAGCTCCCATCACGGTGGCTGTGGTCCTCTGCCCCACCATCCGGCCTTTACCGCCTGTGCCGTATAGTCGCGCGCAGGCGCGGTGGTCCGCGCGAAACGGTGTGGCTGGCGTGTCTTCTTTCCTGCGATCGATCCGTGCACGGGGGCCTTGGCTGGCCCTGCTGCTGTGCACTGCCTTCCTGCTGTCCGCACCGGTGCTGGCCCAGGATGAGGACCCCACGCCGAAGCAGCAACTGGCGGACATCGATTCCAGGCTGAAGGAGGTCGAGCGCAAGCGGGGCGATGCAGAGGCCATCGAGACACTGGCGATGCTGTCCGAGAATGCCTCGCAGGCCCGGCGCGATGCCGAAGCGCTGGAGAAGGCGTTGCAGCCGCAGCTGGATCGGATCAGCGAACAGCTGGCGCAGCTGGGCACGCCTGCGGAAGGCACCACCGAACCGCCGGAACTGGCCGCGCAACGACGCACCATCACCAAACAGCGCGACGGCCTGGCCGCGTCGGTAGCGCAGGCCAAGGCCAGTGCCGTGCGTGCTCAGCAGCTGGCAGCCGACATCGACCAGCAGCGCACTGCGCAACGCGCCGAAGACATGGGGAAGAAGGTCGCCTCGCCGTTGTCTCCGGCGCTGTGGAGCAAGGTGGCCGAGCGCCTGCCGATCGATATCGCACGCGTTGCGCCGTTGGCCGAGCAGGGGCGCGATACGTTTGTTGCTGGTGTCCGGGCCAATGGCTGGGGCACGCCGTTGCTGGGCCTGCTGGCCGCGCTGGTGATGATGTTCCCGCTGCGGCTGTGGCTGCGCAGGCTGGGGCGGCGCTTTGCGGCGTCCGAGCGTGCGCCGGACGGTCGCCTGCGGCGATCCGGCCTGGCCATGTGGCTGCTGCTGGTCGGTACGCTGCTGCCCGGCTATGCCGTGGTGGTGCTGATGGCAGCGCTCGATGCGATCGATGCGATTGCGCCGCGCCTGCAGGTGGTGGCCGACGGCCTGGAGACGGCCACCTTCCGCGCCGCCTTCATTGCGGCGCTCAGCGCGTGCATGCTGGTACCCAAGCGTCCGTCGTGGCGGTTGCTGAATCTGGATGACACCGCCGCACTCAAGCTGCGCAAGTACGCGTGGGGCGCGGCGGCGCTGGCCTGGCTGAGCACGGTGCTGGTCGCCCTCGATCAGGCCACGCGTACCAGCGACGTCACCACGGTGGCGCTGGACGGCCTGATTGCGCTGACCTACCTCGGCCTGATCATGGCCATGCTGGTGACCCTGGCACGCCTGCATCGCCGGCAGACCGCCGAGGCCGAGGCCAAGCTGGAGGCACAGGCCGATGGCGTGGGCGCGGCCACGCCGGTGCGTCGCAGCAGCTGGCTGGTACTGGCCCGGGTAGCGGGCAACATCGCGGTGGTGGCGGCCATCATCGCCACATTGCTGGGCTACCTGAACTTCGCCAAGTTCGTGAACCAGCAGCTGATCGGCGGCAGCATCGTAGTGCTGGCCGCGTCCCTGCTGTTCAAGTTCGTCGATGACCTGAGCACCTGGATGCTCAACGCCGACAGCAAGGTTGGCCAGACCATCCTGCTCAGCACCGGCCTGAGCGTATCGCGGCTGGAGCAGGCCGGCGTGCTGCTGTCGGCGGCGTTGCGTACCATCGTCGTACTGATCGCGCTGCTGGCCCTGGTGGCACCGTTCGGCAACATCGGCGCGGTGGTGGAGCGCTTCACTTCACTGTTCACGACCGGATTCGATATCGGTGGCACCAAGCTGGCACCGGCGGGGATCGTGTTGGCGGTACTGGCGCTACTGGCCGGCCTGGCGATCACCCAGCTGGTGCAGCGCTGGCTGACCGACACCTACCTGCCCAAGACCGAACTGGACCTGGGCGCACGCAACTCGGTCAGTACCGTTGCCCGTTACGTGGGCATCATCATCGCGGTGATCTGGGCGCTGAGCGCGATGGGCCTGCAGCTGAGCAAGCTGGCGTTGCTGGTCAGTGCGCTGTCAGTGGGTATCGGTTTCGGCCTGCAGGTGATTACCCAGAACTTCGTCTCCGGCCTGATCCTGCTGGCCGAGCGCCCGGTGAAGATCGGCGACTGGGTGAAGCTGGGCGACCAGGAGGGCGACATCCGCCGCATCAGCCTGCGTTCGACCGAGATCCAGGTGGGCGACAAGTCGACGCTGATCGTGCCCAACTCCGAGCTGGTCACCAAGACCGTGCGCAACATGACGATGGGCAACAACCAAGGCCGCATCCAGATCCAGTTCGCGGTGCCGCCCAGCACCGATGTCGGCAACCTGCGGCAGGCGTTGCTGGATGCGTACACCGCGCATACCAACGTGCTGAAGCAGCCGGCGCCGACGGTCTACATCGACAGCATTGCCGGTGGCCAGATCACCATCAACAGCTTCGCGTACGTCGCCAGCCCGCGGCAGGTCTACGCCACCCGCAGCGATCTGTACTTCAGCCTGCTGCAGATACTGGCGGAGCGGAACATTCCGCTGTCGACCCCGACCGATATCCACATCACCCGCGATCCGCAGGAGTAGGGGGTTTTTGCAGGGCGCAGCCCCGCAAAGAGCCCTACCCCCGCGGTCGGCCGCGCGAGGGCACCAGTGCGAACGTATCCACTGCCAGCTTCTCGGCATGGTTCAACCACGCGCGGATCTCCAGATCATCCACTTCGTGGTCCAGCCCGAACGACACGTTGATCTTGCCGTTGGCATCGGGCTGCACCCACTGCTGGGCCAGCACCACCTTGCGCTGCGAGGACACCGCCTCGATCCAGAAACCACGATCCGGCCGCGTGCTCGCCACCAGCTGCAGCATGTACTGGCCGGCGCGGGTGCGGCGCCCCTTCTGGGTGATCATGTGCGCCTGGCGCACGCTCGGGCGCGGGCCCTGGAATGCGTCCAGCGGTGCGTCCACGGCAATGCCGCCACGCAGGTCGTTGTCGCGGTACAGCTTGATGCCGTTGTCACGGTTGACCAGCAGGGCGCACCAGTCGCCGTCGGCCGAGCCGTCCTCGAACGCGGTGCAGCGGTCGACATAGGCCAGGGTGTTGTCCGGGTCGGCATCATCAAACTGGCGCGAGGTGTTCTCCAGATACACGGACTTCAGGCCCCAGTCCTTGTCGTACTCCAGCAGCACCGGCGGCTGCACGTGCTGCAGGCCCACCACCACCTGGTCATCGCCATCGATCCTCAGCTCGCGGGTCGGCTCACCCAGCCACAGCGAGCGGGCGAAGGCGAGGTACTGCGGGTAATCTCGGCCGCCATCACGCTGGGTGGCCACGCTGGCGCTGGGCGCGCGCTGGGTATCGATCAGTGAACGGCCAAAGCCCATCGTCTTCAGGTTCGGGTCCAGCAGGCTGAGCAGGGTCGCACCCGAATCCAGGGTGGTGCCGGCGTCGGCGCTGAGCTGCTGCGGGGCAATGCCATCGCCCAGGAAAAGCAGCAGGTTCTCGCGCTTCTGCCGGGTCAGGATGTGGGTCAGATCGTTGGGCATCGCCAGGTGGTCGGAGGCGATCACGATCAGCGTGTCCTTGCCGTACGGGCTGGCCTGGATGCGTTCGACCAGCTGCGAGATCAGCCGGTCACTGCACTTGAGCGCGTTGAGCATGTTGATGTTGCCGTACTGGCTCTGGTAGCGCTCGCCCTTGCACGACACCGGCAGGTGGCCCGCCGGGTGGTGGGTGTCCATGGTGAGCGTGGTGAGCATGAACGGCGAGCCGGCGCGCGAGAGCTGTTCGAAGCGCTGGTAGGCGGTATCCAGCAGCACGTCGTCGTGCACGCCCCAGGCGGAGTAGTGGATGCGTCCGATCTTTTTCTGCTGCTTGAACCAGGCGAGGTCATGCACTTCGTCAAAACCGTGGCTGGCCAGGAACTGGCCCTTGCCGGCGAACTGGCCGTTGGCCCCGCCCAGGTAATGGTTGGTATAGCCCTGCTGCTTCAGGTAGTCGCCCAGGCACACTGCCTTAGGCAGGAAGCTGCCCATCCGGTCCATGCTGTTCTCATCGCCCTGCGAGGTGGTCAGCGGCACGCCGCACATCGACGACACCAGGCCGGCAATGGTCCAGCCGCTGCCCTCGGCCGAGGCCAGGTTGCGCACGTCCAGCGACTCGGACGCCAGCCGGTTGAGATTGGGCATCAGGCCCGGGAATACGTTTTCGTCCAGGTAGGTGCGCTCCAGGCTCTCGCCGTAGATCCAGACGATGTTGCGCGGGCGCTGCAGCGGCTGCGTCGGTACCTGGTATTCGGGGGCGATGCGGGCGAAGTCGACCGGGCGCAGCTGCTGGTACAGGCGTTGGCCGTCGCGGGCCAGCGGGCTGATCATGATCGTGGCCACCCACACGGCCGCGAAGCCCGCGAACAGCGCGCCACCGTGGCCGGGCCGGCGCCAGCGCTTCACCCGCGTGGCGAACAGCGGCAGCAGCGAGACCAGCGCCAGCACGATGAAGCCGGCGATGTAGCCCTTGAAGTCGGAGACTCCGGCGCCTTCCATGTCGGCGCCGAGGTGGTACAGCGTGGCGGCGTTGAGCCCATCACCGGACAGCTTGTCGATCAGCCACCATGCGCTGAGCGTGAGCAGCAGCAGCGAGAACGCACTGGCCTTCCACCACACCCATTTGCCGGACGCGAGGAACAACCAGCACAGCAGCAACAACGACAGCAGCAGTATCCAGAGCATAGGCAGCTTCGGCAGTGACGGGGTGGTGGTGATGGACGTCGTACCGACGCGTGTCCATCCGACCGGCGCTGCCGCAAGCACATGCATGTGACAGACCGATGACCCGATAGTGCATGCACGAACCTGACTGAAATGTTTGTTGAAATGACGCGCGCGAAATCGCGCTCAGAAGGTAAAACGAGCGTGAAAGGCTTCGTTGGATTGCATTAAAAACCGCATGAATACGGGTGTTTTCGTAGATTCGCTAGCGATGCCCGCGCTCTTCGCGTGCCCGCGCGCGACGATCGAACAGCAATGCACTGGTCACGATGCCAAGGCCGAGCACTACGCCGATGAACAACAGAATCAGGGCGATGAGCGGGTAGCCGAACAGATGCCAGCCGGTGTCGATCTTCATCATCATCGCGGCGGCCATGATCAATGCCGCGCTGATGATGCCGGCCGCCACGCGGTTGGCGATCTTCTGCAGGTTCTCCATCAGCCGCGATTCTTCCAGGCCCGTCACCTTCATCTGCAGACGGTTCTCGGCCAGCAGCGCCATGATGTCCGACAGCTTGCGCGGCCCATCGCGCAGCAGCTGCTGCAGCTCCATCGCCTCGCTGGCGATGTTGGCTGCGGACAGTGATTTTTTCAGGCGCGCACGCATCACGTGCTGCAGCTGGCGTTCGACGATACGGCGGGTATCCAGGTCCGGTGCCAGCAACCGGCATACGGTTTCCAGGTTGAGCAGCGCCTTGCCGAGCAGACTCAGTTCCGGCGGTGTGCGCAGGCCGCAGGCGGTGGCGATGCGCACCATGTCCAGCACCACGCGGCCTTCGGAGAAACTGCCGCTGGCGGCGTAGCGCGCGATCAGCTGGCCGGTCTCGCGCAGGTAGCGCTCTTCGTCGAAGGCCTCCAGCCGCGTGCTGATGCTGATCAGATCGTCGGCAACTTCCTCGCCACGGCCATCGACTGCGGCGAACAGAATCTTCAGCAGCCGCTCGCGCAGGCGTGGCGGCATGTGCGCGACCATGCCCAGGTCGAAGATCGCCAGCCGTCCATCGGGCATCACCCGCAGGTTGCCGGGGTGCGGGTCGGCGTGGATCTCGCCGTGCACGAAGATCTGGTCCAGGTAGCCGCGGATCAGCGCCGCCGCCAGCGGGTCCATCGATTGTTCGGTGCGGCGCACATCGGGAATCGCATCCACGCGCACGCCGGTGGCCAGTTCCATGGTCAGCACGCGCTGGCTGCTGTAGTCCCACAGCGGCTGCGGAATCCACAGGCGGCGGAACGGCTTCAGGTGTCGGCCGAAACGGGCCAGGTTCTCGGCCTCGGCGTGGTAGTCCAGCTCCTGCATCAGGGTCTTTGCGAACTCGTTGAGCCAGTCGCGCAGGCGCACGCGGCGGCCTACCTGGGTCAGGTGGTCGGCGGCCAGCGCGAAGCTGCGCAGCGCCTCCAGGTCCGAGCGAAGTTGTGCAGCCACTTCAGGCTTCTGCACTTTCACTGCCACCTGGCGTCCGTCGTGCAGCACCGCGCGATGCACCTGCGCGATCGAGGCACAGCCCAGCGGTTCGGGATCGAATGAGGCGAACAGCTTGTTCACCGGTGCGCCCAGCTCCTGCTCGACGATCGCATGGATGCGCTCGACCGGAATCTCGGCCACCTTTTCCTGCATGCGCTCCAGGGCTGTGGCGAACTCCACCGGCACCATGTCCGGGCGCGTGGACAGCATCTGGCCCAGCTTGACGAAGGTCGGGCCCAGCGCTTCCAGATCGCTGACGAACTGTTCCGGGTTGCCGTCCGCGGGAACGTCGGCTGGATTGCCTGCGGCATCCAGGTTCATGCCCGAGAACACCCCTGAATGGCGATAGCGCATCAGCAGGCGCAGGATCTGGCTGCGCCGGTTCATGCCTTTGACCAGCGGAGGATTGCCATTGGCGGTGGGCGGATTGCTCAAGCGGAACTCCCATGCGACGAAGACAGGTAGCGCCGGCCACGGGCCGGCGATGTCCGGATTCCGCAGTGTCGCCGGGGGGCGGTGGGCACGCGGTGAATCCGACGTCTTCCGCAGTCCACACCGGATCGGTCAGAATCCGCTCATTCCCTCTCTGGACTTCCCATGGCCGGTGCCAGCCTGTTCGCCCTGCTCGACGATATCGCCACCCTCCTCGACGATGTCTCGGTCCTGACCAAGGTCGCGGCGAAGAAAACCGCCGGCGTGCTGGGCGACGACCTGGCGCTGAACGCGCAGCAGGTCACCGGGGTCAACGCCAACCGCGAACTGCCGGTGGTGTGGGCGGTGGCCAAGGGCTCGCTGGTCAACAAGGTGATCCTGGTGCCCGCAGCATTGGCGATCAGTGCGCTGGAGGCCTGGCTGCACAGCCGCGGCTGGAACGTGCCGCTGATCGTGCCGTTGATGATGATCGGCGGCGCGTTCCTGTGCTTTGAGGGCGTTGAGAAGCTGGCACACCGGTTCCTGCACTCAGCCGAGGACGACGCCGAGCATCAGGCCGAGCGGCGCAAGGCGCTGGCCGACGCGCAGGTGGACATGGTGGCGTGGGAGAAGGACAAGGTAAAAGGCGCGATCCGCACCGACTTCATCCTCTCGGCCGAGATCATCGTACTGACCCTGGGCGTGGTCGCCACCGCATCGTTCACCAACCAGCTGGTCACGCTGGCCGTGGTTGCACTGGCGATGACGGTCTTCGTCTATGGGCTGGTAGCGGGCATCGTGAAGCTCGATGACGTCGGCCTGTACCTGTCGCGCAAGGGTGGGGCCGTGGCCGCCTTCGGTCGCGGCCTGGTGGCCTCGGCGCCGTGGCTGATGAAGTTCCTGTCGGTGGCCGGCACCATTGCCATGTTCCTGGTGGGCGGAGGCATCCTGGTGCACAACGTGCCGGCGCTGCACCACGCAGTACAGGCGATGGGCGGCGAGGGGCAGTGGGGCTGGCTGGTCAGCGCGGTGGGTAACATGGTGGTCGGCATCATCGCCGGTGCCATCGTGCTCGCGGCGGTGACCGGGTTCCAGAAGCTGCGCGGCAAGTAATCACCGGCGGGTCGCGAGGTAGAGGCCGACCTTGGTCGGCGCTTCGTTTGGCGCGCGTGCCAACCAAGGTTGGCACCTACCAAAGCGGTTCGCGACGGGCCGGACGGTCAGCCCGCCTGCACCCGGTTCTTGCCCTGTCGCTTGGCCGCATACAACGCGTCATCCGCACGGCGCAGCAAAGCCTCGGTATCGTCGCCCGGCTGCCATTGCGCCAGCCCGGCGCTGAAGTGCACCGGCACGCGCCGGTCCTGCACGGTCAGCACGCGGTGCGCCAGTGAGCGTTGCAGGCGCTGCACGGTAGCCATGCTGTCGGCACCCTGGGTTTCTGGCAGCACCAGCACGAACTCGTCGCCACCCAGCCGTGCGATGCCGTCGGTAGCGCGCAGCAGCAGCCTGCAAACGGCCACCAGGTGCTGCAGTAACGCATCGCCGCCGGCGTGGCCGTGCGCCTCGTTGGTCAGGTGGAAGTCATCCAGGTCGATCACCGCCACGCCCAGCGGTGAGTCGTTGCGCGCAGCACGCGCCAGTTCACGCTGCAGCAGTTCGTCCAGGCCGCGGCGGTTCAGCGCCTGGGTCAGCGGATCGATGCGCGCCAGGTCACCGGCGGCACGCAGTTCCTGCTCCAGCTCGGCAATGCGCTGTTCGGCGCGTTCCACTTCCTGCCGCGCATTGGCCAGGTGATCGCGGGCCTGCGCGGCCTGTTGCTGCACCTTGCCGGTGTCGCGCATCACGTCCTGCAGCAGCTGGTTGAGGTCGGCGATGCTACGCGCCTCGCGCAGCTGCAGTGCGTAGCTGCCGATGCGGTCGTGGTACTCGCCGGTGCTGGTGGCCATGCCATCCATGCGCTCGATGAACTCGCCCATCAACCCGCGCATGGCTGCCTTTGAATCGTCGATGCCCTGGCGCAGCAGGCCCTGCTTGTAGATCACTTCGCGCAGTTCGGCACGGGTGCGCTCGACTGCCTCGGCTTCCAGCGGCCCGTCCAGCAGCTGGCGCACCGCCGCGATCTGGCCCTGCAGCCAACTGCGGTCGTCCAGCAGCTCGCTCACGTTTTCCAACAGCAGCGCGAACAGTTCCAGCAGCAGCGCCTGCTGCTCCTGCCAGCTCTCGGCACGCACGCCGACCTGGTGCCCGAGTTCGCGCACGCCCTGTTCGATCGGCTCCAGTGCGGTACCCGGCTGCCACTGGCGCAGGCGCGTGGCCAGCGCCTGCGCTTGTTCGCGCAGATCCGGGTCGTGCTGCAGCAGGGCCACCACGGCGCCACCCAGCAGCAGCCGCAGCTGCTCGGACAGGCGCAGGCTTTCCGGCTGTCCGTCCGGCGAATGCTGTTCGATGGTGCGGATGTACTTGTCGATCAACTGCCGCATCGCGCGCCCGTAGCGCGGCCAGTCGGCACTGGCCTGCGCCGACTGCAGGCGGTCGCCCATGTCACCCAGTTCGCCGGGCAGGGTGGCCATGCCGTTGGCGAAGGCGGCCAGCAGCGGTTCCGGCGCGTCGGCGCCGGCGAACAGCTGCTGCAGTGCCACGCCACCACCGCCCTGCAGTACCACGCGGTCGCCCAGCCCATCGTCCACCACCGCGCGCACGCGTGCCGGCGGCCCAAGGGCGGTACCGGGGGCAGGGCGGTGGTCGGGCTGGTCCGTCATGGAGCGAATCCTGGGGGCTGGCAGGGACTGGTTCCAGCATATCGGCGCGTCCGCCGACGGCTTGAACGGCTAGGATGGGCGACAGGATGCCGCAGTGGAGGTGGTGATGCGCGTGATGTTGCTGGGGGCGACCGGCCTGGTCGGTGGGCTGACTCTGCCCAGGCTGCTGGACGACCTGCGCTGCAGCGCCGTGATCGCCCCGACCCGTCGTCCGTTGGGCGCAGCCCACGGGAAGCTGGAGAACCCGGTACTGGCCTTCGATGCGCTGCCCGCCGCAGCCGGGTGGGCGGGCGTGGACGCGGTCATCTGCGCGCTCGGCAGCACCATTGCCCAGGCTGGCAGCCGCGAGGCCTTCCATCGCATCGACCATGATTACCCGCTGGCGTTCGCCCGTCTGGCGCAGGCACAGGGTGCGCAGACCTATGTGCTGAATTCCGCAGCCGGTGCCGATCCGCGGTCGTCGATCTTCTACAGCCGGGTAAAGGGTGAATTGGAGCGCGATCTGCGCGCGCTGGGCTTCACCTCGTTGACCCTGGTCCGCCCAGGGTTGATCGGTGGCGAGCGCAACGAGGTGCGGCGCGGTGAGCGTCTCGCGCTGAAGGTGCTGGGCGTGCTGGGGCCGGTACTGCCGCGGGCGTGGCGGATCAACCCGGCCAGCGAGATCGCCAAGGCGCTGGTCGAGGCCGCGCTGGCCCCGCAACCGGGTGAGCACGTGGTGGCATCGAGCGCACTGGCCGGCTGATGTCACGTGCGCTGCGCCTGACCCAGCTTCAACAGCTGCTGCGCCGCCATCGGCGGCCGGTGGCCGGGCAGGTGCTGGCCGACGCGCTGGGTATCAGCCTGCGCACGCTGTACCGCGATATCGAAACCCTGCGCGAGCAGGGCGCCGACCTGCGCGGCGAGGCCGGCGTCGGCTACCAGCTGACGCCCAGCGACACCCTGCCGCCGATGACCCTGCCACCGGCCGAGATCGACGCACTGGTGCTGGGCCTGCGCTGGGTTGCGGCCCGTACCGAACCCGCGTTGGCCGAAGCCGCACGCGATGCCCTGGCGCGTATCGCCCATGTGTTGCCCGCAGCGCGGCGCGAGGCCCTGCGTGACAGTGGCCTGCGGGTGGGCCCTTCGCGTGCGGCGGCCAAGGTTCCCCCAGCTCGTCTGCAGGCCGTGCGAGAGGCTGTCGGTTCACAGCAGCGCCTGAAGTTCGGCTACGAGGACGCGCACGGTCAGCGCAGCGAGCGGATCGTCTGGCCGTTCGCACTGGGCTACTTCGATGAGGTGCCGATGCTGGCGGCGTGGTGTGAGCGCCGCGAGGACTTCAGGCATTTCAGGCTGGACCGCATCCGCCAGGTGCGCGTGCTGGAGGATCACTACCTCGTGCCACGCGCCACCCTGCTGCGACGCTGGCAGAAGGCGCAGGGCATCGCGCCGGACTGGCTGGACCGTTCATAACAGAGCAACAGCCGGGAGCGGGGGTAGAGTCGACTGTTAGTCGACTATCGCGCGCAGCGCGGAGTTTTAGGCAGGTTGAGGGAAGAGCAGTCGACTAACAGTCGACTCTACCAACAGTCGACTCTACTGACAGAATCTGTCAGCAGGGCCGTACCACCATGAGCGCTCCCAACAACGGAGCTTCCCCATGTTCACGCCCAGCACCCTGCTGCAGTACGTGCGCGACGTCGCCGCCAGCGCCACCTTCTACAGCGGCATCCTCGGCAAGCCGCCGGTCGAGCAGTCGCCCGGCTTCGCCCTGTTCCTGCTCGGCGATGGCGCCGCACTCGGCCTGTGGCAACGCGACGACGTGCAGCCTCCGGTGTCCGCGCAGGCAGGCGCCGCCGAACTGGCAATGGTGGTGGCCAACCCCGACGCCGTGCAGCAGATGCACGATGCGTGGCGCGCTCTTGGTGTGGAGATCCTGCAGGCGCCGGTGACGCTGGAGTTCGGCCATACTTTTGTCGGGGCAGATCCTGATGGCCACCGCCTGCGTGTGTACAGCCGCGCCGAGGGCCTGGTCGCGCGCGATTGATCGCCCGCATTGTGTAGATCCACGCCATGCGTGGATGGAGCGCGACGGAGCAGGCACAAAAAAACGCCGCGCAATGCCCGGCGTTTTCTCCAAGTCATGTGCCAACCAACGGTTGGCACCCACCGATCAGGTGGCCGATCAGCTGGCCAGCGCCAGGTCGTCCATCATTGCGCGCAGGAAGCGCGCCGCTTCGCCGCCGGTGGCCGCGCGGTGGTCGAAGGTGACCGACAGCGGGATCACCTTGTGCGCTTCCACGCCGCCCATCACCGGGGTCATCTGGTGGCGGGCACGGCCGGCACCGACGATGGCCACGCACGGCGGCACCACGACCGGGGTCGCGTAGCGGCCGGCGAACATGCCGAAGTTGGACAGCGAGATGGTGTAGCCGCTCAGTTCCGAGGCGGCGATCGAACGCGATTCCACCTGCTCGCGCAGGCGGTTGACGCCTTCGCGGATGCCACGTGCATCCAGCATGTCGGCATTGCGCAGGGCCGGCACGAACAGGCCGTCGTCGGTGTCCACGGCGATGCCGATGTCCACCTGCGCGTGCAGGGTACGGGTCAGCGCTTCACCGTCGAACCAGGCGTTCATCGCCGGCACCTTCTGTGCAGCGACCACGATCGAACGCACCAGGCGCGCGGTGACGTCGTTGCCCGGCAGCCAGGCATGGATGTCGGCGTCGTCGTTCAGCGTGGTCGGCACCACCTTGCTGTGCGCATCGGCCATCACGCGGGCCATGTTGCGGCGCACGCCCTTCAGCGGTTCCGGCTGGCCCTTGGCGACCACGCCCGGCGGCTGGGTGCGCATCGGCTTGCCGGCGGCGGACAGCGGGGTGCGGGCTTCGCTCTGCACCGGGGCAGACACCTGCGCCGGGGCCGGCGCGGCATAGGCAGCAGCGGCAACCGGTGCCGGAGCAGCGCCGAGCTTGGCGGTGCCGTTGGCGGCAGCCTGCTTGACGTCGGCCATGGTGACCGCGCCATCGGTGCCGGTAGCGGCCACGCGGCTCAGGTCCACGCCCAGCTTGCGCGCCATCGCACGCACGGCCGGCACGGCCTTGACGCCACCGACGGCCAGCGCCTGTTCGGCATGCACGGCATTGGAGCTCTGCATCGCACCGACCACGGTACCGGCGTCATCACGCTCGGCAGCGGCGGGCTTGGCTTCTTCTGCGGCCACCGGTGCGGCAGCAGCGGGAAGCGGCGGCGGGGTCGGTGCGGCAGCCGGCGCGGCCGGTGCGGCATGACCATGGCTGTGGCCGGTGTCCTGGCCATCGGCACGCTGCGGCAGGTTCGGGTCCAGTTCGAAGCTGGCCAGCACCGAGCCGGTGGGGATGATGTCGCCGGCACCGCCGGACAGCTTCAGCACCTTGCCGGAGAACGGCGAGGGCACTTCCACCACGGCCTTGGCGGTCTCCATCGAGACCAGCGGCTCGTCCAGCTTGATCACATCGCCTTCCTTGACGAACCACTCGACGATGGTCGCGTCCGGCAGGCCTTCGCCCAGGTCGGGCAGGTTGAAGTTCTTGGTCTGGCTCATTTGCAGTTCTCTTCCAGCAGTTCCAGTTCGCGGGCCGGCAGCCAACCCGTCGCGCCATTGGCGCGCTCGGACCACCACCACCCGCCGTGTTCGTGATGAAGCTTCACCATCTCGCCGCTTTCCACATCCAGCTCGCGGGCGTCGTAGTCGCACAAGGCTTCGGCGCGACCCTCGTCCAGCAGCTGCAACCAGGCGATGGGCGCCCATCCAGCGCGCCCATCGTTGGTGCGTACCCAGGCAAACGCCGGCCATTCCTCGTCACGGACACCTACTTCGACGATCTGGCCGGTGTGGAACCGGAGCGGGTTGGGATACTGGCTGCGGTAAGCCCCCAGAAGGCGGGCCCGCATGTCAGCCAGCCGCCACCGCGCGCTTGGCCGCAGCCACGATCCGCTCAACGCTCGGCAGGTACTTCATTTCCAGGCGGAAAAGCGGAATGTGGGTGTCGTAGCCAGTGACGCGCTCGACCGGGGCCAGCAGGTCGTAGATCGATTCCTCGGCCAGGCGCGCGGCGATCTCGGCGCCGAAGCCCGCGGTTTTCGGGGCCTCCTGCACGATCACGCAGCGGCCGGTCTTGGCCACCGATTCGGCGATGGTGGCGAAGTCCAGCGGACGCAGCGTGGCCACGTCGATGACTTCGGCACTGATGCCTTCGCCGGCCAGCTTGTCGGCCGCTTCCAGCGCTTCCTTCACCTGCGCGCCCCAGGTCACCAGGGTCACGTCGGTGCCGTCGCGCAGCACGAAGCAGACGTCCAGCGGCAAGGCTTCGCCGTCGTTGACGACCACTTCCTTGTACTGGCGGTAGATGCGCTTGGGCTCCATGTAGATCACCGGATCCGGTTCGCGGATCGCGGCCAGCAGCAGGCCATAGGCACGCTGCGGCGACGACGGCAGCACCACGCGCAGGCCCGGCACGTTGGTGAAGATCGCCTCGTTGGCTTCGCTGTGGTGTTCCGGCGCGCGGATGCCACCGCCCCACGGCACGCGCAGCACCATCGGGCAGTGCAGGCGGCCACGCGTGCGGTAACGCAGGCGGGCGGCGTGGCAGACGATATGATCGACCATCGGGTACATGAAGCCATCGAACTGGGCTTCGGCGACCGGCTTCATGCCCTGCGCGGCAAGACCAATCGTCAGGCCGGCGATGGTGGTTTCATCCAGCGGGGTGTCGAGGATGCGGTCCGAGCCGAAGCGCTGCTGCAGACCGGCAGTGGCGCGGAACACGCCGCCGTTGACGCCCACGTCTTCGCCCAGCACCAGCACCGACGGGTCGTGTTCCAGCTCCCAGGCCAGCGCCTGGGTGATGGCTTCGATGAGGGTGATCGGGGTGGTGGTCATGCTCTCTTCTCCGCGCGCGACCGCAGCGCTGTCGGCGGCGTTGGTGTGCGCGCCGGGCGCGCCGTTCTTGATCTCATCCATGGCGCTTCTCCAGGGCGATCGCCTGGGCACGCTGGGCCAGCAGGTCCGGCGGCGGATCGGCATACAGGAAGTCGAACATCGCCTCGACCGGCTGCACCGGCGTGTTGAGGTACAGGTTCACTTCCTCGTCCACGCGCGTGCCGCACTCGGCGACCCAAGCGGTTTCCTCTTCTTCGCTCCACACACCGGCATTGATCAGGTACTTGCGCAGGCGCAGCATCGGCTCGCGCTGCCAGGCATCCTTCACTTCGGCGTCGTCGCGGTAGCGGCGCGCGTCATCGGCGGTGGTGTGGTCGGACAGGCGGTAGGTCATCAGTTCCAGCACGGTGCCGCCGTCGCCGGCCAGCGCACGTTCGCGCGCCTGCTCCATGGCCGCCAGCACCGCGATCAGGTCGTTGCCGTCCACCTGCAGGCAGTGCAGGCCACCGGCCAGGCCCTTCTGCGCCAGTGTTTCGGCACCGGTCTGGGCCGAACGCGGAACCGAGATGGCCCAACCGTTGTTGACGATGCACAGGATCAGCGGGAGCTTGTAGGCGCCGGCCGAATTCAGTGCTGCGTAGAAGTCGGTCTTGGAACTGCCGCCGTCGCCGCACACCGCCACCGCGATCTGCGGTTCCTTGTTGAGCTTGAACTTCAGCGCCGCGCCTGCGGCATGCAGGCACTGGGTGGAAATCGGCACGCAGAACGGGAAGTCCTTGGCCGCGTTGCCGCCGTAATCGTTGCCGCGTTCGTCGCCGCCCCAGTACATCAGCACGTCGTGCGGGCGCACGCCACGCATGAACATCGCGCCATACTCGCGGTACGAAGGCGCGAACACGTCGTCCTTCTGCATCGCCGCGCCGATACCCACGTGCGCGGCTTCGTGGCCCAGGCAGGCGGCATAGGTGCCGAGCTTGCCGGTGCGCTGCAGTGCGATGGATTTGCTGTCGAACGTACGTACGAACAGCATCTGCTTGAACAGCGGTACCAGGACCTTGGGGTCGCGCAGCGACGCAGGCAGGTCATCGCGGACGAGTTTGCCGTCCGTATCCAGGTACTGCAGGTATTCGATCTTGAATTCAGCGGCAACCGTCATTGCGTACTGCACCTTCGACAGAGAAGTTACAAATGATATGAATCGCCATGTTAAGGAACGCGTACGGAATAGCCTTCCTGCGCCGCAACACGGGAATTCCCCGTTTTACCCCTGCCGGCGGGTGGGGGGCCAATAACAACAACGTATTCAGTCGTTGCTGCAAAGCATCAGAATACGCCTCTGGCTGACCGCCAGTACAACGGCCTGGACGGTTCCACGCGCAGGCCTAGGATCGGCCGATGCTCCACGGCCAACCGCACGCCCCGGTATGGACCCGGCGGCTGCCAGCGCGGCGGCAACGCGCTACCCTTGCCGCCCCCGATCTGGTCCCGCCCATGTCCGTCGACAACAACCAACGCGATCTCGAAGCCGGCATCCACACCGACCTGCAGGGACGCCTCACCTACGGCGGCTACCTGCGGCTGGACCAGCTGCTCAGCGCGCAGCAGCCGCTGTCCAGCCCGCCGCACCATGACGAGATGCTCTTCATCATCCAGCACCAGACCTCGGAGCTGTGGCTGAAGCTGCTGGGCCATGAGCTGCGTGCCGCAATCGGCTTCCTGCAGCGCGATGAAGTCTGGCAGTGCCGCAAGGTGCTGGCGCGCAGCAAGCAGGTGCTGCGCCAGCTGACCGAGCAGTGGTCGGTGCTGGAAACACTGACCCCTTCCGAATACATGGGCTTCCGCGACGTGCTGGGCCCGTCGTCGGGCTTCCAGTCGCTGCAGTACCGCTACATCGAGTTCCTGCTGGGCAACAAGAACGCGCAGATGCTGCAGGTGTTCGAGCACGACCCGGCCGGGCAGGCGCAGCTGCGCACCGTGCTGGAGGCGCCCAGTCTGTACGAGGAATTCCTGAAGTACCTGGCCCGCTTCGGCCATGCCGTGCCGGCGGTCTACGAGGCCCACGACTGGACCCAGCCGCACGTAGCCGACGACGCCCTGCAGCCGGTCTTCGAACGCATCTACCAGGACACCGACCGCTACTGGCGCGAGTACGCGCTGTGCGAGGACCTGGTGGACCTGGAGACCGCCTTCCAGCTGTGGCGCTTCCGCCACATGCGCACGGTGATGCGGGTGATCGGCTTCAAGCGCGGCACCGGTGGCTCGTCCGGCGTGGGCTTCCTGGCCAAGGCACTGGAGCTGACCTTCTTCCCCGAGCTGTTCCAGGTGCGCACCAGCCTGCAGGCCGCGCCCCCGGCCGAACAGACCTGATCCGTATTCAGCTTGGATCCCGGCCGGCGGCTGGATCGTTTCAGATGCAAGTTCAGCGAGCAGGCTGGCACCTGCCTCAAACGGCGTGTATTTGACGTGAACGCCAGAAGTCGGTGATCCTCGCGCGTTGCTCCAACTGCACACCGGACGTGCTCGTCATCCACCGAACCAGGAAATCCGCATGAGCGTAAACGCCACTGCGAACACCCCAGAGCCGGCGCTGCCGGACTTCAAGACCACGCTGGGCCACCCGCGCCCGTTGTGGATGCTGTTCATGACCGAGTTCTGGGAACGCTTTGCGTTCTACGGCATCCGCTGGGCCTTGGTGCTGTACATCGTCGCCCAGTTCTACAACGGCAGCGCTGCCGGTGAAGGCGACGCCAGCCGCATCTACGGCGCCTACCTGGCCCTGGTGTACGCCGCGGCGATCTTCGGTGGCTACGTGGCCGACCGGGTACTGGGCTACCAGCGCTCGATCCTGACCGGCGCGATCATCATGGCCGCCGGCCTGTTCATGATCTCGCTGCCGCAGGAGCACATCTTCAAGCTCGGCCTGGCCACGATCATCGTCGGCAACGGCCTGTTCAAGCCCAACATCTCGACCATGGTCGGCAAGCTGTACGGGCTGAAGGACGAGCGCCGCGATTCGGGCTTCACCATCTTCTACATGGGCATCAACATCGGCGCGATGATCGCCCCGGTGCTGACCGAGTACCTGGCCCGCAAGGTGTTCGGTACCGATGCGATGCCGTCCTACAAGGTCGTGTTCATCGCCTCGGGCGTGGGCATGCTGATCTCGCTGGTGTGGTTCTACATCGGTCGTGCCGGCCTGAAGGGCATCGGTGCACCGCCGGCCGGCGCCGAAGGTTTCGGCCGCATCATCATGGTGCTGGCCGGTGCCGTGGTCGCCATCCCGGTCGCGTACTTCCTGCTGGCCACCGGCGCCACCGCGCTGGCCTGGATCCTGGGTGCGATGTTCACCGCGCTGGCCGTCCTGCTGCTGGTCGAGGGCATCCGCGAAGGCAAGGTGCAGCGCGACCGCGTGATCGCCATGCTGATCATCTTCGCCTTCAACGTGATGTTCTGGATGTTCTTCGAACAGGCCGGCAGCTCGTTCACCTTCCTGGCCGAGAACATCGTCAACCGCCAGTTCGGTGACTGGACCTTCCCGACCGCGTGGTTCCAGTCGGTCAACTCGGTGGCGATCATCACCCTGGCCCCGGTGATCGCCTGGATCTGGGTGGCCATGGGCCGCGCCAATCCGTCCATCCCGCGCAAGTTCGGCCTGGGCCTGCTGTTCAACGGCGCCGCCTTCGCGCTGCTGATGTTCGCCCTGTCGCAGATGGTCGTGGACGGCAAGATCCCGTTCTGGACCCTGTTCATGGTCTACGTCATCCAGTCGGTGGGTGAGCTGTGCCTGTCGCCGATCGGCCTGTCGATGGTGACCAAGCTGGCCCCGGTGCGCCTGGTTGGCTTCGGCATGGGCGGCTGGTTCCTGTCCACCGGCATCGGCAACAACCTGTCGGGCATCTTCGCTGGCGTGGTCAGTGGTGAAGGCGGCATGACGGTCGAGTCGGCCCTGAAGGGGTATACCTTCGGGTTCTGGGCCCTGATCGGCTCCGGCGTGGTGCTGTTCCTGATCGCCCCGCTGATCAACAAGCTGATGCACGGCGTCAAGTAATGATGAGAGGGTAGAAGGCATGCGTAGCAAGCTCGGTACTGCGGCAGTGGTGGTCTGTGCGGCGCTGATCGGCGCCTGTTCCCAACCGCAACCGCCTGCCACCGCCGAGCCCACGCAGCCCCTGGATACCCGACCCACCGAGCCACCGGTCGCTGACCCCAGCGAACCGGTGGCCTCGGGCAACACCCCGGTGGCGGCAGACATCGCCGCCATCGCCGGGCTCGGTGCGCAGTTCGACCCGGCCCGCAACCCCGCCGATGACCTGGCCACCGCCAAGGTGGAAGCCCAGCGGGGCAAGAAGCGCATCCTGCTGGAGGTCGGCAACGCCGCCTGCGAGCGCTGCCGCGCGCTGGACGATGTGGTGGAAGGCAACGGCGACCTGCGTCGCTTCCGCGATGCCCACTACGTGTGGGTGAAGGCCAACGCCAGCGACGAGCAGCCCAACACCGCCTTCTTCGCCCAGTTCCCGGTGATGGAGCGCGACTACCCGCACCTGCTGGTGCTCGATGCCGATGGCGGACTGCTGGTGTCGCAGGCCACCGGCGAACTGCGCAGGGGCGAAGCCTTCCAGCCGGCACGGGTGAGCGCGTTCCTGAAACAATGGGCACCTGACAAAACGGAATAGGGGTAGTGCCGGCCGCTGGCCGGCAGGGGGTGGGCCGACCGCTGACCGCCATCCCGGGTGGGTGCCGACCGTTGGTCGGCACAGAAGTGCATCCACGCATGGCATGGATCTACTGTGGTTGCGGTCACATTCCCGGAATCGGCATCTCAATATCGCAACGCGCTCGCCGTTACCGGCAAGGACCTCAGTCGACATCCCGTCGATGCAACCTTCCGGAACGCCCATGCACAGCGACCACGCCGAACGACTGCCCGAACCCGCCAGTGAGTTGGCCGAGGGTGGAGCAGGCGAGGGCGTAACCTTGCCGCCGCAGGAGGCGCTGCTGGATGACACCGGAACCGGCGAGGCCACCGTCGACCTGGCACCGCCGCGCCATCGCCTGCCGCAGATCGCGCTGCCCGACAACGTGGTGCTGAAGGGGGCGGTGCAGAAGCTGGTCGAGCAGAAGTCCCGGCTTGATGCGCTGGCCGCCGACGGCCAGCTGGCCGGGCTGCTGCCACCAGAGTGGCAGGGGCACGGCGTGCGTGCGATCGAGCTGTCCACCTTCATCCAGGGCGTGCTGCCGTTCCTGCAACCTGGCGAACGTGGCGAAACCGCGCCCGCGCGCCTGCCGGTGCGCCACGTTCTGGGAGACGACAGCCGCTGGGGCCTGGACGATGTCGCCGAACCGAAATCGCTGGCCTGGTACCTGGCCAGCGACGAACGCGCCACCGCTGGCAGCAAGGACGTGGCCGAGGCCTATCTGGTGGGTGCGTTGGGACTGGCGTGGATGCAGGAAGGGCGCAGCCGCCCCGGCTTCCTGCGCGCGATGGGGCAGGACAGCCTGGCCGCGCGGGTGACCATGCTCGGCTACCCGCCGGCCAACGAACTGGCGCTGTACAGCGTCACCGCGCATGGGCAGCAACAGATCTGGTGCGTGCATGGCCGTCGTCGCATGCGCCCGCTGGTGGCGCCGTGGCTGAGCGTGCCGGTGCTGACCGCGTATGGCGTGCCGGCGCCGGTCGCGTGGCCGTCCAGTTTCCCGCCGGTGGAGGCCGTGGCCGAGCTGCTGGCGACCGCACGGCAGGGGCGCGCGCTGCCGGAAGTGGACCTGGCCAAGGCGGTGGCGAAGATCGCCGAGGACGCTGCCTCGGAAGCCTGGCAACCGGTCAGCCTGCTGCAGCTCAATACCTGGTCACCGCGTTGGCATTTCTTCCTGGGCACCTTCGTCGGCCTGCCGTCGCTGCTGCTCGTGGCGGCGGCGCTGGCGCTGCCGGGGGCGGTCGAAGCAGCCACGGTTGCGGCCTCGCTCGGCTTCGCCGGTGGTGCCATCGCGGCGCTCGCGGTGCCGTGGATCCATGCACGGCGCAAGCATCTGAGTTGAAGCATGAACGCCATCCGCGCGTGGCGTAGATCTACGGGAGGCCGGGCCCGCGGTCTGCAGCTGCTGCCGCGCCCGCTCCATGGCAGTCTGCAATCTTTGCTTGAGGACCTCACGGGAGGGCAGCGAGGTCAGGTACTCCGCAACATGGATGCCTGAGCGGTCCAGCTCCAGCAATTCAATCTGGCCCGCCTTCTTCCCTGTGCAGAGGATGATGCCCAACGGCGTCTGCTCGCCGTCCTCACGTTCGTACCGGTCCAGCCAGCGCAGATAGAGTTCCATCTGTCCCTTGTAGGCCGGCTTGAACTCGCCGATCTTCAACTCGATGGCAATTAGTCTGCGCAGGCGCCGGTTGTAGAACAGCAGGTCCAGGTGGAAGTCATCGCCGTCGATCTGGATGCGCTTCTGGCGGGCGACGAAACTGAAGCCCGTGCCAAGTTCAAGGAGGAAGCCCTGCATCTCGCGAAGGATCGCGGTTTCAAGGTCCTGCTCGTCCCAGCTGTCCTTGAGGCCAAGAAAGTCCAGTACGTAGGGATCACGCAGTACCAGCCCTGGAGACAGCTACTGGTTGCCGCGCAGTGCCGCCAACTCTTCGGCGATGGTCTGCTCTGGCTGACTGGAGAGTGCCGTGCGCTCATACAGCATCGAATCGACGCGCTGGCGCAGCGTACGTACACTCCAGCCCTCGGTGGCGGCCATCTGTGCATAGAAGTCGCGCTTGAGTGGGTCCGCCAGTGGGATCAGCGCGATGAAATGGGTCCAGCTCAATTGTCGTATCAGCGATACGACAATCTGCTCGTCTGCAAATGCGATGGAGAACTGCACCATCCGGCGCAGGCTCTTCTCACCGAAGGATGTGCCGAACTCGGCAGACAGCGCCTTGGCGATCCGGGTGAAGAGAACCTCTCCGTAGCGCGCACGTCGCCCAGCCATCTGGTCCACATGGATGCGACGCCCGATTCGCCAGTACAACAGAGTGAGCTCGGCGTTGATGGTCCTGTGCATCCTGTTGCGCGCCGCGCAGATCAGCTCTCTGAGACACTTCAGGGCGGGATCTGCGGAAGGTGAATGCGTCCGATGGCATCGTTTGCGGTCGGTCCGCAGTCCGCCAAAGAGCGGGTCCCGTCAGATCAAAGGGAGCGGACGACAATCGCCCAGCCACTGTTCCGCTACCGGCCGGGGTCGGCACCCGCGACTTGGGGCCCAAAACGACTTAATCCCCTCCGTCCCCTTTTTCTTTCAGACCCCTTCGCCCATCCGTTCCAGGCCTTCGCCGGCCAGGCGCAGGATCAGCTTCTCCAGCACCTGCTCTTCCTCTTCGCTCAGCACCGACATCAGCTTGCGGGTGATCTCGATCACCATCGGCGCGATGGTCTCGTACACCTCGAAGCCGGCTGCCGACAGCGCCAGCACCGAGCGGCGGCGGTCGTCGCCGTGGGTCTCGCGCTTGATGAAGCCGCGCTCCAGCAGGCGGGCCACGGCGCGGCTGACCGCCACCTTGTCCATCGCCGTGCGGTCGGAGACCTCGCTGGCCGAGGAGCCCGGGTACAGCGCCAGGATGGTGATCACCCGCCATTCGGGAATCGCCAGACCGTAACGATCGCCGTATAGCTTGGCGATGTTGCCGCTGACCCGGTTGGACAGCACGCTCAGCCGGTACGGCAGGAACTGTTCCAGGTCGAGCAGGACGTGCGAGGAACGCAGGCGGGTCGAAACGGGATCGGCGGGGCTCATGTTGCGGTGCACCTTGCTGGTGGTTTCAAGTGTAACTATAAGGGGTAGGTCCAGACCCTGCATTCTCGCCGGGTCCCTACCTGCCCGCACCTGGTTTGTACCGATGCGGTACCGATTCGGAGCCACGCCATGAATACCGCAGTCCCGACCGCCTCGCATCCCAACCCCGGCATGCAGGTCACCACCTTCGAGAACCCGATGGGCATCGACGGCTTCGAGTTCGTCGAATTCGCCGCCCCGGCCGGCCGTGGCCAGGAGCTGCACGAGTACTTCCGGAAGATGGGCTTCAGCGCGGTGCTCAAGCACAAGCAGCGTCCGATTACCGTCTATCGCCAGGGCGACGTCAACTTCCTGGTCAATGAGGACCCCGATTCGTTCGCCGCCGACTTCGCCGAGAAGCACGGTCCGTGCGCCTGCGGCTTCGCCATCCGCTTCAAGAAGCCGGGCCAGGAGGTCTACCAGACCGCGCTGGGCAACGGCGCCGAAGCCATCGCCTTCAAGCCGGACAGCAAGGCGGTCAGCGCGCCGGTCATCAAGGGCATCGGCGACTGCATGCTGTACCTGGTCGATCGCTACGGCAGCGCTGGCAGCATCTATGACGGCGACTACGAGCCGATCGCCGGTGCCGACCTGCACCCGGTGGGCTTCGGCCTGACCTTCATCGACCACCTGACCCACAACCTGTATTTCGGCAACATGCAGCAGTGGTCGGACTACTACGAGCGCCTGTTCAACTTCCGCGAGATCCGCTACTTCGACATCAAGGGCCTGAAGACCGGCCTGGTGTCCAAGGCGATGACCGCGCCGGATGGCATCGTGCGCATCCCGCTGAACGAATCGTCCGACCCGAAGAGCCAGATCAACGAGTACCTGGACGCGTACAAGGGCGAGGGCATCCAGCACATCGCCTGCTTCACCGAGAACATCTACGAGACCGTCGAAGCGATGCGCGCGCAGGGCGTGGACTTCCTCGATACGCCGGAGACCTACTTCGACGTGATCGACCAGCGCGTGCCGAACCACGGTGAAGACGTGCCGCGCCTGGCGAAGAACAAGATCCTGATCGATGCCGATCCGGAAACCCACCAGCGCAAGCTGCTGCAGATCTTCACCCAGAACTGCATCGGCCCGATCTTCTTCGAGATCATCCAGCGCAAGGGCAACGAAGGCTTCGGCGAAGGCAACTTCACCGCACTGTTCGAGAGCATCGAGCGCGACCAGATCCGCCGCGGCGTGCTGTAAGGTCTGCAGGCAATGTCGGCGTCCCGCCGGCATTGCCTGTCCGAATGGTCGTGCCGGCCGCTGGCCGGCAATCTCTGGAGTTCCCATGTCCCCCGCCATCACCGCCCGCGGCTACCAGTCCGGCTTCGGCAACGAATTCGCCACCGAGGCCGTTGCCGGCGCGCTGCCGGTCGGGCAGAACTCACCGCAGAAGGTGGCCCACGGCCTGTACGCCGAACAGTTGACCGGCACCGCCTTCACCGCGCCGCGTGGCAGCAACCGCCGCAGCTGGCTGTACCGGATCCGCCCGGCGGTGACCCATGGCGAGTTCACCCCGTTCGCGCAGTCGCAGCTGCAGTGTGATTTCGGCGCACAGCCGGCTTCACCGAACCAGCTGCGCTGGAGCCCGCTGCCGCTGCCGGAGCTGCCGACCGATTTTGTCGAAGGCCTGTACACGATGGGTGGCAACGGCTCGCCCGATGCGCATGCCGGCGTGGGCATCCACTTATACGCTGCCAACCGCGACATGGTCGGCCGCTACTTCTACGACGCCGACGGCGAGCTGCTGATCGTGCCGCAGCTGGGCGCGCTGCGCCTGCTGACCGAGCTGGGCGTGATCGAGATCGAGCCGCAGCAGATCGCGGTGATCCCGCGCGGCGTGCGCTTCCGCGTTGAACTGCCCGATGGCCCCAGCCGCGGCTATATCTGCGAGAACTACGGTGCGCTGCTGAAGCTGCCCGACCTTGGCCCGATCGGATCCAACGGCCTGGCCAATCCGCGCGACTTCGAGACCCCGCATGCGGCGTTCGAGGACGTCGATGGCGATTTCGAGCTGATCGCGAAGTTCGAGGGTCGCCTGTGGCGTGCACCGATCGACCATTCGCCGCTGGACGTGGTGGCCTGGCACGGCAACTACGCGCCGTACCGTTACGACCTGCGTCGCTTCAACACCATCGGTTCGATCAGCTACGACCACCCGGATCCGTCGATCTTCCTGGTGCTGCATTCGCCCAGCGACACCCCGGGCACCAGCAACATGGACTTTGCGATCTTCCCGCCGCGCTGGCTGGTGGCGCAGAACACGTTCCGTCCGCCGTGGTTCCACCGCAACATCGCCAGCGAGTTCATGGGCCTGGTGCATGGCGCCTACGATGCCAAGGCCGAAGGCTTCGTCCCGGGTGGCGCCTCGCTGCACAACTGCATGAGTGGTCACGGCCCGGACGCGCCGACCTTCGACAAGGCGTCCAATGCCGATCTGTCCAAGGCCGATGTGATCAAGGACACGATGGCCTTCATGTTCGAGACCCGCGCAGTGATCCGCCCGACCGCACAGGCGCTGGCCGCCGGCCACCGCCAGGGCGATTACCAGCAGTGCTGGAACGGCCTGCGCAATAACTTCCGCTGACCCTAAAAAGGGGACGGAGGGGATTAAGCCGCAATCAGCACACGTGTGCCTGAAACGACTTAATCCCCTCCGTCCCCTTTTTCTTCAGGCGGGCTCGGCGAACGCGTCGCAGTGCTCCAACGGCAGCGCTTCCAGCAGGCGCTGGCGTACACGCTGGCAATAGCCCTCCGAGGCCAGCCCGGGCAGCATCAGCATCGCCGACTGCAGTCGCTGCAGCACCTCATCCTCCGCACGCGCCTGCTGCAGGTCGCGGAACAGCACCGCCGCCTGTGGATGCCGCTGCATTTCCAGGATGCCCAGCACGTAGATGCGCGCTGCCACCAGTGAGCGCCGGCGTTCGACCGCGGGTGCAGCAGGTGTGGCTGCCGGCGGCGTGGGCACCGGCGCCACCGCGGCTGCGGTCGACGGTGCTGGGGTCGTGGCGCCTGTGCCGGTGCTCAGGTACCCCGCCTGTACCAGCTGGATGACCATCGCCGGTGCTTCCTGGCCGAGCAGACCGGTCAGGTCGGCGACGGTACGCTGGCCGTCGCACAGGATCAGCAGCCGGCGCTGGCGCATGTCCAGCGGCGCGCGGTGGGCCTGCAGCGCGGTTCGGGCGAGATCGGTCTTGCGCGGTTGCATGGAAGGGACGGCCAGGTCGGTGCTCGCCGAGCCTGAACGAAGGCGATGAAACCGCGATGACAATGCAGCGCCTGCACACCGGATGGGCTAGCGTGCAGCCATCCTTGTGCCAGGGAACCGCACCGATGAAGCACCTTCCGCTTGCTGGTCTGTTGCTCCTTTCGCTCACCGCCTGCAGTGCTGGCCCCGACAAGCAGGGGGCGGCCGGCAGCGGCAGCGACACCCCGGCGGAAACCGCCTCGGCGACCGGACCCGCGCAGTCGACGGATCCCGACCTGGCCACCCGTCCAGCCAATGACCGTCGCGAGGACAGTCCCGCGCGCCTGGATGGCTTCGCTGGGGCGAAGCTGGGTGCCGGCATCGCCGAGGTCCGTGCCGGCTTCGGCACGCCGCTGCAGGGTCTGGGCACCGATGCGGCCGGCAAGCCACTGCCGGCTGACGACAGCAACGACGGCTGCTACTTCCTGCGCCCGCAGGATGCCGAAGATCCGCGCCTGATGATCGAGGGCCGCAAGCTGGTGCGCTACGACGTGCGCAGCGCCGCCATCACCGCACCGGGCGGTGGCAAGGTCGGCATGACCCTGGGTGAGCTGCAGGTGCTGTATCCCGAGCGCGCGGACGTCGGCCCCGACAAGTATGACGAGAAGGCCCAGCACCTGCGCGTGCGCCCGGCGCAGGAGGGCGGGGCGGTGATCGACTTCGCACTCGGTGCCGATGGCCGGGTGGGTGCCTGGCGCGTCGGACAGACCCCGCAGGTCGATTATGCGGAAGGCTGTGGCTGATCCTTGATCCACGGCCCAGCCGCGCGTACGGGCCAGGCGTAGAATCGCGCCACGACCGCTGGGGGAGTGCTCGATGATCGCCATTGCCATTGCCTGGTTCCTGCTCGGCCTGCTGCTGCTGGCGCTGGGCGGGGACTCCATCATCAAGGCCGTGTCCGGCCTGGCCCAGCGTTTCGGCGCCAGCCCATTCACTGCCGGGCTGTTGCTGCTCGGGGTGACCACCTCGTTGCCGGAACTGGCAGTCAACGCGCGCGCCTTGGCGGTGGGCCAACCGGAGCTGGCACTGGGCAACGCAGTGGGCAGCAGCATCGTCAACCTGGGCGTGACCCTGGCCGTGGCGGCCATGGCTGCGCCCCTGCTGCTGCGCGCGCGCCTGCAGACGGTGCTGTGGTGGTCGCTGCTGGCGGCGGGTGTGCTGCTGATCCTGTTCGGGCTTGATGGCGGCCTGGCACGCTGGGAGGGCGGCATACTGCTGGCCGGCTTCATCGTGGTGCAGGTGCTGCTGCTGCGCCGTGGTCGTAGCGAGAGCGCCGAGGTGCAGGTGGCCATCGCCGAGTCCGCACTGAGCCGCACCAGCCTGCCGTTGAACGTGCTGCGCGTGCTGATTGCCGCGTTGGCGCTGTACTGGGGCGCGCGCCTGGTGGTGGGCGCCGCCGCCGACTTTGGCGTCGCCCTGGGTTGGACGCCGCTGCTGGTCGGCCTGCTGCCGGTGGCGATCGGTACCGCACTGCCGGAGGTGGCCACCGCCATCGCCGCCGCGCGTCGCGGGCATGGCGACATGGTGCTGGGCCACGTGCTGGGTTCCAGCGTGGTCAACCTGCTGCTGGTGATCGGTGCGATGGCCGTGCTGCAGCCGCTGGCGCTGCCGGCCTCGTTCGTGCGCCTGGAACTGCCGGCGCTGCTGGCGTTCGCGCTGGTGCTGTACCCGATGCTGCGTGGCGACCTGAAGATCAGCCGCGGCGAAGGTGTGATCCTGCTGGTCGCGTTTGTCGGCTGGTTCGTGCTGGAGCTGCTGCTGGTCGGCGCGGCATGAGGTAGTGCCGGCCGCTGGCCGGCAACCCCATGGCCTTCGACGGAGCCCTTGCGGCAGCCGGCCAGCGGCCGGCACTACCGGTTCTGCGTGGCTTCCTCTTCCCGCACCGGCTCCGGCGGCGGCAGCTGCTCCTCGGCGGCACGTTCGTTGCCTGGCAGGGTGGGGCGGGTCTCCATCAGCAGCGACAGCGCGGCCTTGGCCATCATGTGCGCGCTGATTGGTGCGGTGATGAACAGGAACACGGTGATCAGCAGCTCGCGCGGCTGCGGGTCCTGGCCGAGGAAGATGTGGTAGCAGACCGAGCACACCAGCACGCAGCCCACGCCCAGCGTGCTGGCCTTGGTCGGCGCGTGCAGGCGCTTGAAGAAGGTCGACAGCTTCACCAGGCCCAGTGCGCCGACCAGGATGAAGAAGCAGCCGAACAGCAGCAGGATCGACAGGCCGATCTGGATCGCGGTGATCATTCGACGATGTCCCGGCGCAGCACGAACTTGCTCAGCACCACGGTGCTGCCAAAGCCGAGCATGGCAATGATCAGCGCCGCCTCGAAGTAGATCGGCGAATTGAGGTACATGCCGAACAGCATCAGCTCGGCGATCGCGGTCACCGACAGGGTATCCAGCGCAAGGATGCGGTCGGGCACGGTCGGCCCGCGCAGCAGGCGCCAGGTGGCCAGCAGCATGGCCAGGCCGACCACGTGCATGCACACCACCAGGGTGGTCTGGATGACTTCAAAACCGGTCATGGGAAGATCTCCATCAACGGCGCCTCGTAACGGCGCTTGATCGTATCGATCAGGTCCTGTGGGTCCTCCAGGTGCAGCACATGCACCAGCAGGAACTTGCGGTCGTCGCTGAGCGCGGCCGAGACCGTGCCCGGGGTCAGGGTGATCATGCTGGTCAGCGCGGCGATGCCGTGGATGTTGGCGATGTCCAGCGGCAGCCAGATGAAACCCGGGTGGATGTTCTTTTCCGGGCCCAGCACCTGCAGGGCGACGCGGATGTTGGACATCAGGATGTCCCACAGGGTCACGCACACCAGCCTGGGCAGTGGCCGCAGGGTGCCGATACGGGCGAACTCGCGGTCCAGGCGCGCGGCGAACAGCGGCACCACCACGCCCAGCAGCAGCCCCAGCACGATCTGGCCGAGGGTGAAGCTGTCGGACATCAGCAGCCAGAACGCCACCACCATGATGCTGAGCATCGGCGAGGGAATCAGGCGACGGAACAGGGAGCGCTGGGCGGTCATGGCTGGCGGATCTCCGGCGTGGTCGCACGCAGTTGCTGCACGTACTCGCTGGGTTGCAGCAGCTGTGCGGCGGTGGCGTCGGTGTAGCGCATCAACGGTGCCGCAGCCAGGGTCATGCCGATGCCGTAGGCCAGCAGCAGGCAGGCGGCGTAGAGTTCTACCCGGCGCAGGGGAGCCTTGCGCGGCTTCGGTGCCTCCGGATCGACCGGCGGAACGCGCCAGAACAGGCGGATGCCGCCGCGGGTCAGGCCCATGATCACCAGCAGGCTGCTGACCAGCACGGCGGTCCAGACCGGGCCGGTGTACTGCGCCGGCATGCCGGCCAGCAGCGCGGCCTTGGCCAGGAAGCCGGACAGAGGCGGCAGGCCGGCCACCGACACTGCCCCGATCAGGAACAGCACCGCCGGCGTTTCCTTGCCCGGCATCGGCGCCACCACCTCCTTGCGGTCGCTGGCGCCACCACGGCGGCGGCGGATCAGGTCGGCAACCAGGAACAGCGCAGCGGCCACGAAGCTGCTGTGCGGCAGGTAGTACAGGCCGGCCGAGAGCACCTGCGGCGTGCCCACCGAGAAGGCGATGAACAGCGTGGCTGCCGACACGATGACCAGGTAGGAAATCAGTACGCGCAGGCGGGTCGCGGCCAGGGCGCCGAGCCCGCCCAGCACCAGCGTCGCCACGCCGGCCCACAGCAGCCAGTCGCGGCCATAGCCGGCCATCGCGCCGGCATCGTCGCCGAACCACAGCATCTGGATGCGCAGCACCGAATACAGGCCGACCTTGGTCATGATCGCGAACAGCGCCGCCACTGCGGCCGGCGCGCGCGAATAGGCTTCCGGCAGCCACAGGTACAGCGGCATCAGCGCGGCCTTGGCGCAGAACACCAGCAGCAACAGGCCCATCGTGGCCTTCACCAGGGTCAGCTGCGTCGGCGGCACCGCGGCAATGCGCTGCGACAGCTCGGCCATGTTCAGCGAACCCAGCGTGGCGTACAGCAGGCCCAGCGCGATCAGGAACAGGGTCGAGGCGGTGACGTTGAACACCACGTAGTGCAGGCCGATGCGCATGCGCAGGCCGCGGCCACCGCTGAGCAGCAGGCCGTAGGAGGCGATCAGCATCACCTCGAAGAACACGAACAGGTTGAAGATGTCGCCGGTCAGGAACGCGCCGTTGAGGCCGACCAGCTGGAACTGGAACAGTGCATGGAAGTGCGGTGCGCGGCGGTCCCAACCCGAGCAGGCGTGCAGCAGGCAGGGAATGGCCAGCAGCAGGGTGGTCAGCAGCATCCATGCCGACAGCCGGTCGGCCACCAGCGCGATGCCCAGCCGCGACGGCCAGTCGCCCAGCAGGTAGACGTTGATATCACCGCCCGCGGTCGACGCGAACAGCAGGCCCACCGCCAGCGCCAGCGCCGACAGTGCGGTCCAGGCCACCGCGCGCTGCACCCTGGGGCCGTAGCGGCGGTGTTCGACGAACAGCGACAGCGCGGCGCCGAGCAGCGGAATCAGGATCGGCAGGATCACCAGATGGTTCATGCGCGATCCTCGCCCTGGCGCGCCGATGCGTTCTCATCCTGCAGGTCGTCGTCGGGCTCGTGGGCGTCCACATGGTCGCTGTGGTTGTCGCTGCGGCTGCGCATGGCCAGCACGATGCTCACTGCGGTCATCGCGAAGGCGATCACGATCGCGGTCAGCACCAGTGCCTGCGGCAGCGGGTCGGTGTAGTTGCCCAGGTGGCTGTCCACGCCCTCCTGCAGCACCGGCGCCTTGCCCAGCACCACGCGGCCACCGGCGAAGATCAGCAGGTTGGTGGCGTAGGACAGGAAGGTCATGCCGAGGATCACGTCGAAGCTGCGCGCACGCAGCAGCAGGTAGATGCCGATGGCGGTCAGCACGCCGATCGCGGTAGCCAGGGCCAGTTCCATCAGTGCATCTCCCCGGTGCGGGCCGAACGGCGTTGCAGGTCGATCTCACCCTTGCGGGCAGTGCGGGTACGCGACGGCTTGATCGTGCCCATCATCGACAGCATCAGCATGGCACCGCCGAACACCACCAGATACACGCCGATGTCAAAGCCAATCGCGCTGGCCAGCGGCACGTCGCCGATCAGCGGCAGGTGCAGGTCGAGGTGGCCGCTGGTGAGGAACGGTACGCCGAACAGCATCGAAGCGCTGCCGCTGAGCAGGGCGATCAGCAGGCCCATGCCGATGCAGCGGATGTAGTCGAAGCCGAAGCGCGATTCCACCGACGCGGTGCCCTGGATCACGTACTGGATCAGCAGCGGCACCGCCAGCACCAGGCCGGCGATGAAGCCGCCGCCCGGTGCGTTGTGGCCGCGCAGGAACAGGAAGATCGACACGGTCAGCGTCAGCGGGAACATGATCTGCGCCAGGTCGGCCGGTACCGGCAGCTTGATCGGCGGGCCGGGCATGATCTGCTCCGGCGCCATCCGCGTGCGCCGCAGCAGGGCATGCACCACCAGCGCGGCGATGCCGAACACGGTGATCTCGCCGAAGGTATCGAAGCCGCGGAAGTCGACCAGGATCACGTTGACCACGTTCTGGCCGTAGGCCTCGGGCAACGCACGGGCGAGCAGTTCGCCGGCCATGGTGTTCGGCGGCAGGGTCATCGCCGAATAGGCCAGCGCACCCAGGCCGGCGCCGGCGATGATCGCGATCACCGCATCGCGGCGCTTGCGCCAGCGCGGGCGTTCCGGCCCGGACTGCGCGGGCAGGTAGTTCATGCCCAGCAGCATCAGCACCAGGGTCACCATCTCCACGAGCAGCTGGGTCAGGGCCAGGTCGGGTGCGGACAGGAACACGAAGGTCAGCGCCACCATCAGGCCGACGCCGCCGACCAGCAGCACCGCCAGCAGGCGCTGCTTGTAGATGCGCAGGGTGGCCACCGCGCAGGCCATCATCACCAGCCACAGCGCCCAGCCCAGCAGCGGCATCGGCTGTGGCGCGGTCCAGTTTGGCGACGCCGGATCTGCCACGAATGGCGCGGCGGCAACTGCGATCGCCACCAGCACCAGGCCCAGCAGCATGCGCTGCAGGCTGCCGTTGGCGATGCCGTTGGTCAGGCGCATGGCCAGTGCGGACACGGCATCCAGCTGTGCATGGAACACATTGCGGCCAGTGCTGACGTTGGTCACGGCATGCAGGTTGATCAGCTTGCGCAGGCCGAAGTACAGCGCCACGCCGCCGATCACGCCGATCGCGCTCATCGCCAGCGGCAGGTTGAAGCCGTGCCATACCGCCAGGCTGTACTCGGGCATGGCGCTGCCGAGGATCGACGCCGCAGCGGCATGCAGCACCGGTGCCACGGTCAGTGCCGGGGCGATGCCAACTGCCACGCAGATCACCACCAGCAGTTCCACCGGTACCTTCATCCAGCGCGGCGGCTCATGCGGCACGCGATCCAGGTCGTGCGGGCCGGGGCCAAAGAAGGTGTCGTGCACGAAGCGCAGGCTGTAGGCCACCCCGAACACGCCAGCCAGCAATGCGGCGATCGACACCGCCGTGCGCATGATTCCCGGGCCTCCGGCCGTGATCGCCTCGGCAAACAGCATTTCCTTGGACAGGAAGCCGTTGAGCAGCGGGATGCCGGCCATCGCCAGCGAGGCGATGATCGCCAGCGCGCTGGTGAACGGCATCAGCCTGCGCAGGCCGCCCAGCTTGCGCATGTCGCGGGTGCCGGTCTCATGGTCGATGATGCCGGCGGCCATGAACAGCGAGGCCTTGAAGGTGGCGTGGTTGAGGATGTGGAATACACCGGCCACCACCGCCATCGGCGTGGACAGGCCGAACAGCAGGGTGATCAGGCCCAGATGGGAAATGGTCGAATAAGCCAGCAGGCCTTTCAGATCGTGCTGGAAGATCGCGTTCCAGGCGCCGATCAACAGCGTGATCGCACCGATGCCGCTGACCGTGTAGAAGAACAGGTCGCTGCCGGCCAGCGCTGGATGCAGGCGCGCCAGCAGGAACACACCGGCCTTCACCATGGTGGCCGAGTGCAGGTAGGCAGAGACCGGAGTGGGCGCGGCCATCGCGTGCGGCAGCCAGAAATGGAACGGGAACTGCGCGCTCTTGGTGAAGATGCCCGCCAGCACCAGGAACAGCGCGTACGGGTACAGCGCGCTGGCGCGGATCTGCTCGCCGGCGGCCAGCACCACGTCCAGGTCGAAGCTGCCGACGATGCGCCCGATCAGCAGTACGCCACCGAGCAGCGCAAGGCCGCCGCCGCCGGTGATCACCAGCGCCATCCGCGCGCCCTCGCGCGCGTCCTGGCGATGTGACCAGAAACCGATCAGCAGGAACGAGCTGATGCTGGTCATTTCCCAGAAGATCATCAGCAACAGCAGGTTGCCCGACAGCACCATGCCCAGCATGGCGCCCATGAACAGCAGCAGGTAGCAGTAGAAGCGGTGCGCGTTGTCCTGCTGGCTCAGGTAGTAGCGCGCGTACAGCACCACCAGCGCGCCGATGCCCAGCACCAGCCCGGCGAACATCCACGCCAGCCCGTCCAGGCGCAGGGTGAAGTCCAGGCCGATCTGCGGCAGCCAAGGGACCATCGTCCGCACCACCTGGCCGTCGAGTACGGACGGGGTCAGCCAGCCGAGGATGGCCAGTCCGCCCAACGGCGCCAGCGCCGCCAGCCAGGCAGCAGTCGAGCGCGAACTACGGGGGAAGGCCGCAACAGCCGCTGCCATCAGGAACGGCAGGGCCAGCAGCAGGGGCAGGCTGGGGAGCATGCAGGGAATCCATGATTCACGAGCAGGTCAGGGAGGATAACAGGCTGCGAAATGTCGCTGAAACCCATCGAACAGCGATCAATTGCATGTAACGTCCGCTGATTCATATTTTCTGCGACGCAACATCGCGTTCCTGCAGTCCCTCCCCGGTTGCCCTCGGGGGACGCCCTACGCCCACGCAGGGAGACCGCAGGCCCTGTCGCACAGGGGCTGCCGTCGACGGGCGGGAAGTGGGGAGCGGATCACCGGCGCAGGCTGGCAGGGCCGTCGTGGAGTGCGGGTGATGGAATCTGCCCGTTCAGGAAACGAGGGGCGCCGTCGACCCTGGGCAGGTCAGTAGCGCCAGTCGAGCTTGCGGTAGAACTTGGCCATCACCCAGGCCGGGCCGATCAGCAGGTAGGTCAGGTCGGTCAGGAAGCTGGGCTTGCGGCCCTCGAACTTGTGGCCGATGAACTGCGCGATCCAGGCCACCACGAACACGCCCACCGCCAGCCAGAACAGGTTGTGCAGGCCGATTTCGGCCTCCAGCAGGCGGCACAGGCAGCCGAACACGAAGAACTGGATGAGCATGCCGATGCCCAGCGGGCGCGACAGTTTGTTGTAGAAGCACCAGGCGCTGAACATCGCGAACGCCGACCAGATGCCGTACTGGAACCAGGTGATCAGCGGCGGCAGGCACCAGAGCAGGGCCACCACCGACCACAGGATCGCCGGGACCGCCACCACGTGGATGCGCTGGTTGATCACATTGCGGTGGTCGTCGGAGTAGCTGGCGAAATAGCGGTCGATCGGCCGCGCAAGCTCGGTGGATGTCTGCATGCTGCGTTGCTTCCTCGGACAACGGTAGTGCCGGCCGCTGGCCGGCACTCCAGAGCATAGCCGAGTTCATGAGGTTGCCGGCCAGCGGCCGGCACTACCCTTCAGAGCGCCCCCCGCCTTTCCGGCCGGGGGCGCAGGCGCATCAGTCGACGCTGATCCCGGCCAGGCGCTGCAGTGCCCCGGCATACTTGGCGCGGGTGCGCTCGATGATCTCGACCGGGATGGTCGGGCCCGGGGCGGTCTTGCCCCAGTCCAGCGTCTCCAGGTAATCGCGCACGAACTGCTTGTCGTAGCTCGGCGGGCTGGTGCCCACTTCGTACTCGTCGGCCGGCCAGTAACGCGAGGAATCCGGCGTCAGCATCTCGTCCATGATGTACAGGCGGCCATCGGCGTCGGTACCGAACTCGAACTTGGTATCGGCCAGGATGATGCCGCGCTCGCGGGCGTAATCGGCCGCGAACTTGTAGATGCGCAGGGTGGCGTCGCGCACGCGCTCGGCCAGTTCCGCACCGACCTGCTTCACCATCGCATCGAAATCGATGTTCTCGTCATGGTCGCCGACAGCGGCCTTGGTCGACGGGGTGAAGATCGGCTCGGGCAGCTGCTCGGCCTGGCGCAGGCCGTCGGGCAGGTCGATGCCGCTGACCTTGCCGGTGCGCTGGTAATCCTTCCAGCCGCTGCCGATCAGGTAGCCGCGGGCGATCGCTTCCACCGGCACCGGCTTCAGCTTGCGGGTGACCACCGCGCGCTTGGCATACAGGGCCGGGTCCACGCCTTCGGGCAGCACGCTGGCCACGTCGATGCCGGTCAGGTGGTTGGGCATCAGGTGCGCGGTCTTGGCGAACCAGAAGTTGGAGACCTGGCAGAGCATCTCGCCCTTGCCGGGGATCGGGTCGGGCAGGACCACGTCGAACGCCGACAGGCGATCGGTGGCCACCATCAGCAGGTACTCGCCCGGCGGGGTTCCGGCTGGCAGCCGCTCGCGCGGGATATCGAACACATCACGCACCTTGCCGCGATGGCGCAAGGGCAGGCCGGGGAGATCGGATTGCAACAGCGTGGTTGGCACGGGCACTCCTGGGGCGTTGTCGATACGGCTGCTGCCCAACGGACCCGGCGGGCCCGCTGACCAGCGGGCGGCCTAGTGTAAAGCCGTCCGGGCCCGCTGTGACGTAAAATGAGCGTCCATTTCGTCGGTCGACCCCGGAGCGCCATGCGCTGGTACGGAAAACTGCTCGGATTCATCGCCGGCGCCCTGCTGTTCCGGCCCAATCCGCTGTTCGGGGCGGTGGTCGGCCTGCTGATCGGCCATGCCTTTGATTCGGACTGGTTCCGCCTGAACAAGGAGAACCCGTACCGGGAGCTGGGGCTGACCTCCGAGGCCACCGATGCCGAGGTCGAGCGCGCCTACCGCAAGCTGATCTCGCAGTACCACCCCGACAAGCTTGGCGGCGCCGCCCCCGAGCTGCAGCAGCAGGCCGAGCAGAAGTCGCGGCGCATCAACGCCGCCTACGACCGCATCAAGACCCTGCGCAAGCGCTGACCCCTTTCCCCTCGTTGCAAGGCCCGGCCATGTCCCACTGCCTCATCGCCCCCTCCATCCTGTCCGCCAACTTCGCCCGCCTCGGCGAGGAAGTCGACAACGTCCTCGCCGCTGGCGCGGACTGGGTCCACTTCGACGTGATGGACAACCACTACGTGCCGAACCTGACCATCGGCCCGATGGTCTGCCAGGCGCTGCGCAAGCACGGCGTGACCGCGCCGATCGACGTGCACCTGATGGTCGAGCCGGTGGACCGCATCATCCCGGACTTCGCCGAGGCCGGTGCCACCTACATCAGCTTCCACCCGGAGGCGAGCCGCCACGTGCACCGCACCATCCAGCTGATCCGTTCGCTGGGCTGCAAGCCGGGCATCGTGCTCAATCCGGCCACGCCGGTGGACATCCTCGACTGGGTGCTGGAGGACCTGGACCTGGTGCTGCTGATGTCGGTCAACCCGGGCTTTGGTGGTCAGGCCTTCATCCCCTCGGCGCTGGACAAGCTGAAGGTGGTGCGCAAGATGATCGATGCCAGCGGCAAGGACATCCGCCTGGAGATCGACGGCGGCGTGAAGGCCGACAACATCGGCGAGATCGCGGCTGCCGGTGCCGACACCTTTGTCGCCGGCTCGGCCATCTTCAACGCCAAGACCAGCTACCAGGACGTGATCGCGCAGATGCGCGCGAACGTCGCTGCGGCACGCTGACAAAAAGGGGACGGAGGGGATTAATCTCGTTTAATTCCCTCCGTCCCCTTTATCTGCGCATGGCACTGTTGAACATCCGTCCGGCCACCGTGGCCGATGCTGGCCTGATCCTGCATTTCATCCGCGAACTGGCCATCTACGAGAAGGCCGAGCATTCGGTACAGACCGATGAGATCGGCATCGCCGAGAGCCTGTTCGGCGCCGATGCCACGGCGCGCGCGTTGATCTGCGAAGCCGACGGCGAGGCCATCGGCTATGCGGTGTACTTCTACAACTACTCCACCTGGCTGGGCCGCAAGGGCATCTACCTGGAAGACCTCTACGTCAGCCAGGAAAAGCGCGGCGTGGGCGCCGGCAAGGCACTGCTGAAGTACATCGCACGCCAGGCCGTGGCCGAGGGATGCGGTCGCTTCGAATGGTCGGTGCTGGACTGGAACACCCCGGCCATCGAGTTCTACACCGCTGCCGGTGCGAAGCCGCAGGACGAGTGGACCGTGTACCGGCTGCAGGGCCAGGCGCTGCACGATTTCGCCAACGGTTGAAGCGAAGTGCATCCACGCATGGCGTGGATCTACCAACCGGGTGGGTGCAAACCGCAACCCGGGGGGAGCGAACCGCAACCTGGGGGGAGCGAACCGCAACCTGGTGGGTGCGAACCTTGGTTCGCACTCCCTGCACACCCCAAAAAAAAGCCACGCCAATCACTGGCGTGGCCTCGCTGCATGCGTGGGAGGCTGATCCTGCCTCCATCCGTCGTCCCTGCTATGGACTCCCATTCTCCGGTAGCTGAATGACATCTGCGTGACATTCACCGCAGGCAAACAGCGCATTGCTAGCCTGTGCCACCGCATCCCTGGAAGCTCTGCATGACCACCCCGCGCTGGCGCCTGATCCTCAACGGCAAATCCGCCGGCAATGATGAGTTGCGCGACGCCGTCGGCCATTGGCGCGGACAGGGCGTGCAGCTGGAAGTGCGGGTGACCTGGGAGGACGGTGACGCCGAGCGCTATGTCGCCGAGGCGATCGATCATGGCGTGGATGTGATCGTGGCCGCCGGTGGCGATGGCACGCTCAGTGCAGTGGCCGAGACACTGGCGCATCGTGAGGAGCTGGCAGATGCGCTGCCCTCGCTGGCGCTGATCCCGATGGGGACCGCCAACGATTTCGCGACTGCGGCCGGCATACCGACCGAACCGAAGGAGGCCTTCGCCTTGATCGGGCAGGCGACGCCGCATGCCATTGACCTGTTGCGCGTGGACGCCGATGGCACCCAATGGTGGTGCGCCAATCTCGCCAGCGGTGGCTTCGGCACGCAGGTGACGGTGGAGACTGATGCGGGCTTGAAGAAGATGCTGGGCGGGCTGGCCTATGTGATCACCGGCATCGCCAAGCTCGGCCGCATCGAGCCGATCACCGCACGGTTGTCCGGTCCGGACTTCGCGTGGGAAGGCGACTTCATTGCGCTCGGCATCGGCAATGGTCGCCAGGCCGGTGGTGGCCAGCAGTTGTGCCCGCAGGCACTGATCGATGATGGGTTGCTGGATGTGACGGTGCTTCCGGAGCTGGAAGGGGAGGTCACCGCCACCCTCGGCCAGATGCTGAAGTCCGGCACCCAGGCTGCGCTGGAACAGCTGGCCACGCGTGCGCGGCTGCCGTGGCTGGAGATCGCATCCGAGCGCCCGCTGACCCTCAATCTGGATGGCGAGCCGGTACAGGCCCGCCAGTTCCGCATCGAGTGCGTGCCGGGCAGGGTGCGGATGCATCTTCCGGCTGGCTGCCCGTTGCTGGGTGGGTAGGGAGGTAGAGTCGACTGTTAGTCGACTGCTCTTCGTTCCGACGGCGTAAAACCCCGCGCTACGCGCGCAAGTCGACCAACAGTCGACTCTACCGGTCCGCGTCGTCGGTTCCCGTGGCTGGCCCCGCCCGTCCCGTGGTTCAGTTTTCCAGGGTTCCCCTGCCGTCCAAGCTGCGATACAGTCAAGGGGTGTCCAGCCTGACGACCCCGCATACCCTTTCTTCCGCACGCCGTTGGTGGCGATGGTGGCCCGTTGCCGTCGTCCGCCCCCATAACGCTGTGTCCCGGAAGGAAAGTCGTCTTGAACTCGCACGCTCAGTTTCAGCAGCAGGCCGCTGAAGGCCACACCCATATTCCCGTCGTCCGCGAAGTGCTGTCCGACCTGGACACGCCGCTTTCGGTCTATCTGAAGCTCGCGGACGGCCCCAATACCTACCTGTTTGAGTCCGTCGAAGGCGGCGAGCGCTTTGGTCGTTACTCGATCATCGGCCTGCCGGCGCGCCGCGTGTACGCCTTCCACGGCCACACGCTGACCGTGCGCGAAGACGGCCAGGTGGTGGACACCCGCGAGGTGGCCGACCCGTTCGCCGAAGTCGAGGCGCTGCGCAGCGCCCACTCGGTGCCGAAGCTGGAAGGCCTGCCGGGCTTCACCGGTGGCCTGGTCGGCTGGTTCGGCTTCGAGTGCATCGGCTACATCGAACCACGCCTGGCCCCGCCGGCCGGCCGCGATGAGCTGGGCACGCCGGACATCCTGCTGCTGGACTCCAACGAGCTGGCCGTGTTCGACAACCTCAAGGGCCGCCTGTACCTGATCGTGCACGCCGACCCCCGGGTCGAGGGCGCCTTCGAGCAGGCCCAGGCGCGCCTGGATGCGCTGACTGCCAAGCTGCGTGCACCGGGCGCCGGTTATCCCGCACCGCTCAACAGCGATGTGCTGGACGAATCCGATTTCGTTTCCGGGTTCACCCGCGAAGGGTTCGTCGATGCGGTCCAGCGCAGCAAGGAATACATCCGCGCCGGTGACATCTTCCAGGTGGTGCTGAGCCAGCGCCTGAGCGTGCCGTTCAAGGCGCGGCCGGTGGATGTGTACCGCGCGCTGCGTGCACTGAATCCGTCGCCGTACATGTATTTCCTGGATGTCGGCGACCTGCAGGTGGTCGGCTCCTCGCCGGAAATCCTGGTGCGCCTGCAGGATGGCGAAGTCACCGTGCGCCCGATCGCCGGTACCCGCCCGCGTGGCGCCACGCCCGAGCAGGACCTGGCGCTGGAAGCCGAGCTGCTGGCCGACCCGAAGGAACGCGCCGAGCACCTGATGCTGATCGACCTCGGCCGCAACGATGCCGGTCGTGTGTCCAGGGCGGGCACCGTGGAAGTGGGCGAGCAGTTCGTGATCGAGCGCTACAGCCACGTCATGCACATCGTCAGCGAAGTGACCGGGCAGCTGCAGCCGGGCCTGAGCTACGCCGACGTGCTGCGTGCCACCTTCCCGGCAGGCACCGTCAGCGGCGCGCCGAAGATCCGCGCGCTGGAAGTGATCCGCGAGCTGGAACCGATCAAGCGCAATGTCTACGCAGGCAGCATCGGCTACATCGGCTGGCACGGCGATGCCGATACCGCGATCGCGATCCGCACCGCGGTGATCAAGGACGGCCGCCTGTACGTGCAGGCCGGCGCCGGCATCGTCTACGACTCGGACCCGGACAAGGAATGGGACGAGACGATGAACAAGGGCCGCGCGCTGTTCCGCGCCGTTGCCCAGGCTGCCAAGGGCCTGTAAGCCTGCCTCGCCACGGCGCCGCGCCGTGGTCGTTCCGCTGTTCCCGTTGAAGACAAGGAGTACCGCATGAAGCTGCTGAGCGCATTGCTGTGGTCGTCACTGCTGGCCACGATGGCCCCGTCTGCGTGGGCGCAGGCCAATACCATTCCCTCGCAGCCGCACCTGCTGGTGAAGGGCGAGGCGCGTCGCGTGGTGATGCCGGACCGGTTCGGCCTGCAGTTGAACATCGAAGAGACCGACATGGACGCCGACGCCGCGCGCCGCCGCGTGCAGGACAACGTTGCCCGCGTGCTGGCACTGTTCAAGCAGCACAAGGCGGTGGAAGGCAGCGTGCGCGCGGACAACCTGCGGATTGGTCCTGCCACGCGCTATGAGCAGAACCGGCAGGTTTTCATCGGCACCCGCGTGTCACGCCAACTGCGCGCCAGCTTCGCCAGCGTCCAGCAGATGCAGGACGTGCTGGGGGCGCTGAAGGCCAACGAGAACCTGCAGGTCAGCAGCGTGGCCCCGACCTACTCGGGCGAAGTGGCGCTGCGCCGCGAACTCAAGGGCGAGGCGGCGGCCCAGACCCGCGAGTCTGCGCAGGGCCTGGCCAAGGCCTACGGCACCCAGCTGCGCGGGCTGTACAGCATCTCCGATGTGGCGCCGAACTTCGCCTATGGCGTGCAGGCGGGCAATTGGCCCAGCAGTGGGGATCTGGTGACGCCGCCCTCGCCGCCCGCGCCCGAGGCACCGATGAACAGCATCGAGACCACGGGCTCGCGCCTGCGCGAGTCGGTGGAAGCCGGCCCCATCACCTACACCGAAAACGTGTACGCCATTTTCCTGATAAGCGACGGAACCTGACCATGTTGTGGATGATCGACAACTACGACAGCTTCACCTACAACCTCGTGCAGTACCTGCAGACACTGGGCGCCGAGGTGAATGTGGTGCGCAACGATGCGATGAGCGTGGACGAGATCGCCGCGCAGAAGCCGGAGCGCATCGTCATCTCGCCCGGCCCGTGCACGCCCAACGAAGCGGGCGTGTCGCTGGAACTGATCGAGCGCCTGGGCCCGACCACGCCGATCCTCGGCGTGTGCCTGGGCCACCAGGGCATCGGCCAGGTCTACGGCGGCACGGTCATCCGTGCCGGCAACATCATGCACGGCAAGACCTCGCCGATCCGCCATGAAGGCAAGGGCGTGTTCGCTGGCCTGCCGGACCGCTACCAGGCCACCCGCTACCACTCGCTGGTGGTGGACAAGAACAGTCTGCCGGACTGCCTGGAAGTGACTGCCTGGACCGAGAACGACGACGGCTCGATCGAAGAGATCATGGGTCTGCGCCACCGCCAGTTCCCGGTGGAAGGCGTGCAGTTCCACCCCGAGTCCATCCTCACCGAACACGGCCACGCCCTGCTGCGCAATTTCCTGCAGCGCCCGGCGGCCTGATCCAAGGAGCATTCCCATGAGCTTCTCCCCCCAGGAAGCCCTGCATCGCACCATCGAACACCGCGAAATCTTCTTCGACGAAATGGTCGACCTGATGCGGCAGATCATGCGCGGCGATGTCTCGCCGATGATGACCGCCGCCATCCTCACCGGGCTGCGCGTGAAGAAGGAGACCGTGGACGAAATCGCCGCGGCGGCCACCGTGATGCGTGAATTCGCCCGGCCAGTGCCGGTGGCCGATACCTCCAACCTGGTTGACATCGTTGGCACCGGTGGCGATGGCTCGCACACCTTCAACATCTCCACCTGCTCGATGTTCGTCGCTGCTGCTGCAGGCGCGCGCGTGGCCAAGCATGGCAACCGCAGCGTGTCGTCCAAGTCCGGCAGTGCCGATGCGCTGGAAGCGCTGGGCGCGGTGATCGAGCTGCAGCCTGATCAGGTGGCCGCGGCCATCGACCGGACCGGCATCGGCTTCATGTTCGCGCCGATCCATCACCCGTCGATGAAGGTCGTCGCGCCGGTACGCCGCGAGATGGGCGTGCGCACCATCTTCAACATCCTCGGCCCGCTGACCAACCCGGCCAGTGCGCCGTCGGTACTGATGGGCGTGTTCCATCCCGATCTGGTCGGCATCCAGGCGCGCGTGCTGCGCGAACTGGGTACCGAGCGCGCGATGGTGGTCTGGGGCCGTGACAACATGGACGAGATCTCGCTGGGCGCCGGCACCCTGGTCGGCGAACTGCGCGACGGCAAGGTGCGCGAGTACGAGATCCACCCGGAGGACTTCGGCATCGCCATGTCGGCCAGCCGCAACCTGCGCGTGGACGGCCCGGAACAGTCCATCCAGATGCTGCGCGCCGTGCTCGACAACGAGCCGGGCCCGGCGCTGGACATCGTCGCGCTGAATGCCGGTGCCGCCCTGTACGTGGCCGGTGTGGCCAGCGACATCGGCGATGGCCTGGCCCGCGCCCGTGCCGCCATCGCCAACGGCAGCGCCCGCCAGCGCCTGCAGCAGTATGTGGAGACCACCCGCGCGCTGGTTGCCTGAGCGCGCGGTTCAGCCTGACCCTCTCGATGGCCGATAATGGCCGTCCTCACCGCCCCCCGCACCGACCCGAAGACGATGAGCGACATCCTGCAGACGATCCTGGCCCGCAAGGCCGAAGAAGTGGCCCAGCGCCGCGCCCAGCGCCCGCTCGAGGAGCTGCAGGCCGCCGTGGCCAGCGCCCCGCCGGTGCGTGGCTTCGTGCGCGCGCTGCAGGCGGCGGTGGCCAATGGCGACCCGGCGGTGATCGCCGAGGTGAAGAAGGCCAGCCCCTCCAAGGGCGTGATCCGCCCGGATTTCCGCCCGGCCGACATCGCCGTCAGCTACGAGTTCGGTGGCGCCAGCTGCCTGTCGGTGCTGACCGACGTGGACTTCTTCCAGGGCGCCGACGCCTATCTGCAGCAGGCCCGCGAAGCCTGCACGCTGCCGGTGCTGCGCAAGGATTTCGTCATCGACGCCTACCAGGTGTACGAGGCGCGCGTGCTGGGCGCCGACTGCATCCTGCTGATCGTCGCCGCGCTGGACGATACCCAGCTGGCCACGTTGTCCGAGCTGGCGCTGTCGCTGGGCATGGACGTGCTGGTGGAAGTGCATGACATCGACGAACTGGAGCGCGCGCTGCAGGTGCCGGCGCCGATGATCGGCATCAACAACCGCAACCTGCGCACCTTCGAGGTGTCGCTGCAGACCACGCTGGACATGCAGCAGGCGGTGCCGCGTGACCGCCTGCTGGTCACCGAGAGTGGCATCCTCGGCCCGCAGGACGTCGCGCTGATGCGCGATGCCGGCATCCATGCATTCCTGGTCGGCGAGGCCTTCATGCGCGTGGAAGAGCCGGGCGAGGGCCTGCGTCAGCTATTCTTCGCGGCATGACAACGCACTATCCGACGCCGCGCGACGATGCGCCGCTGGTGGTCTTCGATTTCGACCACACCCTCTACGACGGCGATTCGGGCACCCATCTGTTCGCCTCGCTGATCAAGCGCAACCCGCTGCGCATGCTGGCCGCGCTGCTGGTCACGCCGATCGCCGGGCCGTTGGTGGCGATGCTGCCGACCCGCCGGACGGGTATTTCGGTCTACGTGTGGATCGGCAGCTTCGGCCTGCACCGTGCGCGCGATTTCAACAAGGTGATCGATGCCTACGTGCTGCGCAACGAGGCGCAGATGCGCGCCAAGCTGCTGCCGCAGGCGCTGGAGGTGTTCGCCGCGCACCGCGCCAAGGGCGACCGTGTAGTGGTCGCCACCGGCGCGCCGCCGGAACTGGCCCGCGCCATCCTGGCGTTCGTTGCCCACCAGGACGTGCCGGTGATCGGCACCGAGGTCGGCCCGCGACTGGGCGGCGTCGGCCCGACCCGCCACTGCCACAACGAAGAAAAGATGCGCATGCTGCGCGAGCGCGGCTACGGCAATATCGACATCGCCTACTCCGACAGCACCGCCGACCTGCCGTTGCTGCTGGCCGCCAAGGCGCCGGTGGTGGTGAACCCGAAGCGATCCAGGGTGGACTTCTTCCGCCGCGTGCTGCCGGCCGGCACCCGCATCCTCAACTGGGGCTGCGTGGACCGCGGCGGCGACAAGGCGTAGCCCGGGGCCGGATCCCGTCCGGGGCCTGACCCCATCGCACGATGACGGATCTGCCGGCCAGCGGCCGGCACTACCCTCCTCCGTCCCGGTAGTGCCGGCCGCTGGCCGGCAAACGCTCAATGCCCCAGGTACCCGTACACCGCATGGCCGATCTGGAACAGGCTGATCCCCAGCACCAGCACGCCAACGGCCACCAGCACCCAGCGCTCCTTCACCCGCTTGACCAGGATCGCCGCCACCGGCGCGGCCATCATGCCGCCGATCAGCAGGCCGGCGACGATCTGCAGGTGCTGCACGCCCATCGACAACAGGAAGGTCGCTGACACGGTCAACGTGACCACGAACTCCGCCGCGTTGACCGTACCGATGGTGGTGCGCGCCTGGCCGCCACGGGCGAGCAGGGTGGACGTGGCGATCGGTCCCCAGCCGCCACCGCCGCTGGCGTCGAGCAGGCCCGCGAAGAAGCCCAGCACCGGTACCCGGCGGATCTCGCCCTTGGGCATCCAGCGCCCCGCGGCGCGCGCCAGGATGATGATCGCCAGCACCAGCAGGTACAGGTAGATGAGGGGGCGGATGATGTCGCCGGGGATCTGGGTGAGCACGTACGCGCCCAGGGCGCCGCCCACCGCACCGGGCAGGGCCAGCCGCAGGAACAGGCGTTTATCGACATTCCCGGCGGCGAGGTGCGACACGCCCGAGGCGCCGGTGGTGAACACTTCAGCGGTGTGGATGCTGGCGCTGACCTGCGCCGGTGGCAGGCCCATGCTCAGCATCACCGACGAGGACACCAGGCCGAAGGCCATGCCCAGTGCGCCGTCAACCAGCTGCGCGCCAAGGCCGATGAGGATGAACCACCAGAATTCGCTGCTCAGTTCCATGCACCGAGCCTAGCGCGCGAAGGAGTGCGGACCAAGGTCCGCACCCACCGGGTGCTCAACGGTCAACGGGTGCCGTACAGCACCACGGTCTTGCCGCGGGCATGCAGCAGGCCGTCGGTCTGCAGCTTCTTCAGCACGCGGCCGGCCATTTCGCGCGAGCAGCCGACCAGGCGCGCCAGTTCCTGGCGTGACACGCGCAGCTGGCTGCCCTGCGGATGGCTCATCGCTTCTGGTTCCTGCGCCAGATCGTGCAGTGTGCGCACGATCCGATCGGTAACATCCAGGAATGCCAGGCGACTGGCCTTGCGGCTGGTATCGAGCAGGCGCTTGGAGATCTGCTGGCCCAGCGCATACAGCAGGCGCGGGGCGTCGGCCGACAGCGGGCCGAGGAACAGCTGGTGCAGGCGCTCGTAGCTGATTTCGGCCAGTTCGCAGGCGGTACGGGTCCGCAGGATCACCTCGCGGCGGTCCGATTCGACGAACAGGCCCATTTCGCCAACGAACTCGCCGGCACCGAAGTAGCCCAGCACAAGCTCTCGATCGTCATCTTCCTCGGCCATGATTGAAACCGAGCCGCTGACAACGTAATACAGGGTTCCCGCCGGGTCACCGGGTCGGAAGACGTCGGTACGGGTGGGATATCGCCGCCGGTGGCTGTGCGCCAGGAAACGATCGATGGTGGCGATATCCAAGGCCAGTGGACTGCTAGCTAGGCGCACGGTTGACACGATAGGGGCGCTCCCTCTGCGCATGAACGGATTCACGGGGTCGATAGCGGAGCTTAACCAGCGCAATTGTTAAGGGCAAACAGTGTGCCAGAACTCTTGCGTCTTCACGTTCCCCCCGGGGGCAGTTTGCCCCATAATTCCCCCTTTCCCTTCTTACACAGGAATCGACCGCCGTGGTCAAGCCGTTGCCTCGCCTGAGGCTGCAGGGTTTCAACAACCTCACCAAGGCGCTGAGCTTCAACATCTATGACGTGTGTTACGCGCGCACCGAAGAGGAGCGTCAGCGTTACATTGAATACATCGATGAAGAGTACAACGCCGACAGGCTGACTCAAATCTTGACCGATGTCGCCGAGATCATCGGCGCCAACATCCTGAACGTGGCCCGCCAGGACTACGACCCGCAGGGTGCCTCGGTGACCATCCTGATCTCCGAAGAGCCGGTGATCGACAAGAAGCTGGCCGGCAAGGAGCTGATCTCCGACGCCGTGGTCGCGCACATGGACAAGAGCCACATCACTGTCCACACCTACCCGGAAACCCATCCGCAGGAAGGTATCGCGACGTTCCGCGCGGACATCGACGTGGCCACCTGTGGCGTCATTTCCCCGCTGAAGGCGCTGAACTACCTGATCGAGAGCCTTGAGTCGGACATCGTGATCATGGACTACCGCGTCCGTGGCTTCACCCGCGATGTGAAGGGCAAGAAGCACTTCATCGACCACAAGATCAACTCGATCCAGAACTTCCTGGCCAAGAACATCAAGTCGCGTTACGAGATGTTCGACGTCAACGTCTACCAGGAAAACATCTTCCACACGAAGATGCACCTGAAGGACTTCGACCTGGACCAGTACCTGTTCGAGGAAAAGGCCAAGAACCTGTCGTTCAAGGAACGCATGAAGATCGAAGCGCTGCTCAAGCGCGAGATCGAAGAGCTGTTCCACGGCCGCAACCTGTCCGAGTAAGCACCATGTGCGATGCCCGCAGGCATCGCCACCCAGGCGGGACGACCCGCCCCGTGGAACCAGTGCCCCCGCACGCGTTACAGTTCCACGGTGATGTACCGACCCACGGCCCGGTGTGAAAACACCGGGCCGTTTCGTTTTTTTTTCAAAAAAGGTAAGGAGCCCCCACCCATGCCCTGGATCTACCTGCTGCTGGCCGGCCTGTTCGAGATCGGTTTCGCCCTCGGAATGAAGTACTCCGAAGGCTTCAGCAAACCCCTGCCCACCGCTGCCACGGTGGTATCCGCGCTGATCAGCCTGTACCTGATGAGCCAGGCGATGAAGAGCATCCCGGTCGGCACGGCCTACGCGATCTGGACCGGTATCGGTGCCATGGGCGTGGCGGTGCTGGGCATCTACCTGTTCAACGACAGCGCATCGCCGGCCCGCCTGGCCTGCGTGGGCCTGATCGTGGCTGGTGTGATCGGCCTGAAGCTGGTCTCGCCGAACTGATTGATGGCCCGACCAACGGTCGGGCCCCACCGTCGCCCCCCCCCCGCATCTCCTGGTAGGCCCGCACCGTTGGTGCGGGCGACCCTTCAAATGCGGTAGGCGATGGTCTTCATCACCCTGGAGGCCAGTGCCATCACGCCCGGGATCGGGAACGGCAGGCGGCGAGCGCCGGCCTGCTCGGCGTGGTCCGCATGGCGGGCCTCGTCGTCCTTCATCACCGCGATGACCGCGCGGCTGCGCAGGTCGCCGGCCGGCAGGTCGACCAGGTGCTCGTCCAGGTGGGCCTCCACCTGGCGCTCGGTCTCGACCACGAAGCCCAGGTTCCAGCCGTCGCCGCGCAGCCCGGCCAGGGTGCCGATGGTGTAGCTGCCGGCGTACCAGAGCGGGTTGAACAGGCTCGGACGGCTGTCCAGTTCGGCCAGCCGGGTGGCGCACCAGGCCAGGTGGTCGGTTTCTTCCTGCGCCGCTTCCAGCAGGTGTTCCCGCGTGGCCGGGTCGCGCGCCACGGCGGCCTGGCCGAAGTACAGGCCCTGCGCGCAGACCTCGCCGACGTGGTTGATCCGCATCAGGCCTGCGGCATGGCGCCGCTCGGCGCTGTCCATGCCGGGCTCGCCGGTGTCCGTGGCGGGGTAGGGGCGGGCCGCCGGCGGATTGCCGAACACTGTGTCCAGGGCGCGCTGCGCCTCGGTCAGCAGGTGGTCCAGCGGAGTGGTCTGGCGGAGCACGGTCATGGCAGTACGCGGTGGGGCGGAAGACCCCCCGATTCTCGCCCGGCCCCGCGCCCCTGCCAACCCGGCCCAGGGGACGGGTTGCGCCCCCGCGGCAGGATGAGTACAATCCCGCCTCTTACGCTTCACCTTTTCACAACGCGTGGCAGAGTTCCGGCGAGCCTTTCGCCGCAATGAGCCCGACCTAACCTAGAGTTCTTCATGAGCACTTTCACTGCCAAGAACGAGACCGTCCAGCGCGACTGGTACCTCGTCGACGCCGAGGGCAAGACCCTGGGCCGTCTCGCCACCGAGCTGGCCCGCCGTCTGCGTGGCAAGCACAAGCCGGTCTACACCCCGCACGTTGATACCGGCGACTACCTGGTCGTCATCAATGCAGAAAAGATTGCCGTCACCGGCAAGAAGCTGCAGGACAAGATGTATCACCGTTTCACCGGTTACATCGGCAACCTGAAGACCGAATCCCTGGCACAGGCGCTGGAGCGCCACCCGGAGCGCGTGATCGAGATCGCCGTGAAGGGCATGCTGCCGAAGGGCCCGCTGGGTCGCCAGATGTACCGCAAGCTCAAGGTCTACGCTGGCACTGAGCATCCGCACGCCGCACAGCAGCCGCAGGTTCTGGATATCTAATCATGGCTATCACTCAAAACTACGGCACTGGCCGCCGCAAGTCCTCCACCGCTCGCGTGTTCCTGCGCAAGGGTTCGGGCAACATCACCGTCAATGGCCGTCCGCTGGACGAGTTCTTCGGTCGTGAGACCGCGCGCATGATCGTGCGCCAGCCGCTCGAGCTGACCAAGAACACCGAAAGCTTCGACATCCTGGTCACCGCCGCTGGCGGCGGCACCACCGGCCAGGCCGGTGCGATCCGTCTGGGCATCGCCCGTGCTCTGGTCGAGTATGACGAAACCCTGAAGTCCGAGCTGCGCAAGGCTGGCTTCATGACCCGTGACGCCCGTGAAGTCGAGCGTAAGAAGGTCGGTCTGCACAAGGCCCGTCGCGCCACCCAGTTCTCCAAGCGCTGATTTACCGCGCCTGGTTGGGCTCCTTCGGGAGCCCGCTGGATGGAAAAGCAAAAGCCCGGCTTCGGCCGGGCTTTTGTCGTTCCGGGGTCATGGATTTCCTGGTTGCCGGCCAGCGGCCGGCACTACCCGTGGTTTCGCGTGCCGGGAGGGTGGGGTCAGGGCCTTTCCCTGCGGAAAAGGATCCGACCCCCGGGGTTCTCTCTGGGGAAGAGTCCCCTTGTTGTTCAAGGGGGTGTGCCGACAGGCGCGGGGACAAGGTGGAATGCGCGACCAGATTAAAAGCAAAAGGCCAGATCTTTCGATCTGGCCTTTTGTTTTTAATTTGGCTGCCCCGGATGGATTCGAACCACCGAATGCCTGAGTCAGAGTCAGGTGCCTTACCGCTTGGCGACGGGGCAAAACGTGCAACTATTTTCTCACTTTTCACGCTGAAAAACAACTTGATTTTCAGTGTGGTGGCTATGGGTGGACTCGAACCACCGACCCCAGCATTATGAGTGCTGTGCTCTAACCGGCTGAGCTACATAGCCTTGGTGAGCCCGCTATTCTGCGGATGTGTACCGCCCCTGTCAACACTTTTGTGTCGTGCTTGTGGGCCGACAGAGGGCATGGGATAGTCCCGGCCAGTAGATTTTCTTAGGAGTCCGCATCGTGATCGATCCGGACGGCTATCGACCGAACGTCGGCATCGTGCTGATGCGGCAGGACGGCCAGGTGTTCTGGGCACGACGCGTGCGCCGGGACGGCTGGCAGTTCCCGCAGGGTGGCATGAACACCGACGAGACGCCTGTCGAGGCCATGTATCGTGAACTGCAGGAAGAGACCGGCCTGCTGCCCGAGCATGTGGAAGTGCTCGGGGCGACGCCCGGCTGGCTGCGCTACAAGCTGCCGGCGCGGGCCATCCGCCGCAATGAGCGGCAGGTCTGCATCGGCCAGAAGCAGGTCTGGTTCCTGCTGCGCCTGACCGGCGACGAATCCCACGTGAAGCTGGACCACACCGACTCGCCCGAGTTCGACCACTGGCGCTGGGTGGACTTCTGGTACCCGGTGGAGCATGTGGTGATGTTCAAGCGTGGCGTCTATGCGCGTGCGTTGCGACATCTGGCGCCGCTGGCCCGCGGGGTGGCCGGGCAGGGGGTTACCGCCATGCCCAAGAGCGCCGCCGAAGCCTGGATGCCTGGCCATACCGCCGGGCATGACCGCCCACGCAAGCGCCCTCGGACCCGCGGCTACTGGCCGAAGAAGGCCACGGGCGATGGCCCGGCCAGCTGACGGGCTGAACGGTATCGAGAATGGTTCAGGTCTCTGATTGACAACCATTCTCGTTTCCATTGGAATAGCCAACAGGCCGCTTCTGGCCTGCCAGCCCGGTTCACGCCTGTGTACGTCTGCATCTGCAACGGAGTCACCGACCACCAGATCCGCGAAGCCGCCAGCCATGGCGTCAGTACGGTGGCCGAACTGACCATGCGTACCGGCTGTGGCGCTACCTGCGGTTCCTGCCTGGACATGGCCGGCGATCTGCTGGCCAAGGCGCGTGCCACCCACGATCTGCCGCTGCCGGTATTGGGTCTGGCCCAGGTCGCCTGATCGTCTCTTGGCGGCGCGTTGACGGCGCGCTTTCGCATTCTTCACGTGCGGCCGCACAGGCCAATGCGCACGATTCGCGTTCCTTCACGGCTGCAGGCAAGGCGTTAAAGTGCCTGCGTTTTCAGCGTGCAGGAGCATCCCCATGAAGGGCGACACCAAGGTCATCGAATTCCTCAACAAGGTCCTCTACAACGAGCTGACCGCGATCAACCAGTACTTCCTGCATGCCAAGATGCTGAAGAACTGGGGCATCAAGGAACTGGCCGAACACGAGTACAAGGAATCGATCGACGAGATGAAGCATGCCGACATGCTCGCCGACCGCATCCTGTTCCTCGAAGGCCTGCCGAACTTCCAGGCGCTGGGCAAGCTGCGCATTGGTGAGAACCCGACCGAGATCCTGCAGTGCGACCTGTCGCTGGAACGCGATGGCGTGGTCACCCTGCGCGAGGCCGTGGCGTATGCCGATTCGGTCGGCGACTACGTCAGCCGCCAGCTGTTCGTGAAGATCCTCGATTCGGAAGAAGAGCACATCGACTGGCTGGAAACCCAGCTCGACCTGATCGAGCGCATCGGTGAACCGAAGTACCTGCTGAGCAAGCTGGAAGAGTGAGTCAGCCGGCCTGGCCGGCGCGATGCTGTGCCAGGTAGCCCGTCAGTGCCACGCGCGCTCGGGCGAATTCCGCAACCAGCAGCGCCACCGCTACTGCGGGGCGCTGCAGGCTGCCGCTGCGGGCTTCGTGCTCGATGCGCTGCGCGACTGACGACAGCGACAGTGCGCCCACGTTCGCGCTGGATGACTTGAGGCTGTGCGCGACGGCCTGCAGGCGAGGCTCGTCGCCGTTCTGCGCGGCCTGCTGCAGCTGCTGCACCATTGCCGGCGCATCCTCCAGGAACACCGAGACGATCTGGATGGCGCTCTCCCCGATCACTGCATGCAGTTCGTCCAGCACCTCGCGGTCCAGCACCGGCTGCGGCTTGGAGCCGACTCGGCTGTCATCGTCCTGTAGAGCCGAGCCATGCCCGGCTGATGGAGCGCGACGGCTATCGGCCGTCAGCCGGGCATGGCTCGGCTCTATCGAAGGCCGTGCAGGTGATGCGGTTTTGCCGCCGCCCCAGCGCTGCAGCAGCGCATGCAGGGTGGCGCGTGCAATCGGCTTGGACAGATAGTCGTCCATGCCGGCCTGCAGGCAGCGCTCGCGGTCACCGGCCATGGCATTGGCGGTCATCGCGATGATCGGCAGGCGCGGGCGCCCGTTTTCCACTTCCTCGGCGCGCCAGCGGCGGGTGGCGGCATAGCCGTCCAGCACCGGCATCTGGCAATCCATCAGCACCACATCCACGTCGCCTTCGCGCAGGGCAAGCAACGCCTGCTCGCCATCGGCGGCGTTGCGCACTTCGCACTGGAACACGCGCAGCAGCTGCTCGGCCACCATGCGGTTGACCGTGTTGTCCTCCACCAGCAGCACGCGCAGGTGCAGTGGCGGCAGCGTGGGCGTGGGCTGGCCCTGTCCGGCGTTGGCAAGCAGCGCGGCAGGGCGCGCATGCGCAACCGGTGCAGCCAGCAATGCATGCAGCCCAGCGTCGTCGAAATGCGAGGGTAGCTGCCGCTGGCGTGGGCGTGGCGGAAGGGCATCGTCCTGCAGCCACAGCACCTGCAGCCCGTCGTCTTCGCCACGTTCGGCCAACGCCTGTTGCAGCGTCGCTTCACCGATGCGGCGCGCACGTGCATCGACCAGCAGCCACGCCGGTGCCGGTTGCCCCGGCCTCGGCACCGCGCGCAGGCGCTCGACCACGGCATCGAACTGCGCCAGGGCGTGCACCAGCAGTCCATGATGGGCCGCGATGCGCTCGATGCGTGCCTGCAGGATGGCATCGCTACTGAACAGCAGCAGCGCGTCTGGCGTGCGCGCCATGGCGGGCAGGTCGCCGGGCACCTTCAACAACGGGATCTCGAACCAGAACGTGGCGCCCTGGCCGGGCGTGGACTGCACGCCGATGCGTCCGTGCATCAGGTCGATGATGCGCTTGCAGATCGCCAGGCCCAGGCCGGTGCCACCGTAGATGCGGGTCGTTGAGGCATCGGCCTGGCTGAAGGACTGGAACAGGCGCGCCTGCAGTGCCTCGTCGATGCCGATGCCGGTGTCGATGATCTCGAAGCGCAGCTGGTGCTGTGCGGGACCTTCGCCCAGGCGCTGCACGCGCAGCTGTACCTGGCCGCGCGCGGTGAACTTGATCGCGTTGGCCAGCAGGTTGCTCAACACCTGGCGCAGGCGTACCGGGTCGCCACGCACCGGCAGGCGCACCGACGGGTCCAGCTGCAGCCCCAGCGACAGGCCCTTGGCGTCGGCGGCGCGCTGCATCAGCTGCACCACGCCATCGAGCAGGTCGCGCAGGTTGAAGCTGGTGATCTCCAGTTCCAGCGCCTGCGCTTCCAGTCGCGAGTAGTCGAGGATGTCGTCGACGATGCGCAGCAGCTGCTGCGAGCTGGCCGAGGCGGTGGCCAGCATCTGCCGCTGGTCCTCGCCCAGCGGGCCGCGTGCGATCAGCTCCAGCATCGGCAGGATGCCGTTGAGCGGCGTACGGATCTCGTGGCTCATCGTGGCCAGGAACTCACCCTTGGCCAGCACCGCCGCCTCGGCGGCCTGCTTGGCCTGCAGCAGCTGCTGTTCCAGCTGCCCCTGTCGTTCGGTGGTGCGGCGCAGCTGGTCACGTTCGGCGGCCAGCAGGCTGCGCTCGCGTTGCAGCTGGGCCAGTGCCCGGTTGCGCGCGCGCAGCCGCAGGCCCAACAGCAGCGCGGTGATGGAGGCCGCAGCAAGGGCAACCAGCAGCGCGACCCACATCGGCACGTCAGAGCACCGCGTTGTGGAAGTCGAAGTTCAGATCGCTGCCGGCCGACTGCACCATGTTGCCCTGGATGTAGTCGACACCGCCCACCCACATCGCGGCGGCGGCCTGCGGATCTTCGATCTGCTGGCCGATGATCTGCTGCCCGGCGGCGTGCGCCCGCTCGATTGCCCGGCGCAGCTCTTCGCGCGTGGCCGGATTGGAATGACTGCTGGAGAAGCGCGCGGCCATGCGCACGAACGACAACGGCAGCTGGGTCAGCAGCGCATCGGCTTCGCCCCCGGGTTCGAACTGGCTCAGGCAGAAGCGCACGCCGGCGCCGGCCATGCGCTGGCAGAACTGCTGTAGCGGCACGGTATGGATCAGCGCGTCGGGCAGGCGGACGTCGATCACCAGCGCGCTGCCGGGCAGGTCGCGCTGCTGCAGCGATTCCAGCAGCCAATCCGCGAACGCATCGCGTTGCAGGGTGCGCAGCGACTGCGAAACGAACAGGTTCAGTGGTTGCGTCGCGTGCCGGTAAAGGTCGAGAAGGCCCAGTGCATGGTCCATCACCTGCTGGTCGAGATCGGCGATGCGCCCGGCAGCCTCTGCGGCCGGAATCACCTGGCCTGCCGCCAGCAGCGTACCGTCGGCCTGGCGAAGGCGCAGCAGCAGCTGGTACTGCGCGGTGTTGCCGCCGGCGACGGCGACGATCGGCTGGTAGGCCAGCTCAAGCTGGCCTTCCAGCAGTGCCAGGTGTTCCTGCTCGCTGGTCACGTCGCGGTGCACGTGGCCGGCCACGCCGGCGCTGAGCAGCCGTGCCTGCAGGGTGGTGCGCTCGACTGCCTCCAGCGCGCTGTTGGCATCGTCGAAGCCCGGCGACAGCGGTGCATAGCCGACCACGCCCCGCAGATGCACCGATTCGTCATCGCGGATCACGAAGGCCCGCGCCGACAACTGCTCGCGCAGCGCAGCGGCAATGCCTTCCAGGCTGTCCTCGCTGACATTGCGCGCAAGCAGCAGGAAGCTGTTGTCGTTCAGGCGCGCCAGCAGGTGCGGGTGGCCGGCTTCTGCCAGGCGTTGCCCGGCCTGCACCATCAGGCGCTCGAAGGCGGCATAGCCATAGCGCTCGCGCAGGCCCAGTGCGCTGGATATCTCGACGAACAGCACGCCGCCCTGGTCGCGGTGGGCGAGCGCGGCGTTGAGCTGCTGCAGCACGTGATGCCGCGTCGGCAGCCCGGTTTCCGGATTGCTGGTGGCCGGGGTGCCGGATACGCCGGGCAGGGTTGCGGCCTGCGCCCGCGCGCGGCGGATGCGGTTGGCCACGGCGGCGATCAGGTGGCGCGGTCGGATCGGCTTGCTCAGGTAGTCGTCGGCGCCACTGTCGAGCACCTCGAACTGGCGTTCCGGGTCCGGGTCGCCGCTGAGGAACACGATGGGCAGCAGCTGCAGGCCGGGCTGCTGGCGGATCAGCGCGGTCAGGCGCATGCCGTCCAGACCGGGCAGGTGCAGGTCCATCAGGATCAGGTCGGGGCGATGTTCCTTGATCGCCTGCAGCGCACCGTCGGCATCGCTGTGCACGATCGCCTGCATGCCGGCGCCATGCAGCACGCTCTGTGCGAACAGTGCCTGGGCGCGATCATCCTCGACGATCAGCACGCGGTAGGGCGAATCGGAGTGCAGCGGTGCCGGGTCATTGCCGCCGGCCTCGGCCAGCAGGGATGGGCCGGGCAGCGGCGGCGGTGCGCTGCCGATCGATGCGGGTGCGTCGGAGGCGGCCAGCGGCGGAACCGCTGCCGGCGCTGCGGCGACGGCGCTCGCCGGTTCAGCGGTCCAGCGTTGCCAATGATCGGCCGGAGGGGTTTCAGCGCGTCCCGGGCGGGCGCCCGCGGGGGATTCGTTTGCGGCCATCGGTGCTCCTGGTGTTCGCGTCCATTATGCGACAAGCCCGGCGATCAACCGGTGCCGGGCTGGCGTGGACTGTCTGGCGACGCACTGCGTGCCAGCCAGCGCACGCCCTTCCACAAGGTGCGCCAGACCAGCCACACCAGCAGCGCGCCCGCCAGGCTGCAGGCCAGCACCACGATCAGCGCGATCCACGGGTGTGCCAGGGCCAGGGCCAGGCCACCGACCACCACGGTGTCCTCGGCGGCGGAGGCCACCCAGTTGCTGGCAGGCTCGGGCGAGGTATTGAGCAGGGCGCGGGTGCCTGCCTTCAGGCCGTGGCTGGCCAGCGCGACACCTGCACCGGCAGCAAGTGCGCCGGTGCCCAGCTGCCCATCCGGCGACAGCGTGGCCGCGGCAAGGAAGGCACCTGCGGGCACACGTGCCAGGGTCTGCACCAGATCCCACGCCGAGTCGACGCCGGGAATCTTGTCGGCGAAGAATTCGGTCACCGCCAACGCCGCCGAGGTGCCCAGCACCCACCACGATTCAGTGGCCTGCAGGGCCGGTGGCAGGTCGACCCAGCCGAGCAGGCCGGCCAGGCCGACACCGAACACGGTGAGGTAGACGCGGATGCCGGCCAGCCAGGCCAGCAGGATGCCGATCACGAACAGGTGGGCTTCGGTCATGGCGATGCTCCGGCGACGGAACTGTGCAGGGGACCACACTATCGACGATGGCATGCCTGAACGCCACAGACCGTGGCTCGCCACTGCGCAGGAAACCCACCCGTCCTGTCATACACTAGCCCGTCGTTTGCCACAGGGGCCGTACCGGTGTCGCCCTCGCGATGCCCCGGAATCCACCCATGACCAACCGTCCTCCCATGCGCGTGCAGGTCCGCCTGCCCGGCGCGCCGCAACCGCCGGCCGACCGCCGCCGCCTGCTGGTGATCGGCGGCATCTGGCTGCTCAGCCTGGTGCTGGCGGTGCTCGGCGGCTGCTGGATGGCCACCCCGCGCGATGCGCAGGGCCAGCGCCTGCAGGCCGCCGAGAAGCGTGCCGAGACGCTGCAGGCGCAGCTGACCGAACTGCGCCAGAAGCAGGCCACGCTGGAAGCCTCCGACCGCATCAGCCGCGCCGCCAACACCGAGGTGCAGTCCTCGCTGGCCGAGCGCGATGAGGAAATCGCCGGCCTGCGTGCCGACGTTGCCTTCTATGAGCGCCTGGTGGGTTCGACCAGCCAGCGCAAGGGCCTGAACACCCATTCGATCGAGTTCAGCCCGGAAGCGGCCGGCACCTGGCAGTACACCGCGGTGCTGACCCAGAACCTCAACCGCGGCGCCATCAGCCAGGGGCAGATGCGCTTCACCGTGGAAGGCGTCAAGAACGGCAAGCTGGCCACGATCAGCTGGGATGATCTGCACCAGCGCAGCAAGGTACCGGGACAGGATTACTCGTTCCGGTACTTCCAGCAGCTCACCGGCAGCGTGATGCTGCCGGCTGACTTCACCCCGCAACGCGTGCGGGTGACATTGGGGAGTGGTACGGGGGGTACCACCCAGGTATTCGACTGGAAACAGGCCGGTGCGCCGGCCAGCAAAGGGGAGTAGGCAGATGTTCGGAAGCAGCAAATCCAACCGTGAAGGCCAGCTGGTGGTGGATGCCCTGATCGGCAACCAGGTGGTGATCCGCGGTGATGTGGAATTCAGTGGTGGCCTGTACGTGGAAGGCCGCATCCATGGCAAGGTGATCGCCGCCGAAGGCGCCAGTGGCGCGACCCTGACGGTCGCCGAGCATGGCGTGATCGAGGGCGAGATCCGTGCCCAGGTGGTGGTCATCAGTGGCCGCCTGGACGGCGACGTGCACGCCAGCGAGAAAGTCGAACTGACCCCGAGCGCGCGGGTCAACGGCAACGTCCATTACCAGGTGGTGGAGATGAATGCGGGCGCCCAGCTGAACGGTCGCCTGATCCATGCCAGCGCCCCGATGGCCGCCCTGCCGGCCCCGGAAGCTGATGAGGCCAATGGCGGCAAGGGTGACACCGCCGCGCGCCGCAAGCTGGCCGAGGCGATGGCTTGAAAGCCATCGTCGGCACCCCCATGCTGACACCATGAGCACGCTAGTCTCCCTGCCCGGCGCCACCCCGGCCGCCGCGCCCGATTACCAGTCGCTGGAGCGCCCGCTGAACTTCACCGAGTCGGCGGCCGCCAAGGTCAAATCCCTGATCCAGGAAGAGGGCAACCCCGACCTGGCCCTGCGCGTGTACATCGAAGGTGGTGGCTGTTCGGGTTTCCAGTACGGGTTCGAGTTCGACGAGAACCGTGCCGAGGACGATCTGGCGGTACAGACCAGCGGGGTGACCCTACTGGTCGACCCGTTGAGCCTGCAGTACCTGATGGGCGCCGAGGTGGACTACACCGAGAGCCTGACCGGTGCACAGTTCGTGATCCGCAACCCGAACGCAAAGACCACCTGCGGCTGCGGCAGCAGTTTCAGCATGTAGGCGGGGCGCGGGGCCTGCGTCCCGCGCGACAAGGTGTGTGGAGCACAAGCTCCACACCCACAGACGGCTTCGGCAAAGCCCGCGGCTTGCCACCCGCATCGATTGGCGGCACGCTTGCAGGATGCCCAATACTCCTTCGCCGCTTTCCGGTTTCGCCTTCGTGGGCGAACCGCTGGAGCGCGCCGATGCCCTGCGCGAAGATGCCGATGCACTGGCGCGCCTGTGGCCGGGCGCGCACATTCTGGTGCTCGATCAGGACGGCAGCGCCTTCACCGGCGATGACGACCAGCCGCTGGCGCTGACCGGCGCCGACATCGGCGGCGGTCCCGGCTCCGCGATCTTCCTCGGCCTGCGCGGGGAACAAGCGTGGTTCTCGGTTGAAGCCGCCAGCGTCACCGTCACCGCACCACGTCGCCTCGACCTGCGCCAGGCCGCGCTGCTGTGGTCGGTGGCTGATGCGACCGCTTTCAGCTACGCACGTGGCATGTCCTACTGGCACTCGCGCACCCGTTTCTGCGGGGTATGCGGTGGTGCCGTGGCGTTCGCCCGTGGCGGCTTCGTGGGGCGTTGCGCGCAGTGTTCCACCGAGCACTATCCGCGTGTCGACCCCGCTGTGATCGTGGCGGTTGAAAACCAGGGCCGCCTGCTGCTCGGCCGCCAGTCGAACTGGGCGCCACGTCGCTACTCGGTGCTGGCCGGCTTCGTCGAACCGGGCGAGACCTTCGAGCAGACCGTGGTACGCGAAGTCCACGAAGAGAGCAAAGTGCGGGTGACCGCTTGCCAGTATCTGGGCTCGCAGCCGTGGCCGTTCCCGGGCGCACTGATGGTCGGCTTCCGGGCGCAGGCGCAGGATGACCTGCCGACCGTGGACGGCGAGCTGGAAGACGCGCGCTGGTTCAGTGCCGACGAGGTCGGCGCGGCGCTGGCGCGCGATGTGGAGGACGATGGCCAGGGCATCCGCCTGTCGCCGCCGATCTCGATTTCGCGCGGCCTGATCGAGCACTGGTACCGGCAGCAGAAGGGCTGAGGCGGGCCGGCTGGGGTGATTGCATTGCCGCCACCTGAACACGGCACGGGTTACAGTCCGGTTCACCGCTGAGGGCGCCGCTGCGACAGGTAAGGTAGCGGCGCCGAGCGTTCTGTTTCGTAGGGAGACCTGCCATGTTCACCACTCTGGCCGCCGTGCTGGTGGCACTGGCCCTGGGCCATGTTGCTCCGGCCGCTGCTGCCTCGCTGCGCCGTTTCGACGGTTTCCGGCGTTGGCTGGGCTGGCTGGATGCGCGTGGTGGCAAGGCTTGGCAGGGACCGGCCGGCGTTGCCTTGGCCCTGCTGCCGCCGCTGTTGCTGATGGCGCTGCTGGCGTGGCTGTTGCGCGGGGTGCTGTTCGGCCTGCCGTCGCTGCTGCTGGGCGTGGCGGTGCTGGCCTGGTGCTGGGGCCCGCGTGACCTGGACCGCGATATCGAGGCCATCATCGATGCCGATGATGCGGCGACGCGGCAGGCTGCAGTGCGCAACCTGCAGTCGGCCGGCGGCAGCCTGCGCGAGGACATTCCGTCGCTGGTCGAGGCGACGGTGCTCAACGCACTGCGGCGCTGGTTCGCGGTGCTGTTCTGGTTCCTGTTGCTGGGCCCGGCTGGCGCGCTCGGTTACCGGTTGCTGGCGCTGATGGCGGAAAGCCCGATGCGCGCACGCGTGCCGGTCGAGCCGCTGGCGCTGGCGCAGCGCCTGCTGGGCTGGATCGAGTGGCCGGTGGCGCAGCTGATGGCATTCTCGATGGCGCTGGTGGGCAATTTCGATACGGCGTGGAAGGCCTGGCGCCAGGCCCATGGCGAGCGCCTGGCCGGCAACATCGGGTTCCTTGGCGCGGTGGCGCGGGCCAGCGTCAACGCCGAGCTGCGCGAGGATGCGCACGACTACACCGAGGCGGGGCTGTTGCCGGTGTGGCAGCGGTTGCCGGACCTGCGTGATGCGATGAGCCTGGTGTGGCGGATGCTGCTGCTGTGGCTGGCGATCCTCGCCCTGCTGGTGATTGCAGGCTGGGTGACGTAGGTGTTTTGGCAGGGCTTGCAGCCCTGCACCTGCAGAGGCAACAGAGCAACAGCAACAGCTGGATTGCTGCGGGTTGGCGGGGTGGGTCGGATGGCGGGGGACGCCGTGAATCCATCCATGGAGGCTTGGTCGCCGCTTGCTCGTGTGCGCTGTCCTGCGCACACGGCAAGACCCGGGTTGGGCGTCCTGCCCAACCCGCCCGAGGCATGCCTCGGGCCCATGCGGCTCACACCCCCGCCATCCAACCCACCCCGCCTTCGACCGTTTTCCGCGCACGGACGTTCTCCAGAGCCGAGCCATGCTTGGCTCCGAGCGAGCGTAGCGAAGCGATCCGCTTCTGCTTTTGATCTTTTCTTTCTTTTCCGTGGTGGACGCGCACGGAAACTGTCCGTGGCCGGGCGGGATGGGTTTGCGGGGGTGTCCGCGGCATGGATGCCGCGGCCAAGCCTCCACGGACGGATTCACGGCGTCCCCCGCAAACCCATCCCGCCCGGCCAACCCCAAGGCTTCTGCCTTCAAACGCCGCCCACCACGAGGGGCTGCGTCGTTGGCTGGAAACCTAGATCGGTGCCAGTGCAGTGAACGGTGCCCACGGCAGGTTGCGCAGCAGCGCATACCCGGGCAGCACCCAGAGCCAGAACACAGGATTGGCCAGCACCCGCATCAGCGGGTCGAGCACGCGTGGGCGGATGCCGGCGATGTTCAGCAGCATCAGCAACAGGAACGGCAGGCTGATGACCAGCAGCGGGTTCATCGCCATCGCGCCGGGCAGGTCGAAGTGGACCAGGGAATACAGGCAGCGCGTGCTGCCACAGCCCGGGCAGTACAGGCCGGTCAGGGCGTACAGCGGGCAGCTCGGCAGTGGATTGCCGGCGACATACGGATTGACGTTGCGCAGCACCACCGTGGCACCCACGGCCAGGCCGGCGGAAGCCAGCAGCGGTGCCCAGCGGGCGAGTCGGGAACGAGCGGGAAGCGCGGACATGCAACAACGGATCCGGCGCAGGCGCCGGATCCGTCCAGGCGTATCAGTAGCCGCTGTTGCTCATCGCGCCCATGCCGCCGAGCACGACGAAGAACAGCACGTACAGCACGACCAGCACGGCCCAGGCAATGGCCGACCAGATGGCCCACTTCTTGGCCTTGGCGGCGGAGTCCTGGGCGCCGGCGATGTCGCCAGCGGCCAGCTTGCCGTTGACCTGTGCGGCGTAGACGATCGACACGATGCCGGCCGGCAGGCAGCAGAACAGGGTGGTCAGGATGGCCCAGACCAGGTTGTTCGGGACCTGCGGAGTAGCGGTATTCATGGGTTCAAGCTCCTTGATGGGTGGTGGTGGTGAATCATTGGTCGGAAAGAGCGCCCAGTACGGCCAAGCCGCCGAACAGCCCGAGCCACAACAGCAACAGGACCGGCAGGGCCACGGCCGAAGCCACTGCCCACCAGCCCGCCTTGCGCGACGCGCTGTAGGCCCCCGGCAGATCGCCAGCCGCGCGGCGGCCATCGACCTGGGAGGCATAGACGATCGACACCACGCCCAACGGCAGGCAGCAGAACAGCGTCGTCAGGATCGCCCAGACCAGATGGTTGGGGATGTAGACCGGACGGCTGAGCGGTGGTGGTTGATTCAAAGCGAGACTCCATTCCTTGGTGGCCGGCCTTGGTGAATCGGCCGAACCTCCCCCCTGTGGGTGCGTAATCTACCGCAACCGGCGTTGCATGTATGCGTTTACACGCACGGCATGTCGTGTTCGCCACTGGACGGTGGCGTATGCGGGGGAGGTTGCCGGGCCTGCCTGTCAGTCCGGTTCTGTCAGGCGTGATCGCCGCGCAGGGCCCGCACCTGGGCTTCCAGCGCCTGGGCGTTGGTGGTGTGGCCGTCCATGGACGGTGCCGCCACTACCTCGACGGTGGCTCGGAAACGGCGCGGCACCCGCATGTGGCCGAGGCGGCTGTCGCGCCGGCTCCACATGCTCGACCACATGCCGCGCAGGGCCATCGGCACCACCGGCACCGGCCGCCGTTCGAGGATCTTCTCGACGCCGGACTTGAACGGGGCGATTGCACCATCCCTGGTCAGTGCGCCTTCCGGGAAGATGCAGACCAGCTCGCCTTCGGCCAACGCGGCGTCGATGTCATCGAACGCGCGTTGCATCAGCGTCGGGTCTTCGCGCGCACCGGCGATCGGGATCGCCTTGGCGGTACGGAAGATCCAGCGCATCACCGGGATGTTGAAGATCCTGTAGTACATGACGAAGCGCACCGGACGCGGAATCGTCGCCGACAGGATCAGTGCGTCCATGTAGCTGACATGGTTGCAGACCAGCAGCGCGGCGCCTTCGTCGGGCACGTTGGCTTCGATGCCGTGCGGGCGCAGCCGGTACAGGGTGCGCACCATCAGCCAGCTGAGGAAGCGCATCAGGAATTCGGGGACGATGGTGAAGATGTAGATCGCCACCAGCGCGTTGGCGATGGCCAGCGCCAGGAACTGCTGCGGGATGGTCCAGTGCAGCAGCTTGTGCGCGGCCAGCGACAACAGGGCTGCGCCGACGATGAAGCCGGAATTCTGGATGTTCAGCGCCGCGAACACGCGCGACATCTGCGCCTTCGGCGTGCGGCTCTGGATCAGCGCGAACAATGGCACCACGAAGATACCGGTGAACAGGCCAATGCCGATCAGGTCGATGACGATGCGGATGCTGCCCGGCTGCTGCAGGAAGGTGCCGATGGTCAACCCGTGCGCCGTGGCCTCGCCGCTGCGCGCGAAGTACAGGTCGAGCAGGAACGCGGTCATGCCGAACGCGCCCAACGGCACCAGACCGATTTCCACCGTGCGCGCCGACAGCTTCTCGCACAGCAGCGAGCCAACGCCGGTGCCGACCGAGAACAGGGCCAGCGCAAAGATATACAGGGTCGGTTCGCCGCCGAGGTTGGTCACCGCATAGGCCGGCAGCTGCGAGGTCAGCACGGTGCCGACGAACCAGAACCAGGACACGCCCAGGATTGAATTGCGCACCGCCTTCTGCTGGCGCGCCATGCGCAGCACCGCCAGCGATTCCGGCAGCGGGTTCCAGTTGATCTTCAGGTCCGGGTCGCCGGCATCGACCTTGGGAATCAGGCGGGCGGCGATGTTGCCGCAGATCGCCAGCGCGATGATCGCGCACGCGGCCACCACCGTGCCATGGCTGCCGGCCACGGTGAACACCAGGCCGCCGACGATCATGCCGGACAGGATCGACATCGAGGTGCCCATCTCGACCAGGCCGTTGCCGCCGGTCAGCTCTTCGGGCTTGAGCACCGAGGGCAGCACCGAGTACTTCACCGGGCCGAACAGGGTTGACTGCATGCCGGTGCAGAACAAGGCGACCAGCAGCACCGGCAGGCTCTGGGTGAGGAAGCCGGTGGCCGCCAGCGACATGATCACGATCTCCATGGTGGTGGTGATCACGATCAGTCGCGATTTTTCCAGCTTGTCGGCGATCTGCCCGGCCAGTGCCGAGAACAGGAAGTACGGCAGGATGAAGATGGCCGGTGCCAGCGTGGCGTACAGCCCCAGTTCTTCCTCCGGCACGGCCATGAACAGCAACATGCTGATGATCGCCTGCCGGTACACGTTGTCGTTGAACGCACCCAGCGCCTGGACGACGAAGAACGGCAGGAAACGGCGCTGGCGCAGCAGGGCGAACTGGTTGTGACCGGACATGGAACCTCCTTGACCGGCGCAGCCTAGCATTCCTGCCTATCCGCTGTGGGTGCGGACCTGTGGGTGCGGACCGTTGGTCCGCACACCTGTCGATGGTCTCAGACGATATCGTCGACCACGCCGCCATCCACGCGCAGTGCCGCACCGGAGGTGGCGGAAGCCTGCGGCGAGGCCAGGTACACCACCATGTTGGCCACCTCCTCGACCGTGGCGGTGCGCTGGATCACCGAAGACGGCCGGTGTGCCATCACGAACTCGCGGCCGATCTGCTCCAGCGGCTTGCCGCTGCGCTGGCGTTCATCTTCGAACATCGCCGCGAAACCGTCGGACAGGGTCGGGCCGGGCAGCACCGCGTTGACGGTGACGCCACTGCCGGCCACGCGCTTGGCCAGGCCGCGCGACAGCGACAGCTGCGCGGTCTTGCTGACACCGTAATGGATCATGTCGGCGGGAATGTTGCGTGCCGATTCGGAGGAGATGAACAGCACGCGGCCCCAGCCGGCGTCGACCATCGCCGGCAGCAGTGCCCGCGACAGGCGCACGCCGGACATCACGTTGGTCTGCCAGTAGCGCTCCCAGGTGGCGTCTTCGGTTTCGAAGAAGTCCTCGGGGCCGAAAATGCCGGCGTTGTTGACCAGGATGTCGACCTTGGGCAGGCCGGCCAGCAGCACATCGACACCGGCTGCATCGGAAAGGTCGGCGGCGACGCCGATCACCTCGGCACCCGGAACGGCGGCGAGCAGGCGCTGGCGGGCGCGTTCGACACTGTCGGTGCCGCGGCCGTTGAGAATGACCCGCGCACCCGCCGCGGCAAGACCCTGGGCGATCGCCAGGCCGATGCCGGCGGTGGAAGCGGTAACGAGCGCGGTGCGGCCGGCGAGTTCGATCTTCATGGGGGGAGTCCAGGAGCAGGGGATCACCCAGTATCCGCGCAGGAACGTGATCGGGATGCAGCGCCAGGCGCAACACACGGTTGCACACGGTGCAGTAGATCCACGCCATGCGTGGATGGACTGCGGGTCGCGCCAGGCCCTGCCCGGCGCCGGCCTTCAGGTGAGCGTGCGCACGGCCTCATTCGCCGCCGCCCGCACCTTCGGCAGCATCCGCAGCACCAGCGCCATCTGCGTGCGGATCAACTGCAGCTTCGCCGGCATCGCCTCGTCGATCTGCTCCAGCTCGGCCGCCACCGCGCGATCAGCGTCGTTGTCGTCCTCGTTGACCGGCTGCCGTGCGGTCAGGGCCGAGGCCAGCTGCTGCAGCGCTTTCCGCACGCGGTCACCGGCGGCCAAGGCCAGCGGATCGCCGGCGTAGCTGTCCACCTGGTCGCGGTGTGCACCCAGCGCCGACAAGTGCCCAAGCAGCGTGTTGGAGAGCGCCAGGAAGTGGAAGCCGGCATCCAGGTTGCGGCGCACATGACCGGGTTCGCGCAGCATGTTCGACAGCGCGGTGGACAACGCGGCGTCGGCGTTGTGCATGTCGCGGCGGGCGATGCGATAGGCCAGGTCATCGCGCATGCCGCTGCGGTACTGGCCCAGCACCGAATCCAGGTAGCGCGCGGCGGTATCCAGCACCCGCGCCAGCACAAGGTGCAGCTGGCGGCCCTGCCAGTCGGGCAGGATCAGGAACGCGGCGGCAGCGGCAATCGCGCAGCCCAGCAGCGTGTCGACCATGCGCGGCACGATCAGCACGAAGCCATCGCCGATCAGGTTGAAGCAGGTCAGGGCCATCACCGTGATCGCCGCCGATGCCACCAGGTAGCGGTCGGTGCGGGTGAAGAAGAACAGCAGCGCCGACAGCAGCGCGATCAGCAGTTGCACGTGCAGTTGCGGGAACAACTGCAGCAGCGCCCAGGTGAGCACGAGGCCGGCCACGGTGCCGACGATGCGCTGCGCCAGGCGTTGGCGGGTGGCGCCGAAGTTGGGCCGGCACACGAATACGATGGTCAGCAGCACCCACGAGCCGTTCTGCGCATTGAACAGACGGATCGCGGCGAAACCGGCGATCAGCGCCAATGCCATGCGCAGGCCGTGGCGGAACAGGACCGAGCCGGGCGTGAGCTGCTGGCGCACGCGCACGCCCATCTCGCGCAGGGTATGCGGGTTGCTGTCGCGCAGGCGCGTATCGACATTGTCGAGGCTGGCCTCGGAGCGTTCGGCGTCCAGCAGGCGGCGTTCGATGCTGCGCAGGTTGTGCACCAGCAGGTCCAGCGAACCCAGCAGTCGCTGCCACTGCGGGCGCTGCTGGTCGCGCAGGTAGGCCAGCGCATCGGCCAGGTCGCGCCCGGCCTGCTGGTTGGTTTCGCCATACACGAACGGGCGGCGCAGGCGGATCGCCTCGCCCAGGCGCGCGCAGGCCTGGCCCTGAAGATCGAGCAGGCGCTGGCAGCGGTACAGCACGTCGCTGTGGAAGAACGCATCGACCAGGGCGCCGTACGGGTAGTGCGAGGAACTGGCGCGCTCGTGGAAATCCTGTGCCATGTAATAGAGGCGCAGGTACAGGCCGGAGTTCACGCCCGGCCGCCCGGAACGGCCGAAGCGGGCGAGAATCGCGGTCTTGGCCTCGTTCAACGCGCCGACCACGCGCCGGTTCTGCTCGGCCAGGTCGAGCTGGCGGCGTTGCAGGTCGGCCTCACGTACCGGTTCGAACAGGGCGGCCTTCAGCTGCAGGTAGCGGCCCAGCTCGATGTAAAGCCGCGCCACGCGCTCGCGCACCGGTCGGTTGGCGAACAGTGCGGTCCACAGGATCGACAGCAGTCCGTACCAGACGGCGCCCGCCAGCAGGTGGCTGACCGCTTGCAGCGCGGTATGCAGGTCGCTGGCACCGTGCTGCTCCAGCCCGATCATGGTGTAGATCGCCAGCGTTACCGTGGCCTGGGCGATGGATGCGTAGCGCTCGCCGAGCGCGCCCAGCAGGGTCAGGCCGAAGGTGGACAGTGCCAGCGCGCCGATGAAGATCCACGGCCAGGGGAACAGCCAGATCACCGACGCCGCAGCGATGCAGAAACACAGCAGCGACAGCGCCACCGCCTTGGTCCGGCCCCACCAGTTGTCGTCGGTCTCGGCGATGGCGCTGGCGATGATGCCCAGGAATACGCCGGGCAGGGCGGTCAGCGCATCCAGCTGCCAGCACACGGCAAGCGCTGCGGTCAGGGCGATGAACACGCGCAGGCCGTAACTGGCCTTCTCGTGGGCCCACAGGCGGCTGAGGCGGGATTGGCGGGCGGGCATGCAGGCTCGGCGGAAGGATCTCCCACCATTATTGCGGGGTGCGCGTGAAATATGGAGGGCGGACCACCGCGGTAGTGCCGGCCGCTGGCCGGCAGATTTGCCGTACCGAGAAAGCCGGCCAGCGGCCGGCTCTACCCTTGGATCCACGCCATGCGTGGATGGGCCGTTCTACGCACGCTGCGCGCGCTTGAGCAGCTTCGCTTCGCGCTTGCGCGCGCGACGGGCCCGCCAGCGTTCGGCCAGGCACGAGAAGATCACGTACAGCGCCGGCGTGCTGAGCAGGGTCAGGCTCTGCGAGAACAGCAGGCCGCCGATCATCGCGATGCCCAGCGGGCGGCGCAGTTCGGAGCCTTCGCCCAGGCCGATCGCCAGCGGCACCGCCGCCAGGATCGCCACCATCGTGGTCATCATGATCGGGCGGAAGCGCACGATGCTGGCCTCGCGCGCGGCATCGCGCGGTGCCAGGCCATGCTCGCGCTGCGCCACCAGCGCGAAGTCGATCATCATGATCGCGTTCTTCTTGACGATGCCGATCAACAGCACCAGCGCGATCATCGAGATCACCGACAACTCGGTGTTGGTGCCGAACAACGCGAGCAGTGCACCCACGCCCGCCGCCGGCAGCGTGGACAGGATGGTGACCGGATGGATCAGGCTCTCGTAGAGCATGCCCAGCACCAGGTACACGGTCAGGATCGCGGCAAACACCAGGATCAGCATGTCGCTGGGGTCGGAGTTGAAGCCGAAGCCCGCATCATCGGCCAGGCGGATGTCACCAGGCATGCGCATGCCGGCCACGGTCGCGTCGATGATCGCCTTGGCCTCACCCATGCTCACGTTCGGAGCCAGGTTGTAGCTGAGGTCCATCGTCGTGTACTGGTTCTCGTGGGTGATCTGCGAAGGGGCCAGGCCGGGCATCTGCGTGGCCACCGCGGTGATCGGCACCATGTCGCCATTGCGCGCACGTACGTACACCTCGTCCAGCGCGGCGGGGGTGGCGGTCTGCGAGGGCAGGGCGTTGACCACCACGCTGTACTGGTTGATGTCCGAATAGATGGTGGAGATCTGGCGCTGGCCGAACGCACCGTACAGCGCACCGTCGATGGCACCCACGGTGATGCCCAGGCGTGCGGCCTTGGCGCGGTCGATCTGGATGTTCTGGCGCAGGCCGGCGTTGTCCACGTCGGTACCGACATCGCGCAGCTTGGGGTTCTTCTTCAGCTCCGCCTGCAGCTTGGGCAGCCATTCCTGCAGCGATGCCAGGTCGTTGCCCTGCAGCGAGATGCGGTACTGCGCGCCCTGGCTGGAACCGCCGCCATCGTTGCTGGGCAGATCCTGGATCGCGCGCAGGCGCAGCTGCAGGTCGGGGTAGCGGTCGGCCTTGGCACTCAGCCGTGCGAGTGCGTGCGCCGTGGTCTCGCGACGGCCATCGCTGCGCGACTTCAGCTCGATGTTGAACTGTGCGCTGGAGCCCTGGCGGCCGCTGCCCAAGCGCACGCCCACGGTCTTCACCGCGGGGTCGGCCATCAGCATGTCGGTGATGCGGCGCTGGCGGGCGACCATGTCCTCGAAGGACACCGTGGCGCTGGAATTGGCGCGGCCCCAGATCAGGCCGGTGTCCTGCGGCGGGAACGCGCCCTTTTTCACCGCGCCGAACAGGAAGACGGTGGCGCCGATCAGGATAAGCGGGGTCAGCGACAGCAGCAGCGCGTGGCGCAGCGAGAAGTCGAGGAACACGGTGTAGACGCGAAGCATGCGCTCATGGCCGGCATCCAGCCAGCGGCCGAAGCGCGACGGCGGCGCGCTGTGGTCGTGTGCGCTGAGGAACCGGCTGCACAGCGCCGGAGTCAGCGTCAGCGAGACGATCATCGAGACCACGATGGCCGCCACCAGGGTGACGGTGAATTCGCGGAAGAACGCACCCATCATGCCGCTGGCGAACAGGAGCGGGATGAACACCGCCACCAGCGAGGCGGTGATCGAGACGATGGTAAAGCCGATCTCGCGCGCGCCGGTGAGCGCCGCCTGCATCCGCGGCATGCCTTCGTCGAGGTGGCGCATGATGTTCTCGATCACCACGATCGCATCGTCGACCACGAAGCCGATCGCGATCACCAGCGCCAGCAGGCTCAGGTTGTTCAGGGTAAAGCCCATCACGTACATCACCAGCGCGGCACCGGCCAGCGACAGTGGCACGGTCACCGCGGCGATCAGCGTGGGTGCCAGCCGGCGCAGGAACAGCGCCATGGTCAGCACCACCATCGCCAGGCTGATCAGCAGGGTGATCTGCACTTCATGCAGCGACGAGCGGATGGTCGGCGTGCGGTCGAAGTACGGCGTCATCGTGGTGCCGGGCTGCAGGTAATCGCGCAGGGTCGGGATCTGCGCCTTGACCCGGTCCACGGTCTCCACGATGTTGGCGCCGGCACGGGTGAACACGTACATCACCACCGCCGGTTTGTGGTCGAACCACGCGGCCTGGTAGGCATCCTGCTGGCCGTCGTAGACGTTGGCGATGTCCTTCAGGCGGATCACCCGGCCATCGCCCTGGGTCTTGACCACCAGGTCGGCGAAGTCGGCGGCACGCGCCACCGAGTCGTTGGCGATGATCGCGGTAGTGGTGTTGCCGTCGCTGAGGAAACCGGTGGGCGAGGTCACGTTGGCCGCGCGCACGGCGTTGCGCAGGTCATCGGCGGTCAGGCCCAGCGCGTTCATCAGGCGCAGGTTGACGTCCACACGCACCGCCGGCGTCGAAGCGCCAGCGATGTCGACCGAAGCAACGCCGCTGATCTGGCGGATGCGCTGGGCCAGCAGCGAGTCGGCGACGTTGTACAGCTCGTCGGCCGACTGCGTCTGCGAGGTCAGCGCGATGGCGATGACCGGGTCGTCGTTCGGATTCGCCTTCTGGTACATCGGCGAGCCCATGCCCGAAGGCAGGTCGGCCTGCGCCGAGTTGATCGCGGTCTGCACGTCCAGCGCGGCCGAATCGATGTTGTGGCCGCTCTGGAAGATCATGAACACCAGCGAGCTGCCTTCCGAGCTCGACGAGCGCATGCGGTCGATGCCCGGCAGCTGGCCGAGGTGGCGCTCCAGCGGCGCGGTGACTGTCGAGGCCATGGTCGCCGCATCCGCGCCGGACTGGCTGGCGTGCACGAAGATCACCGGGATCTCGATGTTCGGCAGTGCCGATACGCCCAGGCGCAGGTAGCAGATGAGGCCGACCATGAACAGGCCGATGGCCAGCAGCGCGGTGCCGATCGGGCGGCGGATGAAGGGGCCGGACAGGTTCATCGTGCGGCCCACCGCAGCAGCGGGGCGTGGATCATGCCTGTGGCTCCTGCAGCGAACCGTCGCGCAGTGCGCGCCGCTCGCGGCGGCGGGCAAGCCATTCGGAGAAGCGCTCCATGTACAGGTAGATCACCGGCGTGGTGTACAGGGTCACCAGCTGCGACAGCAGCAGGCCGCCGACGATGGCGATGCCCAGCGGGCGGCGCAGTTCCGAACCGATGCCGGTACCCAGTGCCAGCGGCAGCGCGCCGAGCATGGCTGCGGCGGTGGTCATCATGATCGGGCGGAAGCGCAGCAGGCAGGCGCGGCGGATCGCTTCATGCGCGTTGGCACCGGCGCGACGCGCCTCGATCGCGAAGTCCACCATCATGATGCCGTTCTTCTTGACGATGCCGATCAGCAGCACGATGCCGACGATGCCGTCCACCGACAGGCTCAGCCCGCACAGCATCAGCGCCAGCAATGCGCCGACACCGGCCGGTGGCAGCGTGGAGATGATCGTGATCGGGTGGATGTAGCTCTCGTAGAGCACGCCGAGCACGATGTAGATCACCACCAGCGAGGCCAGCAGCAGCCACACCACATCGGTCTGGCTGCCGGTGAATTCGGCGGCCTTGCCGATGAACTCGGCATGCAGGTGTGCCGGCATGTCCAGGCTGTCCTTGGTCTCCTGGATCGCACGCACCGCTTCGGACAGCGAATAGCCCGGCGCCACGTTGAACGAGACCGTCACTGCCGGCAGCTGCTGCTGGTGGCTGACCACCAGCGGCGCACTGCTGACCTTGCCTTCGGCCAGCGCCGACAGCGGAATGATGTTGCCGGCGCCGACCGTGATGCCGGTGTTCTGCGCGCCGATGCCGGTGGCGGTGGACGAGTTGGACGAGGTGACCTGGCCGAAGCTGGTGGCATTGGTGCCGGTCAGCGCGCCGGCGCCGTTGGAAGCCACGGCCAGCTGTTCCATCAGCGCGGTGCTGGTACGGAACTCCGGCGCCACTTCCAGCACAACCCGATACTGGTTGAGTTCGGTGAAGATGGTCGAGATCTGGCGCTGGCCGAACGCATCGTAGAGCGTGTCGTCGATGGTCTGCATCGGCACGCCCAGCACACTGGCCTTGTCGCGGTCGATGTTCAGTTCAAGCGCGCGGCCCTGGTTGGACAGGTTGTTGTCCACGTCGGCCAGTTCCGGGCGCTTGCGCAGCGCTTCGGTCAGGCGCGTGGCCTGCGTGGCCACTTCGGCGCTGTCCACGTCCGACAGCGAGTACTGGTATTCGGTGGCGGCCACGCGGGTATCGAGGGTCACGTCCTGCACCGGTTTCAGGTACAGGGCCACGCCCGGAATACCGGCTACCGCCTTCTGCAGGCGCGGCAGGATCTCATCTAGGCCATCACGCTGGCTGCGCTCCTTCAGCACGATCGACAGCTGGCCCTGGTTGAGCGTGGGGTTCATGCTGCCGGCACCGATGAACGCCGACACGCCGGTCACGTCCGGATCCTGGCGCAGCGCTTCGGCAACCTGCCTTGTGCGCTGTTCCATCTGCGGGAAAGCGATGTTCTGGTCGGCCTGCACCACGCCGGTGATCAGGCCGGTGTCCTGCTCGGGCAGCAGCCCCTTGGGAATCAACACGTACAGCAGCACGGTCAATACCAGCGCGCCACCGGCCACGACCAGGGTCAGGCGCTGGTGGCCCAGCACCCAGTCCAGGCTGTGCTCGTACAGGCCGACGGTGCGCGTCCACAGGTTCTGTTTGCCGGCCGCCGCTGCGCGCTCATGCGCATCCTCGCCCTCGGGCAGGGCATCGGGCTTGAGCAGGTAGGCGCACATCATCGGGGTCAGCGTCAGCGAGATCAGCATCGACAGCACCACGGCGATGCTCAGCACCCAGGCGAACTCGTGGAACAGGCGGCCGGTGACGCCAGGCATCAGCAGCAGCGGCAGGAACACCGCCACCAGCGAGACCGTCAGCGACAGCACGGTGAAGCCGATCTGGCGTGCGCCGATCTCGGCCGCTTCCTTGCCACTCTTGCCCTGCTCGATGTAACGCACGATGTTCTCGATCATCACGATCGCATCGTCGACCACGAAGCCGGTGGCCACCACCAGCGCCATCAGCGACAGGTTGTCCAGCGACATGCCGGCAAAGGCCATCACCGCGAAGGTGCCGGCCAGCGACAGCGGCACCGCCACCGAGGGAATGATCGTGGCCCACAGCCGGCGCAGGAACACGAAGATCACCGCCACCACCAGGCCGATGGTGAGGATCAGGGTGAACTGCACTTCGTGCACCGAGGCGCGGATGGTCTCGGTGCGGTCGTTGAAGATCTCCAGGTGCACGTCGGCCGGCAGCACGCCCTGCAGCTGCGGCAGGATCGCGCGGATGCGCTCGACGGTCTGCACGATGTTGGCGCCCGGCTGGCGGCGCACTTCCAGCAGCACCGCCGGCTTGCCATCGGCCCAGGCCGCCAGCTGGTCGTTCTCCACGCCGTCGACCACCTCGGCCACGTCGGACAGCCGCACCGGGCGGCCGTTCTTGTAGCTGATGATGGTGTCGCGGTACTCGGCGGCGCTGGCCAGCTGGTCGTTGGTGCCGATGCTGTAGGACTGGGTCTTGCCGTTCAACGAGCCCTTGGGCGCATTGACGTTGGCCTGGGTGAGCGCGCTGCGCAGCTGTTCCAGGGTCAGGCCCATGTTCGACAGCTGCGCCGGATTGACCTGGATGCGCACGGCCGGGCGCACGTTGCCGGCAATCGAGACCAGGCCGACGCCCTGCACCTGCGACAGGCGCTGGGCCAGGATCGAGTCGGCGTAATTGTTGACGTCGCGCAGCGGGCGCGTGTCGGAGGTCAGTTTCAGGGTGACGATGGCTGCGTCGGCCGGGTTCACCCGGTTGTAGACCGGCTGGTAGGGCAGCGACGAGGGCAGGGTGGCCTGGCGGATCGCCGCCTGCACGTCCTGCGCGGCGATGTCGATATCGCGGTCCATCGAGAACTGCAGGATGATCGTCGACAACCCGGCCGACGAGTCCGATGTCATCAGCTCCAGCCCGGAGATCTGCCCGAACTGGCGCTCCAGTGGCGTGGTGACCAGCGAGGCCATGGTGGTGGCGTTTGCGCCGGGGTACTGGGTGGTGACCACCAGGCTGGGCGCATCGATTTCCGGCAGCGCCGATACCGGCAGCTTGCGGTAACCGAGGATGCCCAGCAGCAACAGGCCCGCCATCAACAGCGAGGTAGCGATCGGGCGGCGGATGAAGATCGTCGAAAAGCCCACGGACTGATCCTTGCTGGCACTTCAATGTCGGCGCCGGCGGGTCCGCCGGCGCGAGGGAGAACCGTGGCCTGCGCTCAGCGCGGACCGCCACCGCGACGGCCACCGCCGCCACCGTTCTTCTGTTCGGCCGCCTTCAGCTCGGCCTCGGTCGGTGCGGCCGGGGTTTCGCCCGGCTTCAGCGCGGTGACCTTGCTGCCCGGCTTCAGGCGGAACTGGCCTTCACTGACCACCCGCTCGCCGCCCTTCAGGCCTTCGGCGATCTGCACCTGGCTGTCGCCCACTTCCACGCCGCTGCGCACGGTCTGCATCTTCACCGTGTTGTCGCCCTGCACGACGTAGACGTACTCGCCATCCGGCCCACGCAGCACGGCCTGGGTCGGAATGACCACGCCGCCGGCAATCGTGCGCAGCTGCATGCGCACGTTGACGAACTGGCCCGGCCACAGGCCGTTGTCGGTGTTGTCGAACAGCGCGCGCGCCTTGAAGGTGCCGCTGTCGGCACTGATCAGGTTGTCGACCACGTCCAGCTTGCCGTCGCCGGACAGCACGTGCGAGTCGGCGCGGTCCAGTGCCGCCACCGGCACCGCGCCGGCGGCCTGCGCCTGGCGCACGTCGCCGAGCTGGCGTTCGGGCAGGTTGAACAGGACGTGGATCGGGTGGATCTGGGTCAGGGTGACCAGCGCGGTGCCGGCGTTGACCACGTTGCCCGCGTCGACCGCGCGGATGCCGGCGATGCCGGTGATCGGTGCGGTGACCCTGGTGTACTGCAGCTGCACCTGTGCCGAGCGCATGCTGGCTTCGTTCGCCGCGACTGCGCTTTCGTACTGTGCCACTTGGTTTCGCTGTGTATCCAGATCGGTCTTGGCGACGAACTGGCGGTACTCCGGCGCATTGGAGCGCTGGTAGTTGGAGCGCGCGGTGGCCAGCAGCGCCTCGTTCTGGCGCTTGGCTGCCGCGGCCTGGTCGTAGCTGGCCTGGGCGGTGCGTGGATCGATCACTGCCAGCACGTCGCCCTTCTTCACTTCCTGGCCTTCGCGGAAGTTCAGGCTCATCAGCTGGCCACCGACCTGCGGGCTGACGGTGACGGTGTTCATTGCCGTCACGGTACCCAGTGCGCTGGCATACACCGGTACGTCCTGGTGCGTGGCCTCGACCACGGTCACCGGCACCGGGCCGGCATCCGGGTCTTCGCCACCCTGGCGCGCTCCCGCTGCCGGCTTTCCAGCCTTGTCCTTGCCCCCGCCGATGACGCGCAGGCCGACCACGGCCAGCACCAGAACCGCCACGACCAGCAGCACGATCTTCCAAACACGTGACATTACGAGGACTCCAAGAGGGCTGGACGGGGCGCGGCCCCGGTTGGCAATGCGCAAAGCATACCTGTGCCACATCACGTTTCCTGCATGACGGATGGGACGGGCGCTAAGACCGGATCCGGCCGCGGAGGTTCCCGTGGCGGCGGTGTTGCCCTACATTCAGCTGGACCCCTCTTGCTGTGGAGATTGCGATGCGCCGTTCGCTGCTGCTGTCCGCCCTGCTGCTGGCCCTGCCGGCCGTTGCCCACGCCCAGGACGGGCAACGGCCCGAAGTGACCGCCGCTGCCCAGCGCCTGCAGGCCAAGGTGGTTGAATGGCGCCGCGACTTCCATCAGCACCCGGAACTGTCCAACCGCGAGGCGCGCACCTCGGCCGAGGTCGCCAAGCGCCTGCGTGCGATGGGCTTGAAGCCGAAGACCGGCATCGCCCACCACGGCGTGGTGGCGATCATCGAAGGCGGCAAGCCCGGCCCGAAGATCGCGCTGCGTGCGGACATGGACGCGCTGCCGGTAACCGAACAGACCGGGCTGCCGTTCGCCTCCAAGGCCACCGACCAGTACCGCGGCCAGACCGTGGGCGTGATGCATGCCTGCGGCCATGACGCGCACACCGCCACCCTGCTGGGCGTGGCCGAAGCGCTGGTGTCGATGAAGAAGGACCTGCCGGGCCAGGTGATGCTGATCTTCCAGCCGGCCGAGGAAGGCGCACCGCCGCCGGAAGAGGGCGGTGCCGCGCTGATGCTGAAGGAAGGCCTGTTCGCCGACTTCAAGCCGGAGGCGGTGTTTGGACTGCATGTGTTTTCCAGCGTGCAGGCCGGCCAGATCGCGGTGCGCGGTGGCCCATTGATGGCCGCCTCGGATCGTTTCGGGATCAAGGTGATCGGTCGCCAGACGCATGGCTCCGCGCCGTGGAACGGTGTCGACCCGATCGTGGCCACCGCTGATCTGGTCGGTACCGCGCAGACCATCGTCAGCCGCCGCGCGAATCTGTCCAAACAGCCGGCGGTGCTGACCTTCGGTGCGATCAACGGTGGCATCCGCTACAACATCATTCCCGATGAAGTGGAGATGGTCGGCACCATCCGCACCTTCGACGAGGGCATGCGCCAGCAGATCTTCGCCGATCTGCGCAACGTGGCCGAACACACCGCCGCCGCGCACGGGGCAAAGGCGGTCACCGACATCTACGAATCAGAAGGCAACCCGGCCACGGTGAACGACCCGGCGCTGACCGCGAAGATGCTGCCGAGCCTGCAGGCGGTGGTGGGCAAGGACAACGTGTACGAGCCACCGCTGCAGATGGGCGCGGAGGATTTCTCGCTGTACGCGAAGGAAGTGCCGGGGATGTTCTTCTTCGTCGGTTCCACCAGCGTGGGCATCGACCCGGCGACGGCGCCGGCCAATCATTCGCCGAAGTTCCTGCTGGATGAAAAGGCGCTGGATGTCGGACTGCGCGCGCTGCTGCAGGTGAGCCTGGATTACCTGCACGGTGCCGGCACTCCGGCGGGGTGAGGGTTTCCGGCAGGGCTTGCAGCCCTGCACCCGCTTGGATCAACGGCAACGTCAACGTCAAAAGCGGGCATTCCGTGGGATGGCGGGGTGGGTCCGGTTGAGGGGGACGCCGTAAACCCGTCCATGGGGGCTTGGCCGCGGCATCCATGCCGCGGACACCCCCTCAACCGGACCCAACCCGCCTTCGACAGTTTCCCGCGGCTGTTGGTGCCCGCTGCTGTTGGTGGGTGCCGACCGTTGGTCGGCACGGCGGACGTCATGAATGTCTGAAGGATCGGCTTCTGATTTTGATTTTCCTGATCTTTCCCGTGGTGGTGGTGGCGCGCAAGGAACTGTCAGGGGCCGGGTGGGTAGGCGGGGCGGGGGTGTCTGATCTGGCCCCCTGAAAACGGACGCCATGAAGCCGTTTCAGGCGGCAGCCCGGAGCTGCCGGGCGTAGTTGTTAGGCGAGTGGTAGCCCAGCGCCGAGTGTAGCCGGGCTGGATTGTAGAAGCCGTGGA
>NZ_JCAFRI010000023.1:0-72910 GCF_059367915.1 Stenotrophomonas sp. YJH_SMC_19
CTTGGATCTGGTAGAGCCGGCCGCTGGCCGGCTGCACCCGTGTGCGATCTCGAGGTTGCCGGCCAGCGGCCGGCACTACCGCCACCCACTACCTGCGACCGTCCCCAGATCTGGTAGAGCCGGCCGCTGGCCGGCTGCACCCGTGCACGATCCCAAGGTTGCCGGCCAGCGGCCGGCACTACCCTCCTCCGCGACCTACGACCAATAGGTGGCTGACAGGCCGCACCCCACCGCCCAGAATCGATCCATCGAACCTGGGAGGGTAGGCGATGGCCTCGACGGCAGCAGTACAGGACGGCTGGATGGCGCGCGCAGCGCTGCGCTCGGCCGCCTGGGCGGAAAAGTGGTTCCCCGATGCGTACGTGTTCGCGGTGCTGGGCGTGGTCATCGTCGCGCTGGCCGCGATGGGCTTCGGTTCGACCCCGCAGGCCACCGCCAGCGCCTTCGGTGACGGTTTCTGGAGCCTGATTCCCTTCACCATGCAGATGGCCTTCGTGGTCATCGGTGGCTACGCCGTGGCCACCGCGCCGGTGGTCGCACGCTTCATCGATTTCCTCGCCCGGGTGCCGCGTACCGGCCGCGGTGCGGTGGTGTACGTGGGCCTGGTCAGCATGCTCGCTTCGCTGCTCAGCTGGGGCTTCTCGCTGGTGTTCGGTGGCCTGCTGGTGCGCGCGCTGGCCCGCCGTACCGAACTGCGCATGGACTACCGCGCGGCCGGTGCGTCGGCGTATCTCGGCCTGGGGGCGGTGTGGGCGATGGGGTTGAGTTCCTCGGCCGCACAGCTGCAGGCCAATCCGGCCAGCATGCCGCCGGGCCTGGTCGAGATCACCGGCGTCCTGCCGTTCACCGAAACCATCTTCCTGTGGCAGTCGATCGCACTGACCGCGGTGCTGATCCTGGTCTCGCTGCTGATCGCCTGGTTGACCGCACCGGCCGCCGGCAGTGCCCGTACCGCTGAAGACTTCCCCGGCGCCGCGCAGGCCGAGCCGGAGCCGTTGCAGCGCCGCACGCGCCCGGGCGAATGGCTGGAGTACAGCCCGCTGCTGACCGTGCTGCTCTCGCTGCTGGCGTTCGGCTGGCTGTTCAACGAGTTCGCCAACAAGCCGGTGGTCACCGCCATCGCCAACCTCAACACCTACAACTTCCTGTTCATTTCGCTGGGCCTGCTGCTGCACTGGCGGCCGCGCAGCTTCCTCAACGCGGTGGCCAAGGCGGTGCCCAGCACCACCGGCGTGCTGATCCAGTTCCCGCTGTACGGTGGCATCGCGATGATCCTCACCCACGCTGCCGGTGGCGACGGGCAGACACTGGCGCACCGGATGTCGAGCCTGTTCGTGCACGTGGCCAGCACCGATACCTTCGCGCTGGTGATGGGCGTTTATTCGGCGGTGCTCGGCTTCTTCGTGCCCTCCGGTGGTGGCAAGTGGATCATCGAGGCGCCGTACGTGATGCAGGCCGCCAACGAACTGAAGGCACACCTGGGCTGGGCGGTGCAGGTCTACAACGCGGCCGAAGCGCTGCCGAACCTGATCAATCCGTTCTGGATGCTGCCGCTGCTGGGCGTGCTGGGCCTGAAGGCACGCGACATCGTGGGCTTCACCTTCATCCAGCTGCTGGTGCACATCCCGCTGGTGCTGGGCCTGCTGTGGCTGCTGGGCATGACCCTGGCGTATGTGCCGCCGGTGATGCCCTGAATGCTGGGCTGGCTTGCCTGCGTGAGTTGGGAAGCCAGCCTCCTTCCGCGCGTGTTTCCGGCTGAGAACGCCATGAATGCGCGCCATGCTGACCACTGCATGAGCACATGCCGAACCCGCATGAATTCTTCAGCCGCTTGTGCCACAAGGGCTTCTGCGCGTTCATTCACAGGCGTACACGCAGATGTAGCCGCGCACCCACGCGTGATTAACCATTCGCTGCAGACGATGGCCACGTCCACCGCATTCCGCGAGTGGCTTTGGAGATCGGACATGGCACAGCAGAACCAGAACCCGAACCAGAAGCAGCAGGGCCAGCAGAACCAGCAGGATCAGCAGCAGGGTCGTGGCCGCGACCAGCAGCAGCAACAGCAGCAGGAACAGCAGCAGCGCAACCCGCGCAACCAGCAGCAGGGTGGGCAGGACGAGGAAGAGTGACCTCGCCACCAGCTCCGGTGATGCGAAGCCCCGCCCCGTGCGGGGCTTTGCTTATTCCAGCACGCCGACACGCTGCAGCACCGGCGCTGCCGACATGTCGTTCGGATTGGTGCCGGGCTGATCCTGCGGTACGTCCATGCCCATGCCGCGGTACAGATCCACCCAGTGCTGGGCGATCTCCCCGGTCTGCGGGTTGCGGAAGTTCATCGGCTGCAATGCGAACACGTGGTGCGCACGGAAGGCGCGTTCGATGAAGTCCGAGCAGTAGTAGCTGTCCTCGTTCAACACATACGACGTGTTGTACGGCTTGCCCAGCATCGTGCGCGCGGTGGCGACCGCATCCTTGATGGCCGCCTGCTGCGGCGCATGCAGGCGATAGACCACGATCTGCCGCTGCTTGGCGCGCGCCTCCTGGCGGAACTCGACCAGCGATTGCCGGCGCGATCCTTTCTCGTCCGCATGCAATACCTCCCAGCCCTTCGGCGTGGAAGCGACCAGGGCGACGTGATCGAAGCTGGGCGCGCCCTGCTTGCCGGTGGCATCGTCAATGGCGGCACTGAGGCCGCTGTGGCCGGCGGTGACAAACAGCAGATCGCCTTCGTGGACATCGACGGCCATCGCCACCGCTGGCCACAGGGCGGGCAGCAGCAGGCCGATCAGGAGCAGGAGGCGATGCATGAGGACTCTCGGACAGGCGGAATGCCGGAATTGTAGGGCGCGCGGTAGCATGGAGCGACCGGACCGGATTCAGGATGAGCCCATGTGTCGATACCGTTCTGCCGCACTGCTGATGCTCGCCTGTGGCGTGGTGCTGGTTGCCTGCACGCCAGCGCCGCAGCCGCCGCAGACAGCGGGCGAAGCCGGGCCTGCCGCAGCGGCGCCGGCGATCACTGCCGCCGAGCCCACACCTGTGGCTGCACGCAGTGAATGCCCCCACCCGGAATTCGATACATTCCTGAAGCATTTCGGCAATGAGATCGCGCTGCAGGAAAAGGCTACTGCCGATCCGCTGCTGGACAGTTACATCGATGCAGAGGCCGAGCCGGAACCGCGCAAGGTGGAAAGCCGGTTGGCGCTGGCCGATGTGGAGTGGCCGGTGATGCCCGATCCTGCCGCGTTGGCCGGGCAGGGCCGCGAAATGCAGGTCAGCCTCCTGGCCGACGGGCAGCGGCAGGTGCAGATCCGTATGCCGGACAGCAGCGACCAGCAGACCTACACCTTTGCGCAGACGCCGTGTTGGACACTGGTCAAGCGTGAGGAGGAGTCGATCTGAAACCTGATCCGGCACAGGCGCGGCGGGCCAGTGACTGCTAGGCTCGATCCCTGGTCCAGGCAGGGAGACGCCGATGCAGGCTTTCAGGAAGCACGCCACCACCACCGCCATCGCAGCTGTGCTGGCGATAGCCTCTCTCAGCGGCGCCCAGGCACAGTCGGTGCATGCCGATGACCGCGCCTACTTCGCCAATGCCACCGCCGAACAGGCCGCGCGTGACGCACTAGGCAAGCGCGTCGAGGCTCTGCAGCAGGCGTCCACCGTTGCACCCGCGGAACGCTTCCGGCAGGCCGAGGTACTGGAGGCGCAGTGCCTGCGCCATCACAGCTACCTGCACCTGCAGGCCGCCCGCAATGCGCGTGATCAGCGTCCGGCCCAGGCGCTGGACCAGGTGATGGGGCTGTGCAGCCGCATTGCCCGCAGCGGCCGCGCCGCTCTGCGCGAGGCGCCTGCGGATGCGCCATGGGCAGCACCCTATGGCTTCCTGCGCGCACGCGCGTTGAAGGAGGCCGCCGCCCCGGCCAACGCCGCGCTGGATGAGGCCGTGGAGGCACTGGCCGATCCGGCGCTGGACAGCTTCGCGCGCCTGCGTGGGCAGATCCTGCGCAGCGCCGAGTACCCGCAGCTCGAGCACGGCGGCCGGCACTGGGACACGGGGCGCGACAGGCAGGCACTGGCCCGGCAGCCCGACCGCGCCCTGCGCGAGGCGGGCTGGAAGGGCTACTGGCAAGGCCTGCAATCGCGCCGTGAGCCGATGGCGTCGGTGCTGCTGGGGCTGGTGCAGGTGAATGACGCCGCGGCACGCCTGCAGGGTGACGGCTCGGCGCCGGCACATGGCTATCAGCGCATGGGCCTGGATACTGCCGCAGTGGATGCAACGCTGGTGGCGATCGAACAGCATGCGGGAGACCGCCGCGCCTATCAGGAGATGCTGCTGCACCACGCTGCGCGATCGGGCATCGACGCGCCGCAGATCTGGGATACCACGGTGCCCGATGCCGGCTACACGCCACCGATGCTGACGCTGGCGCAGCTGCGCGACAACGCCGCCGATGCCATGCAGCACCTGGGCCCGGCGTACGTCGCTGAACTGCGCGCGCTGCTCGATCCGGCCAGCCACCGCATGGATCTGGCCACCGAACGCGGTGACCGCAGCCAGGACGCGTTCTCCGTGAGCGCTCCTGGTGTGCCGGCAATGCTGTTCGTTGGTGTCCGCAGCGGGGACCTGGAAAGCGATGTCGAGATCGCCCATGAAGCTGGCCATGCCGTGCATGGCGAGTGGATGCAGCGGGGTCATGCGTCGCCGCTGCAGCGCAATGGCAGCCAGTGGCTGACCGAGGCGTTCGCGATCTACAACGAGCTGCGCTTCCGCGACCAGCTGTACCAGCAGGCACAGGACCCGCGTGCCAAGGCCTACTACCTGAAATCGCTGCTGGACGACATGGTGCTGCAGCTGTTCACCTCTTCAGAGGAAGCGCAGCTGGAGCAGTCGATCTACCAGGGTGTTGCCGCCGGCACGCTGGGCACCGCCGATGACCTGGACGCGCTGACCGGGCGGGTGCTCGCACGCTTCGGCCAGCAACCGGAGCGCTACCCGCAGCTGCGCAACACCTGGATCGGCAAGCGCCTGATGTATGAAGACCCGAACTATCTGGTGAACTACCTGTATGCGGGTCTGCTGGCCGTGCAGTTGTATGTGCAGGACCAGCGCGATCCCGAGGGGTTCCGTGCGCGCTATCTTGCCGTGCTTGGCGAGGGCTTCGATCGCGCGCCGAACGAGCAGGTGGCGCAACTGCTGGGGCACGCGCCTGACTGGGCGGCCCTGGTGGACGCCGATCTGCAGGTGTTCAACCAGACGGCGGCACAGCTGCAGGCGCTGCATGCGCGGATCGAGGCAGGGCAGGGAACGTGAAGATGCTGCGCAGGATGACGTGCACCTGGGCCACGGCATGGCTGTTGATGCTGCTGTGCCTGTTGCCGAGGGTGGTGATGGCCGGTGCTGCAGTCCCTGCGCTGGATGATCCGGTGGTGGACGCCGCCAACGCACTTTCGGCGGATACCCGCGACAAACTGCGCACGCAGGCATTCCAGTTGCAGGCGCGCACCGGCGCGCAGCTGCAGGTGATGGTAGTCAACCATGTTGGCGACGAAGGCATCGAAGCTTACGCACAGCGGGTGTTCGACCAGTGGCAGCTGGGCCGCGAAGGCGTTGACGATGGCGTGCTGCTGCTTGTGGCCGTGCAGGACCGCCGTGTACGCATCCAGACCGGCTACGGCCTGGAGGGCGCGATACCCGATGCCTATGCCGCCCGCATCATCGACAAGGCGATCGTGCCGCGCTTCCGCGATGGCGACCTTGACCAGGGCGTGCTGGATGGAACGAAGATCATAGTGGCGCTGATCGATGGCGAGGACCTGCCGGCATCGGAAGCGCCATCGATGCGCAACGTGCTGCCGGCCGATTGGCGCAGCGCGGACTCGGTGGTTGCACTGACGCTGCTGGCCGGCTTCCTTGCGGGTCTGTGGCGCTCGCCGCCCTCGGCGCAGGCGCACCCGGAGCGATTGCCGGCCTGGGCCCGCCCGCTGCTGGTGACGGCCGTGGTGGCCGCGGGCCTGCTGGCGGCGGCCATGTGGGCGCCACGCCAGGCACTGGCAGCGCTCTGCATCGTGTTGGCGTTGTGCGTACCGGTGGCGAGCCTGCTTGGCTGGTGCTGGCACCGCAGTCGCGGTGTGCGCGTGGTGCTGCTCGGCATGCTCGGGGTCAGTTCGGGGTTCTTCGTGGTGATGGTGGTGCGTGGCCAGTTGCCACCCAGTCTGGCCCTGCACACGTTGCTGGACCTGGCGGTAGGCATCGTGGCCATGCTGGTGTTCTTCCTCGTACAGGCGTGCCGCGCGCGCTGGCACAAGGACCGCAGCAGCTTCGGGGTGAGGTGCGCAGTGCTGTTGCTGCTGACCGCTGGCTACGTGCTCTTCGCACTGCTGGCCATCGATCGCGCCGGCCCGGTTGCGCGCCTCGCCACGACGATCGGGTGGAGTGCCGGCACGCTCGTGCTGTACTTCACCTGGATCTTCACCATGCTGCCAGGTGAGAAGGCACGCGGCGGCCGCAGATCATCCGGCGGCCACCGCAGCGCGTCCAGTTCGTCATCCAGCAGTTCGTCGTCGAGCAGCTCCAGCAGTTGGTCCGGAGGCGGCGGCCGCAGCGGCGGAGGCGGCGCGTCGGGCAGCTGGTAGATCAGGTCGCCTGCACACGCCAGCCGAGTGCAGCGTCCTCCACAACGCCCGGGCCGGCCACGTCGCCGACCTGCAGCAACAGCCCCTGCGCATTGGGCAGGTCCTTCTGCTCGGGGAACCAGCGCCGGTCCGCAGCGACCACGATCAGCAGCCCTTCGTCGTCGCCCATCGGCGCGAACTGCGGCGAAGGCGGGCTGATCGGTTGCAGGCCAAACCGCAGGCTGGACTGTTCGCGCACAGCATCGACATCGTGGCTGGGCAGGCCGACCTCGCTCAGGCAGGTCAGTTCGCTGCCGTGGAAGGCGCCCTGATGCGTACTGCCGGGCAAGCGGCGGCGGCCAATCAGTTCCAGGATCAAGCCATCGGGGCCAGTGAAGTACACCGACTCCGATTGCCAGCTGCTTTCCAGCGCGAAGTAATCCAGCCCTGCTGGATTGCGTTGCAGTGGCGTGCGTTCGCGCAGCCAGGTCATTGCCTCGCCGAAGCGGTTGTCCGGTACGTTGAAGGCCAGGTGCACGCCACCGACCGGGCGATCCTGCGCAGGCTGGAGTTCGATCGTGCTCCAGCCGATGTGCACATGGTTGCCGACCACGCGTTGCTGCAGGACATCGTGAAAATACGCAGCGACGGCGCCGACATCGGAGACCGGCAGGGTGAGGTGCAGCAGGCGCATGATCGTTCTCCGTGGACGCGATCACTGTAGCGCCGGGCCGCATCCGGCGGCCACTAGCGCAGTGCGTCGGCGAAGAATCGCGTGGCTGCATCCACCGCCTGCCGGTGGGTTTTCGTCCTGGGAACCGCAGTGCTGCAGAGCTCGGGCAGCCTCTGCCCGCCGACAACGGTACAGGCCGCCAGGAAGTCGTAGTGACCCACGTCCGGCAGGCGTTGCAGCGTTGCGCGCGGAATCTGCGCCTGTGCGGCCTCACCATTGGTCTCCGGTGGCGCGACGGTGTCTGCGGCCCCCAACATGATCGATACCGGCTGCCGCAACGCGGACAGCTGCGCGGGCGCGAACGCCTGCACGATGGCGGGTGCCAGCAGGAACACGGCACGCACGCCGGGAATCGCGCGCTGTGCGTCAGCCTCGGCGATCCAGGGGGCAAGCGCGGGCGAAGCCGCAGCGGCCCGGCGCGCCTGCATCGTGTGCGTGGCCGCCTCCTGTTGCGGTTGGCAGACGCCGTCATCCGGGTGCGCGGTGCAGAAGGCCAGCAGTCGCTGCAGGCTGGGCCGTGCACCGGCTGCCAGCAGCGCGGTGTAGCCACCGGCCGAGAAGCCGACCACGCCCAGCCGTTCTGGATCGACATGCGGGCCGAGGATCGGATCGGCCTGCACGGCGGCCAGCGCAGCGCGCAGATCATCCGCGCGCAGCCAGCTCAGCATGCTGCCGGCCAGCGTCATCTCGTCGGCACCGTTGTTGCCGGGATGATCGACCGCGATCACCAGATAACCGTTCCGCGCCAGCGCCGTGCCCAGCCAGCCCATCATGCGTGCGCTGCCGCCGTTACCGTGCGACAGCAGCAGCGTCGGCAGGCGAGCCCCCGCGACGGGAGCATCCACCGCTGCGCGTCCAACCTCGAACAGCGGTGCGTCGGGCGGGCCGATGGTCAGGGCGGTTTCCCGGCTGCCGGCCAGCGCTGGGTACCAGACCGTGTAGCGCAGCGCGTCGTGGTGCTGCCCATCGCGTACAGCCGCGCTGGCCACCGTGGTGGCGCCGTGGCGCTCGCCGGCCGCCTGCGTCTCGCTGCCCTCGGCGATGGCAGTGGAGACCATGAGGATCATTCCCAGCACAGCGGCCATCATGCGCATCTTCAGTTCCTTGTCAGTTGGGACGTTCGTCGACTGGCAACCAGATCTCCACGCCGCCGTTGCCGGTGTGCTCGTCGAAGCGGGTGTCGTAGCGCTCCAGATCGGGTGCATTGGCCAGGCTGAGGCCAGAGCCGGGCAGGTAATGATCCAGCAGCCAGAACCAGGTCGAGCGGATGGCCGAGATGTGCCCGCCGTGCCAGGCCACAAGATAGCGGCGCGCCGGCACGTCCACCCGTTGCCAGTGCGCCGGCACGGTCGGCAGCGCGCTGGCGGGCAGTGCGGCAATGTAATCGAAGCCGCCATCGTCATCACTGTTGCAGCACACGCCGAAGCTGATTGGAGCGGGCGTCGGCCATTCCCGGTTGAGCTGCGCCCATTGTCCGGGAATCGCACCGCCGCTGTCGCGGGTATGCCGCATGCCGATACCCGCCAGCTGGAAGGCGGGCGTGTCGAGCAGGCGCGGTGCCTCATCGCAGGGTACAGGCGCCTCGTCCACGCGGATCGCCTGCACCAGTGCCAGGCCGTCGGTGCCCTGTTCGCGTACCCGCTCTGGTGTCTGTCCGAACTGTTCGCTGAAGGCACGGGTGAACGCTGCATGGGTGGTGTAGCCCGCACCCAGTGCCACCTGCAGGATGTCGCCTGCGCCGGCGGCCAGCCGCTGCGCGGCCGCGGTCAGGCGCCGTCCGCGCAGGTAGCGCACCACCGAGGTACCGGTGCGGGCCTGGAACAGGCGCGACAGATGGAACGGCGACAGCCCCGCCGCAGCGGCGACGTCGGCCAGTGCCAGCGGTCGATCCGCATGGGTTTCGATGTACCACAACGCCTTGCCTGCCGCGCTCATCCTGCCGTTCCTTGAATCCGATGCCGGGCACAGTAGCGGATCGGTAGGCGCGGCGTTTAGCAGTTCTTGCGCTGCCGGGGCTTTGCGTCTGCCCGCGTACCGGCAACAATGCGTGCTTCATGGACGTGATGAGGGGCAGGGAGATGCGATCGACGACGTGGGATGCCAGGCCAGCGGAGCCCGGCCGATGATCGAGATGATCGAAATGCTGCTTGCCCTCTGGGTACTTCCCAGTCTGTTGACCCTGGCGTTGATGCTGCTGATGTTGTTCGGCGCGCCACGGTGGCGCGGCAATCCCTGGGTGTACCGTGTCGGCTTCGCGTTGCTGGGCGGGTTTCTGACACCGACGTTGTTGGGGGCCGGTCACGGTGGGTTGCCGTGCGCGACTATCGGCGGGCTGGTGATGATACTGACGCAGCTGCAATGGATCGGCGATCTGCAGGTCGACTTCATGGGGATCGGGATTCGCAACAGGGGCATCTGGATCATGTCCACCCCCGCCTTGGTGGTGTTCGCCGCCATGATGTTCGTTCCGCTGCGAACGGCACGGCCGGCCCGTTTCGGCTTTGGCGACGACGCCAACGGCTAGCCGCAGTGTGCGGGGATGGGGCGTGGGTCTTCATTGCCACCCATGCATGGCGTGGATCTACGGATGAGCCCTGGCAGGGGCCAACCTTGGTTGGCGCATCAAGCTGTCGTACTGACGTCATGCCTCCTTCACACATCGCGCCGAGACTGCGCGCCTTGTCCAGGCCTGTTGTGTCCGCACAGGTGCTGGCCCTGTCGCGTCCTCCCGGAGCCCTGCCGTGCATCGTTCGAAGCTTTCGCGTTCCATCCTCCTTGCCCTTTCCATGGCCAGCGCAGGAGGCGCGATCGCAGCGGAAGCCGATGCGGTCGATGCCGCCGGTGGCAGCCACGCCGCACCCACCCAGCTCGACGCGATGCTGGTCACCGGTACCCGCGCCTCCAACCGCACCCAGTTCGAAACACTGGCGCCGGTGGACGTGTTCACCAAGGAAGACATCACGTCCGTCGAATCCACCGACCTGAAGGACGTACTGGCCCAGCTGGTGCCGTCGTTCGTGGTGCAGCGCCTGCCGATGGCCGACGGCCAGGTGTTCGTGCGCCCGGCGACCCTGCGTGGCCTGTCGCCGGACCAGACCCTGGTGCTGGTCAACGGCCGCCGCTTCCACCGCAGCGCGCTGCTCGGCAACCGTGGTGCACAGGCGGCCGACCTTGCACAGATTCCGACCAGCGCGATCAAGCGCATCGAAGTGCTGCGCGACGGCGCATCGGCGCAGTACGGCTCGGACGCCATCGCCGGTGTCATCAACATCATCCTCGAGGATGGTCCGGGCACCGAGATCACCGCCGGCTATTCGCAGTACGCGCAGGGCGACGGTGCCTCGCGCGATTTCAGTGCGCGCACCGGCTGGTCGCTGGGCGACTATGGCAGCCTGGTGCTGTTCGCCGAATCGTCCAACTCCGACGCCACCTCGCGCACCCGCCAGCGCCCCGATGCGATCGCCTTCCAGGCTGCACATCCGGAGCTGGACGTGCCCAATCCGGTGCAGCGCTGGGGCCAGCCGGAACTGGAAAGCCGCCGCGTCGGCTTCAACGTGAAGGCCAATGCCAGCGAGACGCTGGAGCTCTATGCCTTCGGCCTGTACAGCCACAGCGACGGTGTCAGCGATTTCAACTGGCGCAACCCGGACACCACCACCGGCGCGTATCGCACCACCGCCATCTTCCCGGGCTGGAACCTGCGTTCGTTGTACCCGGTGGGCTTCAGCCCGCAGTACGGCAACGTCCAGAACGACCTGCAGCTGGTCGGTGGCCTGCGCGGCGAGATCACGCCGAAGCTGCGCTGGGATGTAAGCGCCTCGTATGGCCGCAATGCCATCGACTACAGCCTGAAGAATTCGATCAACGCCTCGCTGGGTCCCGCCAGCCCGACCGCGTTCGATCTCGGCCGCCTGACCCAGACCGAGAAGAATGCCAACGCCGACTTCAACTACGAATGGGACGTGGCCGCGCTGTCCAAGCCGATCAACGTTGCCTTTGGTGGCGAGTTCCGCCAGGAGACCTACCAGGTGCGTGCCGGTGATCCGGCTTCATACGCCGTGGGCCCGGGCGCTGCCGCTGGGCTGGAAGCCAACTCCAACGGTGCACCGGGCTTCTCGGCCAGCCAGGCCGGGCAGTGGAGCCAGCGCAGCAAGGCCGCCTACGTGGACATGGAGATGCCGCTGGGTGAGCGCTGGAGCATCGGTGCGGCCAGCCGTTACGAGGACTTCTCCAGCTTTGGCAGCACACTGGATGGCAAGCTGTCGGCGCGTTTTGCGATCACCCCGGACGTGGCCCTGCGCGGCACCGTGTCCAGCGGCTTCCGCGCACCGACGCCGGCACAGCTCAATACCACCAGCACCACCCAGGGCCTGGACACGCGCACGCTGCAGATCTTCACCAGTGGCCGCCTGTCGCCGAACGATCCGCTGGCGCAGCTGCTTGGAGCCAAGCCGTTGAAGCCGGAGGAATCGCGCACCGCCTCGCTGGGCCTGACCTGGCGCACGGACCTGGGTCTGTCCGGCTCGGTGGACGTCTACCAGATCAAGCTCACCGACCGCTTCAGCCAGTCGGCCAGCTTCGCCATTCCGGCCGGTACGCCCAATCCACTGGGCTACACCTCGGTGAACTACTTCACCAACGACTTCGATACCACCACCACCGGCGTCGACGTGGTCGGCAACTACCTGCGTGATCTCGGCGCCGGCCGCATGACGTTGATCCTGGCCTACAACTACAACCGCACCCGCGTGGACAACGGCAGCACCTCGGTGGCCACCAACGAAACCCAGCGCGTGCTGTTCGAAGACCGGCTGCCCGAGCACAAGGGCAGTCTGACCGGCAGCTGGGACATCGGTGCCTGGTCGCTGATGGCGCGCATGCGCTACTACGGCGCCTGGACCGATTCCAGCGGCAACGCGGTGGGCGACATCTACCAGCGCTTCGGTGCGATGAGCTTCCTCGACCTGGCCGTGGGCTATCGCATCAACGAGCACCACAGCCTGCGCGTGGGCGCCGACAATGTGTTCGATCGCTACCCGGATGAGGCCACGTTCCAGGCCAGCCGTGGCCTGGTCTACTCGCGCAACGCGCCGTACGACACCGACGGTGCCAACCTGTACGCGCAGTACCGGCTGACCTTCTGATGGACGCTCGTCGTCGTTCCCTGCTGCGCGCCGGCACACTGCTGCCGGCCGCAGCTGCACTGTCTTCACTGCCTGCCAGCGCCGCTGCGCGTTACGCTTCGCCGATGGAGATTCCCTCGACGACCGTGGCGCCGGACGTGCTGGCCCTCGATGAAGGCTACTGGGCCGCCGTGGCCAGCCACTTCGACATCACCGATGAAGTGAACCACCTGGAGAACGGCTACTGGGGCGCGATGGGTCGCGAGACGCTGGCCAGCTACCAGCGCCACACCACTGAAGTGAACCGTGGCAACGCCTGGTATGGGCGCCGCGCGTTTCCGGCGCAATACATGGCGGTGCAGCGAGAGGTAGCCGAACTGCTGGGTGTGGGTGCTGATGAGATCGCACTGACGCGGGGGGCCACCGAGGCGATGCTGGCGCTGATCGGTGGCTACAACCGCCTGCAGCCCGGCGACCAGGTGTTGTATGCCGACATCGACTACGACAGCATGATCGGCGCGATGCGCTGGCTGCAGCAGCGTCGCGGCGTGCAGGTCGAGCGTATCGCGCTACCGGCCGTGCCCGACCACGCGCAGATCCTGCAGGCCTACGAGGCCGCGTTCGCGCGGTTGCCGCGCCTGAAACTGGTGCTGCTGACCCAGGTCAGCCATCGCCATGGGCTGGTGCTGCCGGTGGCCGAGATCGCCGAGCGTGCGCGGGCACGCGGTATCGATGTGATCGTTGATGCTGCCCATGGTTTCGGTCAGATCGACTACGCCGTGCCGGATCTGAAGGCTGACTTCGTGGGCATCAATCTGCACAAATGGATCGGCGCGCCGGTCGGCGTCGGCGCGATGTACGTGCGCAAGGGGCGCGTGGCGGACCTGGACCCGTACATGGGCGAGACCGATGATGGTCGCGTGGGCAGCCGCGTGCACACCGGTACGGTCAACTTCGCCGCCTACCTGGCACTGCCGGAGGCGATTGCCCTGCATCAGCGCGTCGGCGTGGCCAACAAGCAGGCGCGGCTGCGCTACCTGCGCGAGCGCTGGACGCTGCCAGCGCGGCAGATGGCGCACATCGAGGTGCTGTCCTCGCCGAACCCGGGGCTGGCCAGTGCGCTGGCCAGCTTCCGCCTGCGCGGGCGCACCGGCGTGGCTGACAACCTCGCGCTGCAGAAGCGCCTGCTGGATGAGCATCGCGTGTTCACCACCCATCGCGACGGTTTGGATTCCGGTGCCTGCGTGCGGGTGACGCCATCGGTGTTCACCCGGCCGGAGCAGATGGATGCGCTGGTGAAGGCCCTCTCCGCCTTGGCCTGACCCTGCTTTGGTGGGTGCCAACCTTGGTTGGCACATTCCAACCGTGCCGGGGAATCTTCCGCCGGCCAGCGGCCGGCGCTACCGGTCGGGTGGGTGCCAACCTTGGTTGGCACATTCCAACCGTGCCGGGGAATCTTCCGCCGGCCAGCGGCCGGCGCTACCGGTCGGGTGGGTGCCAACTGTTGGTTGGCACATTCCAACCATGCTGAGGAGTCTTCCGCCGGCCAGCGGCCGGCACTACCGGTCGGGTGGGTGCCGACCGTTGGTCGGCACATCCCATCCCAGGGCTACCGCTCGATCGTCGGCAACGCATCGGACAACAACAACCGATCAATCCGTCGCAGCGCACTCTCCAGCTGTCGGCGGTCCGTCGCCAGCCCCAGCGACAAACGCACGCCGCTCTGGTGCGAAACCCCTGGCGGACAGAACGCCGAAGATGGCGCAATCGCCAGCCCCTGCAGCTGTGCGGTACGCACCAGTGTGGCGTCGGTCCACGGCGCTGGTACCCGGCACCAGGCATGCAGCCCTTCCGCGCGCTGCAGCAGCGATGGCGCCAGCAGGTAGCGCGCCATCCGCATGCGCTCGCGTGCCTCGGTGCGCACCAGGGCCAGCAGCGACTGCGCCGAACCATCCAGCAGCAGCTGGCTGGCCAACGCCGAGACCAGCGGATGACCCATCAGCCGCGTCGCCCGCAATGCAGCCGTCATCGCCTCCGCGTGCGCAGCGCTTGGGCACTGCACGAACGCAGTGCGCAGGCCGGGGCTGATCACCTTCGACAGCGTCGCCACGTAGAACACATGACGCGGTGCAAGTGCCGCCAGCGGTGTAGGTGCATCCTCGGCGAGGTGCCAGTAAGGATCGTCTTCGATCGCCAGCAGGCCTTCGCCTTCCAGTACACGTGCCAGCGCCTCGCGCCGCTGCAGCGGCAGGGTCAGCGCGGTCGGGTTCTGGCAGGTGGGGTTGAGATAGACCAACCGCGCGCCGCTTTCGCGTGCCAGCCGGGCCAGCGCATCGGGGCACATGCCGTGTTCGTCGCTGTCCACCGGCACCAGCCGCCGGCCCAGTGCGGCGGCGGCCTGCAGCAGGCCCGGATAGACCAGCGCATCGCAGAGGATCGCATCATTGTCGCGGCCCTGGCTGACCAGGATCGCGGCCAGTGCCACCTGGGCACCTTCTGTCAGCAACAGGCAGGCGTCGTCCACCTTTCCCAGCATCGGTTGCAGCCAGCGCGCCGCTGCATGTCGGTCGGTCGGGTTGCCACCGCCCAGGTGGTAGGTCATCAGGTTCGGTGCATTGCTGCGCGCAAGCACGGCGGCCGCACCGCGGCGCAGCGTCTCGGCCAGCGCATCGGCATCGGGCACCGGCGGCACGTTCATGCTCAGGTCCACCGCCTGGTCGAAGCCAGCCTTGGGCGGTGCGATGAAACTGCCTTGTGGTCCGCGTGCTTCGATCAGGCCGCGCTTGCGTGCTTCATCGAAGGCGCGGGTGACCGTGGTCAGGTCGATGCCGAGCTGCTGCGCCAACGCGCGCTGCGAGGGCAGGCGCTGTCCGGGTGCGAGGCCGCCACGGCGCACCGTGCGTTCCAGCGAATTGACGATGCGCAGGTAGATCGGCCCGTTGTGCGCGAGCACGTCCTGCACCCATTCGCGTGCTGCGACATCCGGTCGCGGCATGTACGGAGCATGTCGGGGCGTATCGTTGCTTCCAACGGCGGGAGCCTGTCCATAACCATCGGTCGGTTCGGACAGGTGACCGCCGTTGTTGTTTGCGGCGGCCACACCGGCCAGCGTCAGTGATGTCATCGCACGTCCTCAGCGCTTGGCCTGCCAGGGGCAGTAGCAGCCCACGGCAAGCAGTCCCTTTGGGCGCACGGTCTCGCCGCGCACCAGTCTGTCCAGCAGCGGTTCGACAAAGCTGTTGGCCGAGTTGCAGACCATGCCGATGCTGTACGGCCCCGCGTAGGCGAGATGGCCCTGGCGATCCCAGATGGCTACGGCGGGGCTGGCCGGGATGTGTTCGATACCGTCGATGGTCGGCAGGTTGATCACCTTGTTGCGCAGCGGCTCGGGCAGCTCGCCCTGCGTACCCGGGCGGCGGATCGCATAGAAGTCGATGCCGGCGCGGCGGTACATGCTGATCAGGTAGCTCAGGTGCGCGCCGGTCTCGCGGTTGCAGACCGCACAGGCCGGGTCCCAGAAATGCACCACGCGGATGCGGCCGGTATCACCGGCCAGATCGGCCGGCAGGCGCAGTTGCGAGTCGTCGAAGACGATGGCCTGTTCGGTGAAGGTGGACTGCGCGCTGTAGCCGAAGTACTGCCACAGCGCAGCCGCCACGCCGGCCATGAACAGGCAGGCGAGGGCGATCATCGTCGGCAGCAGCCAGCGGCGACGCGGCGCGGCTGCGCCCATCAGGACGCGTCCCCGCCGAACTTGTGCACGTACTGCTTGCGCATCTCGCGGCAGGAGTCGGCCTGCGCGCGACGCTGGATCTCGCTACGCGAGGGATCCTCGCTGCGCTGCACGCACTGTTCGATGGCGTGGCGCTCGGCGGCCTGTACGTCCACGGTCTGCGGCTGCAGGCAGACCCAGGCCAGCGCGGCCAGCATCAGCACCACAAAGCCACCGCACCCGGCCATCACCAGGTGGAACTTCAGTTTCTCGGCGCGCATCGATGCACGTCCCTTCATCCATACATTGCATACAAAATATCATCTTGTATGGATGAAGCGCCATGCACCCGGTTCAGACGATGGCGTTGTGCCGGGCTTCGGGGGCTTCAGACAGAATCTCGTTCAGCTTGGCCAGCGCCCCGGCCAGCGCGCCCTGGTCGACCGCGCCGCCCAGCGACAGGCGGATCGCGTTGCCCGGCGGCGGCTCTTCCACGCTGAAGGCATCCGAGTTGGCGATGCCCAGGCCCTGTTCCTGTGCGGCCTGGATCAACCGGTACTGGTCCAGCCGTGGCGGCAGCGGCAGCCACACATGCAGGCCGGCCGGATGCGCCTGGGCGCGGGACGGCAGGTACTGCGCGGCAATCGCTTGGCGCTCGCGCAGTTCCTGCTGGAAGCGCTGCACCATGTCCTGGGCCTGGCCGCTGCGGATCCACTGCGACGCCACCGCCACCATCGACTGGGTCGGCATCAGCGCGATCGCACGCAGCGCATCCAGCACCGGTTCCATCGGCTCGCCGGCCGGCACCACCAGGTAGGCGGTGCGCAGGCCCGGGGCCAGGCACTTGGACAGGGTGGAGATGTAGTAGACCGGGCAGCCGGCGTCGCGGTGGGCGGCCAGCGGCGGCGCGGCGTCACCGGCCAGCAACCAGTAGGGATCGTCTTCGATCACGGTCAGATCGTGGCGCTTCGCCACCGCCAGCAGGGCCTGCCGGCGCTGTGCCGACATCGTTGCCGTGGTCGGGTTCTGGATGGTCGGCACCAGGTACAGCAGGCGCGGGCGGCGTAGCTGGCAGGCCTCCTCCAGCGCGTCCGGCAGCATGCCCTCGGCGTCCATCGCCACCGGCACCACGCCCCGCTGCAGCACGCGCGCGGCGGCCAGCAGGCCTGGGTAGGTCAGCTGCTCGGCGGCGATCAGCTCGCCCGGCTGGGTGCGGGCCAGGATCAGCGCGCACAGCGCGGTCTGCGCGCCGGGACAGATCACCACCTGGTCGGCACCGACCGTGCCCAGCATCGGCGCCAGCCACTGCACGGCGGCGGCGCGGTCCTCGCGGGTGCCGGCGCCGACGTGATAGCTCATCAGCTCGCCCTGGCCCAGCTGCTGGCCCACGTGCTGGAAACCGGCCTCCATGCCCTGTGCGAACGGCGCGCTGCCCAGCAGCGGCGGGATGTTCATGCTCAGGTCCACCGAGGTGCTGCGGTTGCCGGCCGACAGCGCGATGAAGGTGCCACCGGCGCCCTGCGCGTCGAGCAGGCCGGCCTGGCGCAGCTCGGCGAAGGCACGGGTGACGGTGGTCAGGTCCACGCCCACCTGCTGGGCCAGGTCGCGCTGCGGCGGCAGCCGGTCGCCCGGGCGCAGCACGCCGTCATCCACCGCCTCGCGTACCTGCTGGGCAATCTGCAGGTACAGCGGGCCGGCGCCCTCGCGGAAGGGGCGAACCCAGGTGCGATTGGGGTGTTTCAGGCGGCGGCCGGCGGCAGGTGGCGTCATCGGTCAGTTTTTTCCATACGTGCAGATGCACAATTCCATACAATGATGTATCTTGTATGGGCTTGATTGGAGTGGTTCGCCTGCTTGTAGGCGACCTCGTACCCACAGTGTAGCCGCTCCACGCCCGGGCGCTGCGCGCAGGCGAGCCGGTCAAGCGCGCTTCTTCAACAGGGTTGACCTCCAATGAATATCTGCTGGAACCGCATCCGCCTGGCGCTGGTCGCCCTGGCCTGCGTCGGCCTGTCGGGCTGTGACTGGGTGCTGCTGGATTCGAAGGGCATGGTCGGGCTCGCCCAGCGCGACCTGATCCTGATCTGCATCGGCCTGATGCTGATCGTGGTGATACCGGCCATCGTGCTGACCTTCGTGTTCGCGTGGCGCTACCGCGCCGGCAACACCAAAGCCAAATACATGCCTGACTGGTCGCACTCCACCAAGGTGGAGATCGTGGTCTGGGGCGTGCCGCTGATCATCATCGCGGTGCTGGCGGTGATCGTGTGGAAGTCGACCCACGAGCTGGACCCGTACAAGCCGCTGGACGTGGCCGGTGAGCCGCTGCACGTGGACGTGATCGCCACCGACTGGAAATGGGTGTTCGTGTATCCGGATCTGGGCATCGCCACGGTCAACCAGCTCAACTTCCCGGCCAACCGCCCGCTGGCGTTCAACATCACCTCCAACTCGACGATGAATACCTTTTTCATCCCGCAGCTGGGAGGGCAGATCTACGCGATGGCCGGCATGCGCACGCAGCTGCACCTGATCGCCAACGAGCCCGGCCAGTTCCGTGGCATGTCCGGCAACTACAGCGGGCATGGCTTCTCGAACATGAAGTTCATCGCCACTGCCAGCAGCAACGAAGACTTCGATCGCTGGGTGGCCGAGGTGCGCAGCGCGCCGGACGCGCTCAGCTTCACGCAGTTCAAGGCGCTGGCCGCACCGTCGAAGAACGTACCGGTGCAGCACTTCTCCAGTGTTGAACCGCTGCTGTTCAAGAAGGTCATCGACCAGTTCATCGGCGTCGGTGAGAACACCGCTGCTGCTACCCCGGCGGGCGCTGCCGGCGGTGCCCAGGTTTCCCAGGAGTAACGAACATGTTGGGTAAATTGACGTGGGAGGCCGTGCCACTGCACGAGCCGATCGTCGTGGTCACATTGGCGGCCATGGTGCTGGGCGGCCTCGCGCTGCTCGGCGCGGTGACGTACTTCAAGCTGTGGGGTCCGCTCTGGCGTGACTGGTTCACCACCGTGGACCACAAGAAGATCGGCATCATGTACGTGGTGGTGGCGCTGGTCATGCTGGTGCGTGGCTTTGCCGATGCGCTGATGATGCGCGCGCAGCTGGCGGCGGCCGGGCCGGGCAGTGACGGCTTCCTGCCACCGGAGCACTACGACCAGATCTTCACCGCGCACGGCGTGATCATGATCTTCTTCGTGGCCACCCCGTTCGTGGTCGGACTGATGAACATCATCGTGCCGCTGCAGATCGGCGCGCGCGACATGGCATTCCCGTTCCTCAACGCCTTCAGCTTCTGGATCTTCGTGGTCGGCGCAGCGTTGATGATGATCTCGCTGGGCGTTGGCGAATTCGCCATGACCGGCTGGGTGGCCTATCCGCCGCTGTCGGGCATCGAGTTCAGTCCAGGCGTCGGCGTGGACTACTACATCTGGGCATTGCAGGCTTCGGGCGTCGGCACATTGCTGACCGGCGTCAACCTGTTCATCACCATCCTGCGCATGCGTGCGCCGGGCATGACCCTGATGAAGATGCCGGTGTTCACCTGGACCGTGCTGGTCACCAGCGTGATCATCATCGCCGCCTTCCCGATCCTGACCGTGGCGCTGGGTGCACTCACCCTGGACCGTTACCTGGACTTCAACTTCTACACCAACACGTTGGGTGGCAACCCGATGATGTACGTGAACCTGGTGTGGGCCTGGGGCCATCCGGAGGTGTACATCCTGGTGCTGCCGGCGTTCGGCATCTTCTCTGAAGTGACTGCCACGTTCGCGCGCAAGAAGCTGTTCGGCTACAAGTCGATGGTGGGCGCCACGCTGGCGATCGGCATCCTGTCGTTCATCGTCTGGCTGCACCACTTCTTCACCATGGGCTCCGGTGCCAGCGTCAATGCCTTCTTCGGCATCATGACGATGATCATCGCCATCCCCACCGGCGTGAAGATCTTCACCTGGTTGTTCACCATGTACGGCGGCCGCGTCGAATTCAGCGTGCCGATGCTGTGGACCATCGCCTTCCTGGTCACCTTCACCATCGGTGGCATGACCGGCGTGCTGCTGGCCATCCCGGGCGCCGACTTCCTGCTGCACAACAGCCTGTTCCTGGTCGCGCACTTCCACAACACCATCATCGGCGGCGCGCTGTTCGGCTACCTGGCCGGCTTCGCCTACTGGTTCCCGAAGGTGTTCGGCTTCACCCTCAACGAGCGCCTGGGCAAGTGGTCGTTCGCCTGCTGGGTGATCGGCTTCTACCTGGCCTTCATGCCGCTGTACATGCTGGGCTTCATGGGCATGACCCGCCGCATGAACCAGTACGACAACCCGGCGTGGACGCCGTACCTGATCGCCGCCTTCATCGGTGCACTGTTCGTGTTCGCGGGCATCATCCTGATGCTTGTGCAGATCTACGTGAGCGTGCGCGACCGCAAGCGCAACCTGGACCTGACCGGCGACCCGTGGAACGCACGCACGCTGGAATGGGCCACGCCGTCGCCGCCGCCGTTCTACAACTTCGCCGTGGTGCCCAAGGCCGATGAGCTGGACGCCTTCCACGAAGCGAAGAAGCGCGGCCTGCCGCCGCCGCCGAAGAAGTACGCACCGATCCACATGCCTAAGAACACCGGCGTGCCGCTGGTCCTCAACATCTGGATCCTGGTGCTGTGCTTCGCCCTGGTCTGGCACATCTGGTGGATGGCCGCGGCCAGCTTCATCGCGATGATCGTGACACTGATCGTGCGGTCCTACGACGAGGACGTGGACTACTACGTCAGTTCCGACGAGGTGGCGCGCACCGAAGCGGCCAACCTTGCCAAGCTGAAGGAGGTACGCGCATGAACCTGTTGACCCGCCCCGAGCTGGCCAGCGACACGCAGGCGCACGAGGACCACCACGAGCACGACCACGGCCACGAACAGGGCGGCATGAAGGTGTTCGGCATGTGGGTCTACCTCATGTCCGACCTGGTGCTGTTCGGTTCGCTGTTCGCCTCGTACGCGGTGCTCAGCACCGCCTACGCCGGCGGCCCCACCGGCAAGGACCTGTTCTCGCTGCCGTTCGTGATGGCCGAGACCTTCCTGCTGCTGGTCTCCAGCATCACCTACGGCCAGGCCGTACTGGCGATGCATCGCCACGACACCTCGGCGGTGCTGCGCTGGCTGGGCGTGACCTTCGTGCTCGGTGCCTCGTTCATCGGCATGGAGATCTACGAGTTCTCGCACCTGATCCACGAAGGCGCAGGCCCCAGCACCAGTGCCTACCTGTCGGCGTTCTTCGCGCTGGTCGCCACCCACGGCCTGCACGTGGCCAGCGGCCTGATCTGGATGGCGGTGGTCATGCACCAGGTCTACCGCCGTGGCCTGACCCCGACCAACATCACCCGCGTGTCGTGCCTGAGCCTGTTCTGGCACTTCCTGGACCTGGTGTGGATCTGCGTCTTCACCTTCGTCTATCTGATTGGAGCCTTCTGACATGGCCCACGTCGAAACTTCGCGCGCCGGCAATGCGCACGGCTCCACCAAGTCCTACCTGATCGGCTTCGTGCTATGCGCGCTGCTGACCGTGGTGCCGTTCGCACTGGTGATGAACCCGGTGCTGTCGCGGCCGCTCACGCTGTTCCTGCTGGTTGGCTTCGCGGTGGCGCAGATCCTGGTGCAGCTGGTCTATTTCCTGCACATGGACCGCAAGTCCGAAGGTGGCTGGAACCTGGCCAGCTTCGTGTTCACCCTGGTGATCCTGTTCATCATCGTCGCGTTGTCGGTCTGGATCATCTGGAGCATGCACTACCACATGATGATCAACTGAGCCTGCGAACCGTGAAAGGCATTGCGTTCCCCCAACGTGGCCTGCGGCTGGCCGCAGGCCTGCTGCTCGGCCTGCTGGCCGGCTGCAGTGCGCAGTCGCGCATGGACTTCTACTCCAAGGACATCGCCTGCGAAGAGCTCGGCCAGCAGTGGTCGATGCCCGACAGCCACGGCACCGTGCGCGGCCCGAAGGACCTGCAGGGGCAGGTGACCTATCTGTTCTTCGGTTTCACCAGTTGCCCGGACGTGTGCCCGACCACCATGGTCGAGCTGAGCCAGGTCAAGCACCTGATGGGCAAGGATGCCGACCAGCTGCAGGTGGTGTTCGTCAGCGTTGACCCGGCCCGCGACACCCCGGAGGTTGCGCGGACCTACGTGGAAGCGTTCGACCCCAAGGCAATCGCACTGGTCGGCAACGAAGCACAACTGGCCGCGATGGCCAGCGACTTCAAGGCGTTCTACGAAAAGGAACCCGGTCAGGTACCGGATACCTACACGATGAGCCACATTGCCGGTGGCTACGTGTTCGACCGCCAGGGGCGACTGCGCCTGTTCGCGCCGTACGGCATGCCGGTGGAAAAGCTGTTCTCGGACGTGCAGCGCCTGCTGCTCGAGCCCGGCCACCCGGCCGCCGGCAACGACGCGCTGGCCAGCTGCCACCTCAAGCACAGCGGCACACTCGCCGCCCGCTGACGCCACCTCCACCGCGGTGGGTGCCGACCGTTGGTCGGCACACCCCCACACCAATCCCCGGCCGGCCAGGAGAGCCAGCCGGCCGGGGCACCGCTCAACGCCTTACTTGGTCTCTTCCCACTGCACCACGTCCGGCTCGGTGGCGCGGATACCGGCGGTGGACAGCAGCCTGGTGGTCGCATCCAGTGCCGCGTTCACCGACGGATACTCCACGATGGCCTGGCCCGAAGCCTTCGACACCTTCACCACGGTGCCACCGGTGGCCGTAGCCGCGCGCTGGGCCGATGCCGCATCGGTGAAGAACACCTTGACCCGCGAGGTCGCCACCACCGGCGCTCCGTCGCGGGAGACCGCCGCCGCGAACTTGCCGGCACCGGCATCAGCAGGCGCGGCCGCTGCGCCATCCAGCGAACGCTTGGTACGCGAACTGGTGGTCGCCGCCGCCTGCGGGGTGATCGTGAACTGACCGCCGCTGGCCTGCTTCACGGTGGTCGAGGGGGATAGCTGGAAGCGCGTGCCGCCCACATCGAACGAACGGCCGGTAGCGGAGGCCTTCAGTTCCTGCGCATCCACGGTCGACAGGGTCCTGGCTGGAGGGGTCTGCCCCGAGCTCTGTGCCCAGGCAGGGGAGGTCATCGCCGCGAAGGCGAGCGTGCTCAACAGAATGGTGGTCTTCATCATCAGTGCCCCAGAACGCGGATCTTGAAGAATTCGAGGTTGCCACGCGATGCAGCGGTCGCGGCCTGCCCCATGTCGGTCACTTCCAGCGTCCAGGTGCCGCTGGCACTCTCATCCAGGAAGGCATTGCTGGACAGCAGGTCCCAGCTGGTGAAGTTGCTCTGCGCGCCACCCGTGCCCGAACCGATCGCGGTGAACGCCGGTTGCACCACGCTGCGGGTGCCGCTGGGCGACACCAGCACGAACTGCAGCTGGCGCGTGTTGCGGTGGTTGACCCGGAAGCCCAGCTGCACGCTTTCGATGTTGCGCGCGCCGTTAGCCAACTGGAAGGTCAGGCGTGCGGCGGCAGCCGAGGTGTTGCCGATGGCCACGGTACGCGTAGTGTTGCGCCAGCCGCTGTCGACCAGCGCACCGAGCGACTGGAAGTTCTCGGCCACCTGCACTGCACGTGCAGCGTTGACCACGCCGAAGCCATACCAGTTGCTGTAGGCACGGCCGGCAGCATTCACCGTCCAGCCCGGTACCAGCGTGCGCCCGTCGGCCAGCGTCACCGCCGGCTGGTTCGGGTGGTTGCGGGTGGCGGTGGTGGCCAGGATGTACTTCACATCGCGATAGGACAGGTTCGGATTGGCTTCCAGCACCAGCGCCGCCACGCCCGAGACCATCGGCGCCGACGCCGAGGTGCCGTTCATCTTGGCGGTGTAGTTGCAGGTGCTGTCGATGGCCGACAGGTTGCTGTCCAGCGTGTTCTGGCGGTTGGTGTTCTTGTTGCTGCCCTGCGCGCACCCGGTCACGTCGGTGGTGACGATGGCCGGGTCGTAGGCGCGTGCCACCAGGCCCGGGGCGTACTGCGCCTGCAGGCCGTACTCGCCGCCAAAGGCCGACACCCACAGCGCCGAGCCGGTGGAGGAATACGACGAGCGCACGCCATCGGCGCGCACCGCGCCTACGGTGATGACGTTGAACAGGTTGTTGCGCGGGTCGCGGCCAGCCGGCACGCAGCCGGTGTTGCGGTTCTTGGTGTCGGTGGTGCAGACATCCTGGGTCTGGCTGATCGAGGCATTGTTGAAGTTGTTGCCGGCCGACTTCACGTAGATGCCGCCGCGGCCACCGCGCGTACCCGACAGGGCTTGCTCATACGAACGAATCGTGTTTTCGCTGTACGCCAACGGCAGGTTCGGATTGCCCGGGCCGGCGCCCCAGCTGTTGTTGAACACCTGCACGTCGGCCGACTCCGCGCCGTCCCACCAGGCGTACTCGATGTTGCTCTGCTGGTTGCCCAGGGCTGAGCGCGAAATCGGGTTGAAGCCTTTCAGCGTTGCCGCCGGGGCCACACCGCGCACGCCCAGGTTGTTGGCGCCCACCGCACCGGCGATGCCACCGACCATGGTGCCGTGGTTGTCGACATCCGGGTTGGTCGGGGTGGGGTTGTTCGAGCCATTGGTGAAGTTCTTGCCGGCCACCGCGGCCACGTTGGCCGCCAGGTCCGGATGCGCGATCTGCAGGCCATCGTCGACGATGGCGATGGTGACGCCCTGGCCACGGATGCCATTGCGGAACAGGCCATCCACGTTCAGATCGTTGCCGGCCACTGGCAGTGTATCGGCCGGGACCGTCTGCCCGGTGTTGAGCAGGTGCCACTGGATACCCGCCAGCGGATCAGCCTGTTGGGCCTGGGCGGTGGCGGCCAGGCTGCCCAGCACCAGGGCAGTGGCGAGGGCCAGGCGCGCAGAGCGCGGTGGCGCGGAGCGTTGCGTGTGTCGCTTCATACACGAATCCTTCTGTTGTGAATCGGCATGGCAGGACGGCGGGGCGGAACTACCCCATCGCAACGAGCCAAACGCGACATAACGAAGAACCCCCTACCTCTTCACACAAGCAATGTGCGAATGTGCCAATTGCGTCACAAACGCTTAGTACGTCAGGTTATGACAGGGCATTCGAATGCCTTCACGCCATCTTCGCGCGTCTGCTTCCGGTGCGGGAAACTCGGGTAATCACATGCAAGTGAAGACACATGAAGAATGGACGCCAGCGTGCACGTGCGCGCGCAGACCAGACCCCGCTCTCGGTTGCCGCCATCCGCAAGGTGGTGCTGTCGATGTACCACCGTCGCCACGATTACTGGACCGATGCGGATATCGCCGAGCTGCTGCCGGCGCTAGCCACATTCAATATCACCACGGTCAAACAGTTGCGCTTGCTGATGAAGCGGCACCGACGTGCGCTGCTGCAGGAGGAAAGAGTGAAGATGCGTAGGGCGCAGACACTGCACCTGCTGGCTGAGGATGGTCCCTGTGGCATCGATGTGCACGCCAATACCAGCTTCTACGCCATCGGCGGCCTGGTCCGCACCAGCATGGAACACGAATTCGGCTTCGAGACGATGCTGCCTTTCCACGAGGTGCGCGAGGACGAACCCGCGTAGCGCGGTGCCCTCCCGGCGGATGTGGCAGCCCCGCCGGGGCATCATCGCGCGCCCTCACAGCCCGCTGTGCTACTACAGCCCGTGCACCCTTCCGCACGGAGCACGATGATGGTCAATCCGCTCGCCCAGGCCCATCGCGGGTTCGGCACCACGCTGTTCAGCCTGTTGAACCCGATACCCTTCGGCTTCTTCGTCGGTGCACTGATCTTCGACGCGATCTACCTCAACAGCGCCGAGGTGATGTGGGGCAAGGCCGCCGCCTGGCTGATCACCTTCGGCCTGATGATCGCCATCCTTCCGCGCCTGATCAACCTGTTCGCGGTCTGGCGCCGCAACGGCACGGCCACCCGTATCGACCGCATCGACTTCTTCCTCAACCTGGTCGCGGTGGTGCTGGCCATCTGGAACGCCTTCGTGCACAGCCGCGATGCGTATGCCGTTGCAGTGCCGGGCACGATCCTGTCGGCGCTGACCGTGGCCCTGATCGCGCTGGGCCTGATCCTGCTGTCACTGCAGCCGCTGGTGCTGCAGGGAGGTCGTCATGGCTAAGCACATCCTCCCCACCGTCGCCGCCTTGGCATTGGCCGCCGCCCTGTCGGCCTGCGCCGGCAAGGCCGAGTACCATCCGGCCGACCAGTCGGGCCCGCAGCCGCCGCTGCCCAAGCCGGCCAACTTCCTGATGCCGCCGATGCAGGTGCCCAAGGGCGTCGGCTGGGCTGATGGACAGACCCCCACGGTGGCCGAAGGCCTGAAGATCGAGCGCATCGCCGCCAACCTGCAGCATCCGCGGCGGCTGCTGACCCTGCCCAACGGCGATGTACTGGTGGTGGAAGGCAACGGCCCCGGCGAAGAACCAGTCACCACGCCCAAGCAGTGGATCGCCGGCAAGGTGAAGGCGCGCTCGGGCAAGGCCGGCAAGGGCGGCAACCGGGTCACCCTGCTGCGCCGCACGCCGGGGACGAACACCTGGACCCAGCATGTCTACATCGAAGGCCTGCATTCGCCGTTCGGCATCCAGCTGATCGGCGACACGCTGTACGTGGCCAACACCGGCAACATCATGCAGTACCACTACGTGCCTGGTGAAACCCGCATGTCCGACAAGGGCCGCGAGTTCACCGACCTGCCCAGCACCATCAACCACCACTGGACCAAGGAACTGCTGGCCAGCCGCGATGGCCGCAAGCTCTACGTGGGCGTGGGCTCCAACAGCAACATCACCGAAAATGGTCTGGCCGTCGAGTACCGCCGCGCAGTGGTGCTGGAAGTGGACGTAGCCACCCGTGGCAGCCGTATCTTTGCGTCGGGCATCCGCAACCCGACCGGCCTGGACTGGGAGCCGAGCACTGGCACGTTGTGGGCGGTGGCGAACGAACGCGACGAGATCGGTGCCGACCTGGTGCCTGATTACCTCACCTCGGTGAAGGAGGATGGCTTCTACGGCTGGCCCTACAGCTACTACGGCCAGCACGTGGACGAGCGCGTGCAGCCGCAGCGGCCGGACCTGGTGGCCAAGGCGATCACACCGGACTACGCCATCGGCTCGCACGTAGCACCGCTGGGCCTGTTGTTCTACACCGGCCAGGCATTGCCGGCGCAGTACCACGGCGGCGCCTTCATCGGCGAGCACGGCAGCTGGGACCGCTCGCCGCTGAGTGGTTACGAAGTGGTCTACGTACCGTTCAAGGACGGCAAGCCGACCGGGCGGCCGCAGACCGTGGTCAGCGGCTTCGCCTCGAAGGACGAGAAGACGCTGATGGGTGCGCCGGTGGGCATGGCGATGGACGCCGAAGGCGCGCTGCTGGTGGCCGACGACGTGGGCGACGTGGTGTGGCGGGTGTCGGCCAAGTAGCTGTGTAGCGTCGAGCCATGGCCGAAGAACATCCGGTAGAGTCGACTGTCAGTCGACTCGCGAGCGCAGCGCGTGCTTCACCGGTAAGCAGCGAAGGGCAGCCGACTCCACCCTGTCGAGTCCGCCCTGCCGGTTCTGCCACCGGGTTCAGCGTGCCCGGAACCCGCTGAACACCGACTCGGCGGCAAACCCCATGCCACCCAGCAGCACGCCGAAATACACCACCGTGGCCACCACGAAACCATAACCGGCAGCCACCGCCGCACCATCGCGCTGGATGAAGCCAATCGCAAACGACATCAGTGCCAACGCGGGCAAGGTATTGCTGAAGGGAATCGGCCCGGCCGGCGCCATCAGCAGCAAGGTCGCGAACACCAGCATCAGGTTGTTCAGGCGCATCATCTTCTTCGAGCGCACCATCACCGCCAGCCGCATCGGCCGCGACAACCGCTCCATGCGGTGCACCCACTTCAGCGCACGGCCGAGGTTGGCCTTCAGCTTGTCGGTGGCGATCTCGCGGCGCGCAAGCTTCTGCGGTACCCACAGCGGGCGGTTGCGCACCCGGCTCAGGCCGATCAGCAGGATCGAGGCACCAAACACCGTACTCAGCCCGGGAATCGACACCGGGATGATGAAGATGGCCGAGAGCAGGATCACGATCAGCAACAGGCCTTCATCGCCCAGCGCACTGAGCAGGGTGCCGACACGCACCTGGTCGCCGGGCAGCTCGTCGATCATCTGCTCGATCTGCTGGGCCAGGGGGGCGCTGTCGTCGGTTTCGGGGGCACGGTAGGTCATGCGTCGCAAGCTTCTCCAGGGAAGGGCGGTCAGCGGGCCGTCCTGCGGTGGGGAACGCACAGGCTCCTGCAGTATCCCGGCCAACGTGGGCAAAGAGGTGAACCGGGCATGAGGGGGTAAACTGGCGTGCCCCGCACGAGTTGAACGCAATGGACATGGGCCGCAGGCAATCGACCATCGAACTGGTCGCCATCGACATGGATGGCACCCTGCTGGACCCGTCGCACCAGCTCACCCCACGCGCCAGGAAGGCCATCGCGCAGGCGCGCGCGCTGGGCGTGCACATCGTGCTGACCAGTGGCCGCCCGGTTCCGGGCCTGGCGCCGTACCTGCACGATCTGGGCATCACCGGCAACGACGACTACTGCATCGCCTGCAATGGCGGCCTGGTGCAGCGCATCGGCACGCGCGAAACCGTGGTCGAGTACCCCCTCAGCTTCGACGACTTCCTGTTCTGCGAGCAGGTCGCCCGCGACCTGGGCGTGCACTTCCAGGCGCTGGACAGCCAGCGCATGTACACGCCCAACCAGGACATCAGCTACTACACCGTGGCCGACTCGCATCTTTCGCGGATGCCGCTGTCGTATCGCCGCGTGGAAGACATGGACCCGTCGATGTCCTTCATCAAGCTGATGATGATCGACGCGCCGGACGTGCTGGATGCCGCCATCGCGCGCCTGCCCAGCGAGCTGACCGAGCGCTTCGCGGTACTGAAGAGCGCCCCGTTCTTCCTGGAAGTGTTCGACCACCGCGCCGGCAAGGGCCCGAGCCTGCAGAAGCTGGCCGAGCATCTGGGCATCGACCGCGCCAACGTGATGGCCATCGGCGACCAGGAAAACGATCTGACCATGCTGCAGTACGCCGGTACCAGCGTGGCGATGGGCAATGCCATTGATGCGGTGAAGGCGGTGGCGCGGTTTGAGACCAGCAGCAATGCTGATGACGGCGTGGCGCACGCCATTGAGGCCTACGTATTGCGTTGAGGCGCCAAGCGGCGCTCAGCGCCTCAGGCCCAGCACGCAGTGCGGAGCATCGCGCTGGCTGCGGACGATGATCTCCTGCGCTCCTACGGTGAGCGAATGGTGCTGCTCGTGGTTCCGCGCGATCAATGGCGCACCATGGCTGGGTGGATAGATGAATGGCTGCAGGGTGTAACGCTTAGCCAACCGCTCCAGTGGGAAGCATGGCGTATCCACGAACGTGACGAACATAAGGCGGATTTCATCGTCCTCGCCGCGTATAACGCGATACTCCACGTTATCGATGGCAAAGCCATCGGCGGTCAGCATCGGCTGTGACCGGTAGATGCGCGGTCCTGCATCCTTCTCAAATGAAAACGGCGCGATGATGCCCAGCTCATGCAACTGGGCCGGGCTGATCGGCGACGGCGTGGTGACGAGCGCGTCGATCAGGGCATCCAGACGCTGTGGGGAACGCACTTCAACTCTGTCGTGCGATAGCGCAGTTTCCATGCACGAAAGCAACATCATGCCAACGCTGGCTATTGCTTTCCAGGTGGTCCAGCGGGTCATCAAGGCTCCTGCCAATCTGGAATCGGGTATCTGAAGATACCGGACAGGACGATACCTGCGTATAGCCGCGCTGTACCACGGTGCAATGGCGGATGCGGCAGTGCGATGCAAGAATTTCGCACGTCGAAATCACCCCACCGAATCCCACGGCAGATGATCGTCTTCGTCTGCTGACCGGCGCGCAGCGCGCCGTCACCCCCTCAACGCGATCGCACCGCCAGCCAGGGCGCCGACACCGGTGCTGCAACGCGCTGGGCGTGCGCCTGCGCCGCTCTCTCCCTGCACCTGGATCTGCCCATGAACACCCCACCCACGACGCGCCTCGCCCTGGCCATCATCGCGGCCATCACCGCACCTGCGTACGCCGCAGAAACGCACGATGCCGCGCACGAATCGCCCACCACGCTCAACGCCCTGCAGGTGATCGCCACGCCGCGCGGTGCGGCCGTGGCACCGACCCAGGTGGTCGGCCCCAACCGCTACATCATCAAGGCCGAAGACCTCGACGCGATAGTCACCGGCAACAACGGCCTGGCCATGCTGAAGCAGGTGCCGGGCGCGAGCTATACCGCCACCGATGGGCTGGGCCTGGATATCTCGGCGACCAGCCTGTTCGTGCGCGGCTTCCGCATGAACGAAATGGGCATCACCTTCGAAGGCGTGCCGCTGAACGACAACGGCTTCCTCTCGCTCACCGGCACCAGCGTGGTGAACGTGGGCGTGCCCGATGGCATCGGCGCGATCACGGTCAGCCCCGGTGGCGCACCGGTCAGCGTGTTCTCCAGCAGCGTCAACGGCGGCAGCCTGGAATACCGCCTGCGCGAGCTGCAGGACACGCCCAGCCTGCGCGTGAAGCAGGGCGTGGGCAGCAACAACACGCTGGTCACCACCGTATCCGGGCAGAGCGGCCAGCTCGGCGAGCATGGCCCGAAAGTGCTGGTCGACCTGCAGCGTGTGTCCGCCGACAAGTACCAGGGCGAGGGCACGCAGAACTTCCTGCGCGGCGACCTGAAGCTCCAGCAGGACGTCGCCTGGGGCGATTTCACCGTGTTCCTGTCCGACAGCAAGGCCAAGGTCTGGGGCTACAACAACATCTCCTTCGACATGATCCGCAAGCTGGGCTGGAAGGCCGACATCTTCTACCCTGACTACGCTTGGGCGTACTACGTGGCCTCGCCGGAGAACGCGGACAAATCCTGCGGCGCCTATACCTGTGGTGAGCTGTCCGGGCTGATTCCCTACGACACCGGCCAGAGCACGCGTGACCGCGTGTCCTCGATCAACCACCGCTTCCAGATCACGCCGGCGCTGAGCGGCAACGTGCAGCTGTACAACGCCAACAGCCACACCCAGGCCACGCTGACCGACCCGAACGTGCCGTCGCCCAACGGCGCGCCGTTCTCCGAGCAGGTGCAGACCCCGCGCCTCAACCGGCTGGGCGGCATGCTCAACCTGCAGTTCGAGACCGGCGCGCACACCTTCACCGCCGGTTTCTGGCAGGAGAAGAGCAAGGCCGCCGCCAAGACCGAGTGGTACCAGCAGCCACTGCTGGGCAAGGGCCCGCCGCTGAAGGCCACCGGTCCGTTCGATGTGTACGGTCCCGCGTTCAAGACCGACAACGCATCGAGCTGGGTGACCCGCTCGCGCCAGTTCTACCTGCAGGACGACATCGTGCTGAACGACACACTGAAGCTGGGTGTCGGCTTCAAGGCCGTGGACTTCCGCACCAGCGGCGGCGGTCTCGGTGACGCCAAGGACCGGCCGGTGAACGGCACGCTGCGCGCGAAAAGCAACTTCCTGCCGCATGTCTCGCTGTTCTGGAGCCCGACCGAATCCACCGATGCCTTCATCGACCTGGCCAACACCATGAACGGCTACCGCGTCGCCCAGCGCGGCAACATCGGCTACACCGCCTCGGCGTGGACCATCACCGACCAGGAAGAGTTCGATCGCGTGGCGGGCACGCTGCGTCCGGAGAAGAACTGGAACCTCACCGTGGGCGCGTCGCATCGCTTCGACCGGCTGACGATCACCGGCGACGTGTTCTACAACGACATCCGCAATCGCCTGCTGTCGGCGGCCATCGGCACCCAGTTCGCACAGATCAATACCGTGCGGTTGATGCCGAAGATGCACGTGATCGGTGCCGACCTCGGCATCACCGCCGATCTGACCGACCACCTGCAGTTCTACCAGGGCGTGGCCGTGGCCCGTTCCTACTACGACAGTGACTTCGTGGTGGGCGACACGGTGTACCCGATCAAGGGCAACGCCCAGCCGGGTTACCCGCAGATCTCGCTGGTCAGCGACCTGTCGGCGCATTTCGGCGATTGGCGTTTTGGTGCCACCAGCACCTCCTACCTGCGCCAGCCCTTCACCTACGAGAACGACATCCGCGTGCCGACGTTCTGGCAGGTCAATACCTATGCCGCCTACCGCTTCGGTACGGACAGCGCGGTGCCCGGCCTGGAGCTGCGGCTGGACGTGAGCAACCTGTTCAACCGCCACAACATCGGCACCGCCACCATTGCAGGCTCGTCATTCTCGGGGGATTACCAGACCCTGCAGCGCAGCGCGCCACGGCAGCTGATGTTCAGTACCTCGATGACGTTCTGAGGCAACGAAGGCCGGGGTCAGAGCCCTTTGCTGCGCAAAGGGATCCGACCCCGCAGCCATCCCGTGATCGGGGTCAGATCCCTTTGCGCAGCAAAGGGCTCTGACCCCAGACCCAGCTTTGCGCGGCCGGCAGCGATTTTCCGGCAACGACGCAAGGTTCCCACAATGTTGCTGGGTCATCCTGTTGGCATGGCACAGCACAACCCGCGAACCCTGCTGTTCGGCATCCGGGGCCCAGGACGGCTCCGGCAGGTGCCGTCCGTGACGCCTGTGATCGACCTGCAGGCCGAGTACCAGTTCTGGCACGTCTACGAGCGCGTGGTCCGTCCGTTGCCCGGTGGGGGGCTGCGGCTGGCCTGGCTGGTGTGCCAGAAGGTTTACCGGGACCGGTGGCAGCACCCGGACGACAGCGACGAGGCGGCGTTGTCGCGGGTGCTGTTTGGCGGGAACATGACGGCTGACCGGGCGTCGGAGCTGGCGGAGCTCCATGCGCTGGTCAGCCGTCGGGTGGCGCTGCTGGCGAAGCGGGGGCGGGTGGATTCCGCGGCGTGATGGCGGGGGCGGCATTAGCGCCGCCAGGCGGCCATGACCCGCTCCTGGTAGAGTCGACTGTTAGTCGACTGCTCTTCGCGTCGGCCCACCAAGATACCGCGCTTCGCGCGCGAGTCGACTAACAGTCGACTCTACCAACGACCACTCGGGACGGTGCTTCTAGGGCTTTCCCCGGTCCAACTGCCGGTAACCAATAGCCTCAGCCAGATGCGCTGTCTGGATCACTTCGCAACCCGCCAGATCAGCAATCGTGCGCGCCACCCGCAGAATCCGGTGCATCGCACGTGCCGAAAGCTGCAGACGCTCGATGGCCTGCTCCAACAGATCCTGATCGGCCTCGCTCAGCTTCGTGCACGCCCGCAGCGCCGCTGGCGGCAGATGCGCATTGAGCGCGCCACGCGCCTGCTGCCGGGCGTGGGCGGCTTCCACCCGTGCGCGTACCGCAGCACTGGGCTCACCCAGCGGCGTGCTCTCCCGCAGCTCCACCGCGTCCATCCGCGTCACGCCGATATGCAGATCGATGCGGTCCAGCAACGGACCGGACACCCGTGCGCGATAGCGGTTGATCCGTTCATCGCTGCACAGGCAGCGGTTGCTGCGATCACCGGCCCAGCCGCACGGGCAGGGATTCATCGCGGCCACCAGTTGGAACCGCGCGGGGTACTGCACGCTGCGTGCCGCGCGGGCGATGCGGATGTGGCCGGACTCCAGTGGCTCGCGCAGGGTTTCCAGTGCGCTGCGGTTCCACTCTGGAATTAGAGTAGCATCGTACATGTCAACCCTTTCTAGGAGCGTATCGTGCATTTACTGCGGACCTCTAGGGTGCCGACAGTCGAGCTCAATAAGCTCGTTCCCGCAGCCGCGGCGATCGCGAATGATCTGACTCCAAGGTTGCAGCCCAGCTTTCCACTTCTTATCCAAGACGACGGGCATCTTCATTGGGGCGCCTTTGCCTTCCTTCTAGACACGTTTCGACTTGACTCCACCCGAAATAGGGAGAGAACACTCTCCACATATGCCGAGGGGTTGAAGAGCTGGCTAGAGTTCGTCGAACGAAGCAATGGAGAATGGACAAGGCCGACCGCGGTCCTCCTCAGTGAGTACCGGCGCTACTTATCGTCAGACCCTAACCGAAAAAAGAGATTGTCCAGCGAAACGGTCAATCTTCGTACAACAACGGTTCGAGAGTTCTACAAGTTCCTGCGCTACTGGGATGGGGCGGGTCTATCTGATTCCTATGGAGATTGGGACGCCGAGCCCATCACCCAGTTTCTCGCTCGAACGAGTCGACTTCGTCGAGCGAAAGGCTACAAAAGGAAGTTGCGTGCTTTGAGTGCGGAAGAGACGTCGCTGATCGCTACCAACCTCAAAATGCCGTATTCCCTCATGTTCCTTTGGACCCTCGGTACCGGTGCGCGCCGCACAACTATTGCCAATCTGGAGATGGCACAGCTCCCTAAAGCTATACTCAGAATTAACTACGTGGAGACAGAAACAAAGGGCGGCAAGATCATCAACCTCGTCGTTACGGCTCGCCTGGCGCAGATGACGCTCGATTATTGTCAGACCTTGAGGCACAAGGCCCTAGTCAAGTCTTCCAAGAATCAAGAGCGGATCTTTCTGAACTCAAAGGGAAGTCCGGTTACCTCAAAGTCCTACTATCAGGCGTTCAGGAGGGTGGCGAACAGACTTGGTCTAAAAGTGACACCCCACATGGCAAGGCATACCTTTGCTGCGAACATGGAGAGTCGCCTTGCAGATATGGAGCGACGGGGGGCAAGCATCAACCCCATCAAAGTCATTCAGCACCTACTCGCGCACAACAGCGCGGAGACTACGGAGCTGTATCTCGCCTCTGTTAGTTCAATTGATGCAGGCACGCTTCGGGCGATTCTGGAGACTGAGGAGGCCTTGGCTTGAGAGCGCATGAATCCGTCAGCTTTGCTGGTGATGAACCCGGAGATCCTCCGGACAGCTACGACTTCTCGAGCTTGGGTCTACCCGGCACGCCCTCGCGTACGCTGCTTGCCGCCTTCTCCGGGGTAACTTCTACGTATAGGGTTGCGAGTCGGAAGCAGGCATGGGCATCCCTCCGAAAGTTCGCAAAGTTCCTCAATGAGACTAAGGGCGATCCCTGGAAGAACATGCTGTCCTGCACAGTCTCACAGAAGTACGAGGAGTGGCTAAAGAATGCACTGCTGTTGAAGACTGGTGGCAGCCACTACAACTTCCTGCGATTGCTCTACGCATGGCTTGGAGCAAACGACGCATCAAGATCTGTGGTATGGATGAATGTCCACTTTCCTGTCGGTCGCTTTGGCCGAGAAGAAGAGTGTCCTAGACAGAATATCCTCTCGCCTGATGAGCTTCGGAGTGTCCTCGTCGCGTCCAAGAGAGGCATTGACGACGTCAGGTCGCGCATGGGCGCAATGACCGCCTTGGCCAGCGGAGCGCAAGTTCCGGGCGTGTCTACGCGGGATAGAGAGGTCTTGGATCGAATGCGTGAGGGAGTGGCAAATGGAATCTTTGGAAAGCGAAGGCTCTGTGACGCCGGGTACGCAAGTCATCGCAGTAGATATCGAGCTCTAAAGAAGTATCTTCACCTCGAGATATGCGACTACATCCCATACATCGTGTACATGACGATTGAGACTGGAGCGAATCCTGGAGGGCTGATGTCACTGCGCGTGGACTGCATCAGAGATCACGCCGTTGATCCTCTCAAGAAGGTGCTCACTTGGGATAAATTCCGGGCAACAAAGCAGAGCTCCTCCACCGTAACTGCTGAAGGCGCTTACGCCATACCTACGCTGATCGCAGAGCTGATCGAGTTCACGTCTTCATTAAGGCTATTCGCCGGAGCTCGCGCCGACAGGGTGTTTCTTAGCCATTGTAGAGGGCGGATAGATCGAGCCTCGGTGCAGGGATGGCACCACGAACTCGAGAAATTCATTGAGCGTCACGGACTTCCAGATTTCAACTTTGTTGACTTGAGGTTGTCTGGTGCAAGGATTCTTGGCAATGGGGGCGCTCGCATTGAGCAGATACAGTCGAAGCTTCAACATAAGCGGTCCAGTACGACTGCTCTATACATCAGATCGCCGGAACGCAGGGGAATGGCCCGTGAAAAGCTCTTGGGATTCATGGGGAAAATTGTCCAGTCGGCAAATGACTTGAGACGCTCACCCAAGCACTACAAGACTGCTCAAGGATACGACTGCGTCAACGCCACTTCCGGTGAAGCTCCTGGTTCTAGAAGAGGGAGGAAGTGCACAGATTTCCTGCACTGCGCGTTCTGCCCTAATAGCGTCGCAGTTCTCGATAGCCCGCGTCACGTTGCGCGGATGGTCGCTGCAAACCGCGAGCTTGACGCCATGAAGGCGTTGGCGGAGTCGTCAAGCGATGCTTCGGCTAGGTATCGCTATGCGTACGAAGGGGCGCACTGTATTCTCGCGGCCCTGTTGAGTAGGGTTACCAAAGACGTGCTTCTAGCGGCAGAGAAGCTTTCTGTATCTATCCCTATCATCGGACTGGAGTAGGTATGACGTACTCGCGGGCTTCGAAGTCGTCAATTGCTGAGGCCGGCCCTGAGGGCATCAACCTTGAGTCCTTTGGAATTAACTTTGAAGACGACGAGTGGGTTCTTAGAAGGCAGCTCACCGATGGCATCGTTGAGAATTTACGGCTGAACTTCTCTCACGTAGCACTCGGTTGGAAAGAGCCCATCAAGCGGTACATCGCGCATGCAATGCTTGGCCGGCTGGCGCGATCGACACGGTATGCTCACGTGATCTACGAGCGATACATCGTTCTGCGGAGCTTCGCAGACTGGTGCTATCAGCAAGGCGTGGATAGTCCGCAGGATCTGGGTGTCGAGCTCGTCTCTCTTTGGACAGCTGCCAGTCGGGTGACTGGGAGATGGAAGGCCGGTGCGACTCGAACGCGAGCAAAATTCATCGAAGTTGAAGACTTTCTGCTTAACGAGGAAGGGCTATCCCCAGATCTCTGCGCCGAGATCATCCGGGTGGGTCGGCGATTGGCAAGGGAAGCGTCGCTCGCGGCGAGTAGAAGGTCCACGTCAATCGACGTGGCAGAGGAACAGTCCCTCGTTTTCCTGGCTGATGCGATTAGGTTGGTGGAGGAGGATGGCGCTGCGATTGCAACGTTCTTGGAGCTTGCAGCCTCTTTGGAGGTTGGCAGATTGACGTCGGGTGGTAGAAGGACTGCGGCGTTCCGCCAGCGAAAGAGGGATCTCCCCATCCCTCCCTTCAGATCGGCAGCACTCAGATACCTGGATCCTCGCGAGGGTTCCGATGAGCAACGCATGCTCAAAATTGCTGAAGGGGCAGCCGTTCTCATTATCGCAATGCTTAGCTCGATGAGGCCCTCCGAAATCAGAAGGCTCACAACGATGAGTGCGAAGCCCATCGATGACCTTGAGAGCGTGGGCTCATCAGGATCCTCCGCGATTATTGCGGGCGTTCTAAGCAAGTCGCGAAGGCGTCATGAATGGGTAGCGGCGCCTGCGGTACTCAAGGCCATAGAGCTGGTTGATCGTCTTGGTCGACCTATCCGTGAGGAGGTCGGCACCAACGCGCTATTCGTGCTGGCGATGTATAGAGGTCGCAGACGGGCCGCGGCGCGAGACGTACATCGAGTAGCTAGGGTTGACAGGTACTCGGCGCTAAGATCCAGCATGAGAGCTTTCGTAGAGGCGAGCATGCCTGGGTTCGACACGAGCAAGATCACATTTCGCCTTATGCGCAAGTTCTTGGCGCGCTTCATCGCTAGGCGTGATCGCTCTAGCTTAGGCGCACTGGCTTATCAGTACGGTCATTTGGAAACCAAGATAACTGATACGTACTACGTCGGCCTGGATTCCGAGCTATCCACGCTGCTCGCAGAGGAGAATGCCAACGAGGTTGTTGGTGCCATGGATGACTTGATCAGCTCAGAGTCGATATACACGAACTTGCCCACATCTGCGGTCGCTGAAAGTCTATCGCGGATAGGTGATGTCCTGGAGCGCGCATCGACTAGCTCTGAGGTGATGAAGTTGCTTGGCTCGGGCGTGGTTCTTGGCCCGTGTGACTGGGGCTACTGTTTCTATCGTGAGAATCGAAGCAGATGTGAGGGGGACGGAAGTGGGCCAAATCCCGCGAAGCGTAGTCCGTCGACCTGCGCGGGTTGCCTGAACTTCACAGCCACGGCAAAACATGCTCCTTGGTGGGAGCTGCGCAGGCAAGATCTGGTTAGCTTCCTAAGCCTGCGGGGAATTCCTGAGCAGTCACGTCTCATTGCCCAGGAACGTCTTGCCTCAGTGCAGCTGATCCTGAATCATATCGGAGCTGAAAAATGATGCGCCAGAAGGTGCTTACGGAGACTCAAGCACAAATTGCTCACTGGAAGCGCGGCGGTCCTAAGCCCACCGTGGTTTCCGTTGCTGCGGCATGCGGTATAACTCGTCAGGCAATTTATAGATCACATCGGTCTGCTCTCGAGAAGCTGAATGATGCTGTGATGTCGCTAAGCGCTCCATCTAAGCGAGCGACAGATGCTCTAAAGTTAGAGATGCTCAGGGGGCGCTATGAGGCGGAGAAAGCTAAAGTGAAGATTCTTACAACTCTATGTGGCGAGCTCGCCGCTGAGTTGACTGACGTACGCGAAGAGCTAAAGCACGAACGCGCGCGGGTGGTGCGGCTTAGACGAGGTAGTCGCGGTGCGACGGGTTAGTGGAGCAGCCTATGTGCATGCCGGACCGAAGTATCGCCCGCGCCTTGGCTTTCCGGCGCCTAACACGGACTGCGGACTGATCAGAGTTCGTACCATGAAGATGGAGAACAGGTTGCCTTGCCAAGGAATTCTAGAGATCAGGACGGTCCGCGCCGGAGATGCGGCTGAGCATGAAATTCAGTTAAGCGCTGCGTTGATCAAGCTCAGCTTCTGTAAGGTACGAATGAACGTGTGGGATCTAGTCCGGCGACTCAAGATTTCGGCGCGCACGCTTTCGCGCAGCTAGCCAGTAAGCCCACGCTACGAAGCAAATTGAGAATGCCGCAATAAAGGCAGACACTACGAGTATTTTTAGGTCAGTTCCGTTCATTGATGAAGTCGCCATGACTGCGTGCCGCCCGCGTTGAACGTGGCGAGAGGATGGGAGCGCAGAAGTTGCACTCGCGTGGGTGGAGGGCAGTCAGCTAGAGTTTGAGCTCGCCGCGTCAGTGACTCTACTAGATTTTGGGTGCCAGTCGGTAGAGACTGTGAAATAAGGCGCAGCTCGGCGGTTGGCGGCGGACTGAGCTCATCGGCGCCATCAGCAAATTCGTAACGGCAAGGATTGCCAAAGTACCGTTCCTCCTCTCTTCATCAGCAGGAAGTCAATGCTCCCGTCATCACTAGCAGAAGATCTGTCCCGCGCTGCGGAACCTGTGATCGCGAAGGTCCTTGCCCATGGTGGGGCGCGTACCGGCAAGCCTCGTGGCGAAGTCAGCGCCGTGCGTACGATGACACTCGATGGATTCGACGAGATCGCCACCGCTTGGTCGCCAATCATCAAAGCTCATGGCTACCGCATCGATCTGCGTTCGGTCTTCTGTCATTCTAGTCCACAGGTTAAGTTTGAGCCGATTCCGCACCCCAATTTTCTACTAGGAAAGAGCCCTCGCCAATGTGAGCTGGCGGACCTACTGATTGTTATTGACCATGTCGATCGCTCCAAGAATGTCGACGATCGCCGCGCGGTCTTGGTACAGGCGAAGATGCTTAAAGGCGGTGCGGTGAAACCAACCGGACAGGAATGGGTCCAACACGAGTTGCTCGCCTGGCTCCCTACCTTCAAGTTCGTTGATGGCGCATATGACACGCGCGTCCGTGAACTCGGCCGAACGCCATCGATCGGCTTCCCGCAGCAAACAAGAGAGTATGGTGGACTGGACCTCACTAGCTCTCCGCCCCAATGGCGACATGAGCTGACGCAAACTATCGCTCCTTGGTTTCATTCGCCAATCTCGTTGGCTGCGTATTTGGGGGCAATGGCGACGGGCCAACCTCTGTGCGGTCGGCAGGCTGTTAGAGGGGGGGCGGACGATTGGTCGTTCACTGTGGACGAACTGCTTCGTGTGACGGGTGCGCGTCCGATCACGAAGAGATTCGGTGTGGCTCGTGGCAACGACAATGTTGTGAGCTTCATCTCAGACACGTTCCCAGCGTATAGCTCAAGCTCCATAGCGGAGCCTGCCTACGGCGCCTCAGTCGGCAGCCCTGGAGGTAACGGTGGCGGCGATGAGGATTTCCTCGACGCGACGACTCCAGCTTGGCCAGAAGGTCCCATCAGTACTGTTCATCTAACAATCGGCTCGATAGATGATGGGCGCCAAGAGTGATTTTTACGCTAATGGGTCATGGCCGGCCTATGTGGTCGCTGTTGATACGTCATTGATCTCGTCAAGCAGATTGCTGGTTCGCTAGAGGCCAATCCCGGACGCGCCACGACCTACTAAAGGTCTACTGCTACCTGGCGTGAAATTGGTGCCGCTGCATAACAGCAGCCAAATCATTGAATAAATCCTCGCTTATGCCCAACTCCTCTACGTAGCGAGCGAGATGACAGACATAAAAGGTGTAGCTGCCCTTGGCATCCAGGGGAATGTAGAGAATTCCGGCGCGCCGAATATGCTCAGAATAATTATCAAAATGAGGGTGAACGATCCGGAATTTATCTGATTCATTAGGGTATGCCGCCGGCACGCGACCAATGATTGGCGGATCGGTATGGACCTCTCTATTTCTCTTGTACTCATTGCAGTCAGGACAACATACGCATAGGTTAAGTGGCTCAAACATGTAGCTGAGATACATAGACTTCGGTGCGATGTGCTCGACAGGTGCTCCTGCGGCGGATCGGACTGAGACTGGATTCAGACAGTACACACATGTCAGATGCTGGACGCGCCGATAGTGATCACGTACCTCGCAGCGAACTAGCTCGAGAATATCGTCGGACCATTTCCTGTGGCCATAGTCATCATGTGCTTTTACTTCCGCGATTCTAACGCTGGCCTCTGCGCTGAAGACTATTGGCAAGTCAATCATGACTGCCCCTGGCGGACGAGCTCTCCTACTGAGTCGATCAGAGCTCTCAGCTTATCGGTAGAGTCCATCTTCGCTCGTGCCTTGAAAAGCCAATCGATCTCATGCTTCAACTCATTGGTGATCGGCCGGCCGGCGCGAACCTGTGCAATGATGTTGAAGCAGAGCCTGGAAACATACTCGTTCATCATTCCGGGCGCGTCAAAGAGCTCAGCCAGTTGATAGTCCGCAGATCGGCCCTCGAACTGCGACGCAGGATATAGCTTCCTCTTGCGCAAATGCCAGATAAAAGATCCATTGCCGGTCAGGCGCGCAATGATCTGCGGGGAGTGCGTGGCAATTACAAACTGGCAACCTTTGTAACGTGAGAATGCCGACTGCAGAAGCTCAATAAATCGCTCTTGCCATTCTGGGTGCAGGCTAATCTCAGGCTCATCTATAAGAATCAGGGAGTGATCCTGAATATGGCCTGCCACGCCGAGCATTAAAACGAGTAGGCATTGTTCGCCAGAGCTTGCACGCTTAAGGCTAAAAACCCCGTGCCCATACTTTTCAACCTCGACATCCATTAGCCTGACAAGATTCTCATCAAACAGCCTCAGTATGGCTGCCAGATCCTTCGACCTCACAGGAGTGCGGCCAATGCTTGCGATGTTATTGCTGAAATCCACGGTCAAGCGCAGCGCCCCTGGCGAGTCCATGAAGTCGGAAGCAATTGCGAGGTCTTGCAATACTCCTGGTAAGCTATCGGTGCTGTCGATGATCGCTGCGAGACGATCATCAATTGTGTATATGTAGGCTCCTTGCCTGAAGGACGTCCTCATACCTTTGTGCGAGGAGCGATCCGACTGGGAATCCGCCTTCGAGCGCTGGAACTGTGGCTTCAGGACAAAGTGGAAGACTGGAAAAAAGGACAGCGAGTCCAAGACACCAAGAAGGTTCAAGCTGGGTGGAGCTTCTGCCAGCTTCGAAAGCAACCCGCGAGCTGCTGAGGAAAGAAGTGAAACAGCGGATGATGCGCCGTATATGCCCTCGCCACGCATTCCCACGTACCTATAGTTCTTCTGTGCCTTCGCAGGTCGCCTCGGTGGCGCGGGGAACTTGTCGAACGGACTAGTTGACGCTGCGATGACCATGGGTTGCGTGGAATTGCTAAAGCGACCGGAACCAAAGAGGCGTTGAAGGTCACTGACACGTGATCGCGCAATCTCTGACAGCAGTCGGCTTTTGCCGACGCCGTTCTCACCTACGATTACGGTGAACGTATTATCCCATGCATCGACGGCCCTTTGATCAACTAGGCGAACGACCTCGTCGTTGTGGTAGATCTCAAATATTCGTTGCACTGATGACTCTCCGTGTCCGCGGAACGGATGTTGGCACAAGTTCTTGACTGATCCAAGCCGCCGCGGTCGAGTCCAGATGACTCTCTTTTGGCAACCTGCTAGGGGTCAGCGGCGGACGACGAAGAAGAAGTATCGCAGGGGCGGTTCTCAATAGACCATTCCTCGAAGGTCTCGCTCTTCGGGCCGGCGATTAGGATCAAGCATTTGGAATGCTTGCATCACCTACTAGGTGACGATCTCGATCTCTCCTCTGGCGAACCACCCCTGTCTCAGGGCTGCCGCTTGTGCGATCTCAACAGACTCTGCGTAATAGACTACCGCCAGACTCTTCTCGGCCCGACTACAGGTCACATAGAAGAGCCGACGTGTCCGATCAATCGACGTTTCCTTGCCGGCAGCCGCATTCTTTAGATCGGTCTCGCTTTGATCCTTTTCGCCAAACAGCTTCTCGTAGGCAAACATGAAGCCACGAGCCTCATCGTCGCTTACGATCACCATAACTCTTGGGAATTCCAGCCCCTTGACTCCCTGGTGCGTGTCGAAACTGGAAGTGCCTTGAATGTAGCTGTTGTAGCGCTCGATTTCGTCCAGCGTTGCCTCCAGCGCCAGCCGCCAGCCACCGAGCTCCGTCTTGAGGTTCAAATCTTCCTCGTCCTGGTCCTCGCCCTCGGCGGCTGCATCCGCCCCTTCGACCGGTACGTCCGGTGCCACAAAGGGTGCTAGAACATCTGGGATCGTGAAAAGGCGCTTCTCGGCGATATAGCGCAGCACTTGCTTAGCCGTAGGCGCCGTGTCGCTCGATGCCAAGTCCAGTAATCCATCGCACGCAGTTTTTGCGCCAGCGAGCACTGCAGCCTGATCTTCATTAGCGTCCTGAAGGACCTGGCGTTCAAGTAGGGGTGACGTCTTGCGCACGATCGACGCAACCGCGAAGCGGTCCGATGCCCGAAGAGCTGCGAGGAGTGGCAGAACCTCACGAGTAAAGAAGCCGATTCCGGCCCCTGTGCCCTGCAGGAGGCTTGTCCTGATTCGTTCGACGGCGTACAGCGGACTGAAGAACCGTTCGAAGCCGAAGCGACGAGCGGACATCAGGTGCTCAAGCGCCAGCATCTTTATGGCATCAGAGGAGGACCAGCCGTCGTCACCGGTGATCTCTCGCATCCGTGCGGCCGCAGCCGCTTCGGTAGCTGGCTTGTCCGCCTCTTGGTTCGCAATGAAGAGGCGCACTGTGCCCTCTGCGGCATCTCTACGTACGGTCTGTTTCTCGTCGTCAACTTCTTGTCGGACGCGATTGATCAGCTCCACAACCCTTGCTGGGCAGCGATGGTTCATGATCTTTCGCGGCCGAGCCCAATGCTCTGGAATAGCCTCAGCTAAACGCTCTTTTCCGTCGGCGTAGATCCTTTGCATCGTGTCACCGAAGAGGCCGAGACAGAAACTTGCTCGATGATGCGCCTCAACTGCAAGGAGCGCATCCATGAGCTGACGGTTTGTATCTTGACTCTCGTCGATCAACAGCACTGGGAACGCCGTGACGAGAAGGCGACGCAGACCAGGCTTTCGGGAAAGAAAATCTGCCGTCATCGCGATCACCTCGGAGTGATTGAGAGAGTCGCGCGTCCTGTTATCCCCCGTTGGGCTGTAGATGAAGCGAAGGATTGAGTTTAGGTTGTCGTATCGGCGCCGCTTGCTCTCTATTGAGCGAGCGCGGTCGATTGCGGCCTTGCTTGTCGCCCGCCCTTTCGCCTGCGCTTCCTCCAACTCTGCGATGTCCTGAAGTAGCCGATTGGCCACCCATTCTCGGATATCGTTGTCGTATCCAGAGATCAGAGACCAAGCGAAGGCGTGGATGGTAGACACCTCTACACGGGGATCAAACTCCAGGCGTTGCTTGATTTCGTCGCAGGCCGCATTCGTGTAGGTGATCACACCAATTCTCTGACCACTTAACGAAAGATCACGACCTTGCCTCTCACAAACTGTTCGAATAGCCTCGACGAGCGAGCGCGTCTTACCCGATCCCGCGCCGGCATAGAGAAAGAAGCTGCGCGGCTTGGTGAGATCCAGGCAGCTGATAATCAGCTCATCGGCCTCTGCGTCTTGGAGGTCGTCAGTAGCGCTCATCGTGAGGCCTGCTCGGGCTGCGGTGGACTCGGTTCGGAAGGCTTGGTGTCAGGCAAAATCTCAGCCTGCTTCTTCTTTAGCTGAGCCAGTAGCCACTCCAAGCCCTCGGCGATGTAGCGTGGCACAACTAGGGTATCGAACCCATTAGCCTCAAGTACGTCGAGGGCAAATTCTGACTTCTTGCCAACCTTCAACGCCTGATACATGCGGTTGCCAATTGCAGCTGCGCCGCCGCCGGCCTTGATGGCCTCCCGAAATTTCCGCACCAGCCCGGTTCCCGCCAGCTCAGCGAAGAATGCAATATTTTCGAATGCAAGCGCATCTTCAAAGGTGTACGGAAATGCGATTTCCTGCTTCGCGCCCCCGGCTGGGGCCATCACCACAGGCATCTGATAAGCGACGCGGACTGCAAAAAGCAGATCGCCATCGAAGTGCTGAGTTTTCGACTTATCATCAGCGTCGATTAGGGTGTCAACATCATCCGTCGCCGGAATCCATGTTTTTAACGTGGCGTTGTTGGTCTTTTGACCAGCCCCCTTTGCGGGCTGAGTTGAAGTGCCACCAGTTTTCGTTAAGGTGTCCAAGTCTGTGATGACTAGCGTCAGAAGGCCTAGATGCTCGATCAATGGCCTTAGCTTGTGAGCATGGCTCCCCCCGATTTCAAGCAACGTCACGTAGCACTGATTGAGCTCGTCATAGTGGGCCCGGATGAAATTTGGGACCAACATTCGCTCTGCTGGACCTTCCACTAGGATGGCGGCATCAGCAAAGAACAGGTCGGCGTGTTGCGCGCGCAGGTATCGGGTAACGAACCGCTCCGTCTCGCCATCGGCCCCAAAAACTTCTGACATGTTGATCACGGTTGAGACTGGCACATTTGCGGCCATGCCAGCCGGTAGTCGGCGAAAGTAGCGAAGGCAAGAGAAAGAAGTCTCGTGCGCGACATGACTAGAATGGGTGCTAACCACGAGCTGGGTTCGCAGTTTTGAACTATTCCCGAGGTGCTCATGCGTGCGAAGCACAGAGTACGCCTTCTTGATGAAGACTTGCTGGACCTGAGCGTGCAGGTGTGCCTCAGGCTCCTCGACCAAGACGAGGTGCAGCGGCTCGATGTGGGCCGCTGATATCGCCTTCGAGGCCTTACCGACGCGCATCCACGCGTCTCGGAAGCTCATCAGGCGAAATATCATTGAGATAAGGTTCTGATATCCCAAGCCGTTGTTTGCTTCGGGTAGGCGCAACAGCGGCGTCATTCCGCCGTCGTCCGAAATCACGTCGACCTCAAAGGTCACGGCTGCACTGTGATTGAGGCCATCGATCGCCTTTAAGCGAGTCGATACCCTTGGCCTGGGATCGGTAACGCCGGGATAGCCCATCCCTTCGACCTCAGTGAAAGCGGCCTTGAAGCTCTCGGTCAGGCGCTTGTCGAATGCATCCTGCGCGGCTTCGATCGCCTGCAGTGCGCCAAGGTCTTTGGGGTCGGGTCCTTTCGTTGGGTCGAGATGTTTTGCGTAATAGCTCTTCAGTTGGTCTGATAGGCGACTTCCCGCGACGGCGCCTTGTGAATCCTCGTCCTCCTGGGATGGTTGCTCCTCCCCAAATCCACGCTGCGCCGGAATGTCGTGCACGCGAATGAGGCCGGCGAAGACATCGCTTCCGATCGGGAGCGACGTTGGAGGCAGAACTTGGGGCTGGGCCTGAAACTTGCTCGGCTCCGCGAGTTTGGCTGGATCTAGCGAATAGGCCTGAATCGCGAAGTGCGTCGACAAGCGCCTACTGAGGAAGTCAACGAGACTCTCTGGCCAGATCGTCAGCTTGGGTGGCGCCGGCGGCGGATCGGCGTCTGGGTGCTCGGCTGCCACGGCGGCAATTGCAGCTGTCCGCATTGTCTCAGCATCGCCAACCGCTCCTATGAAATCCTTGTAGAGGAGCTTCAAGTCCTTCGGTTCATAACGAAGACGGACGCCGAGGCTGCCACCTTCCCAATCAAGCGTTGGAATCAGGTCTCGCACATGATGCATCTCGCCAGGCTCGACGTGCAGCCAAAGATCCAGTGTCGGGAGGACTGATACCCAGGGCTCGATGACTAGATCGATAACCTCTTCCTTGTCACGTGCCTCTACCCAGCTCTTTCCGATCTCGATGATCGTGGGCCAGTGGCAAAGAGTAAAGTCGTGCATCTCGAAAGGGCAGCGCCGTGGCGACAGGAAGCGCCGCAGAGCAAGCATCGCAGAAGTCTTGCCACTGTTGTTTGCGCCGACAAACAGCGTCGTCGCTGCGGCAAGGTCGGCCCGGATCGAAAGAAGTTTCCGAAAGTTAGAAATCTCAACGAACTTGATATGCATTGTCCCGATCCCCCTAGTATCGGTGCAGTCATTGACGTAGCCTTCAAAGAGGCGACTTTCCCTAGCCGAGTATAAGCCTGTGAAGCTGCTCTTACAGTTCGCCTAGGACCAGCGGCTACGGGCGGGGTACGGCCATCAGCGGGCATTCAATGCCTAGCTGAACTTGAACGGCAATTTTCGACTGCGTCATCGACCTCTAAACCAGTCGCGGACTGCGCGCTCGACTAGTCGCAAGACGTGATCGCGATTCGATGCTGGCCGTTGCCATTCCTGGAGTGCAGTCGAGACTACGTAGCTTTTGCATCAGGCGATTGTCCGTTGGGTGCTATTAAAAGTATCAGGAGACTGCGCTCGACGAGTTGGTTTTCAGATGGGGCGATACTCTGGGCTCGAACGGCTAAGGGCGCTCCGGCTCGGCTGTTCTTTGCCGAGCGAGTGTCTTGGTAGGTATGCTCACCACAGGTGGATCTTCTCTAGGAAATTCGGCAGTCAGGCATCTCGCTTCAGCAGCGCTTGCGCGCGGTATGTGCCGACCTTCGAGGCCCATGTAACCGCAGCGGATGTTCCAAGCGCCGGTCCTTTGGTGAAGAGTCCTGTCAGCCGAAGTGCCTCAGAATCCGCTCACGTAGCTACAGTACATTCAGCGAAGGATGAGAGCATTCCGGCGGTGATCTATCTGATGAAGAAGAGTGCCCTGGAGGACATCCTTGGTGGGACTAGCAGGAAAGAGGGACGCATCAGTTAGGTCGCCGTGACCAGAGCCCGGTACCCCATTGTGATGGCGGTGCCAAGTTCAACGAGAGAGACGTCAATGGATGACCTTAAGAGACTGGTTTTCCGGGATTGGCGAAGCTGACCTTGCTGCGGCCCGATAGTTGGCCGTTGTCGCGGTCGCACCCTGGATGACGCGCTGCTAACGTAGCGCGTGAAACAGGCCTTTGTTGAGGCGATATTGGTTAATAGGCCGATCAACAGGACGCCCACTGAATTCGGAAAACTGCTTGTCAACTGCCTCGTCTACAAGTGCGACCATGGCTTCGGCAGTCGATTCGCCTTCCGCTAGCGACTTATCGTAGGTTTCCTGAATAGGTAGGGAGTCTGCGACGACTTTCGTGCCGAGTGCCAAAACCATTTCTTTTGGTACGACTTCCGGCTCGGTAACAAAGGTAAAGCGGCCATTGACCAGTTTGGCCCGTGGAGTCAGCCGATAAAGATTGTGTTGCTGCAAAACCGGGCACCAAATGCCGAGTGCGTATGTGGACAAAGTCCGCGGGAGCGTGTTTGTGGAGCTGTACGCGATTGAAGACTGCAAGGCGCGCTGAATCGCCTGAGCCGCGATAGAGACGAAAAGGTCTGCCGTGTAGAGGTGCTGGACTTGGTCGGGGTCAAACGTGTCTTCCGAGCACGAGTACCCGCGCTCGCTCATGGGGTTGCTTGCACTTCGCGGGATGATGATGTGTCCTTTAGGTTCACCCTCTTGACTGTCAAATCGAAAGCTCAAGTGAAGGTTCTCTAAGTCCTCGCGGATCGAGGCAAGCACATGGTGGGCTTCGTTAGCGTTGCCAGCAAAAGCTAAGAACGCTGTAGCCTGGTGGGCCGGGTAGAAATTGTTGGTGAAGTGGCCATTGCGAAGGATGTCAGGTCGTCCCACTTGGATCTTGAGTTCATTGACCTTCTCAATACCAGTGAACAACGTGGTGTACTTCATCCCGCCGTCATCACGTACTTCAGAGCTTGAAAGCGCGCTGTCGGAAATGGCAAAGAGACCCCGGTAGCTCGGATCCTTGTGTTGAAGCCGAAATTGCTGTCGAACTTCCGTGCGGCCGAACTCATGGCCCAATAGAATCAGCGTCAAATCGTATCCTCCCTGTACTGGTTCGATGGTAATCTGAGCTGGCTTGGATAGGCTAGTCATCCGGCGGACTCATTTTTGACGAGGCCATCCTCTAAGCCTTCTGCCCAGGCAGTAAAAAACGTCAATCCATCAGCGATGATTCGAATCTGGCTGAGGACCTTCCTATGGCTCCTGGATGGTGCAATTGCGTGCCCCATTGCTCCACTGCAGGGTGCCCGATGGCCGTACGATTTGCCTTGCGCGCACCTACGCTCTTGTCCCGGAGCGGCAGCCCGTAATGGCTTTCTAACTGGTCTAAGTTGGCTGCGGCAACCGCTGTGAGCCTAATAGTTAGCAGTGGTCTGGCTCTGAGTTGGCCCTTACATGCGAAAACCCGGGGCGGCAAATGAGGCATGAGCAGAGAAGTCGCTGGGATCGAGTGTTGTCAGTCAACTTGACAACCTAAGGGTGAGCTCGTCAAGGAAGAGGACTCCATGGTGGGCCAGTGATATCTCACCGGGGCAGGGCGGGTTGCCCCCACCTACCAGCGCCGCCGCACTGGCACTGTGATGCGGTGCCCGAAAGGGCCGCTGCCGCCATCGTCTTGGGTCCAGCCCTTCGCCACTCACCGATGCAATCGCGGCCAGCTGCAGCGCCTCAGTCTCTTCGGTATCCGGCAACAAGCTGGGTAGGCGCGAGGCCAGCAGCGTCTTGCCGCAGCCAGGACTGCCGATCAACAACAGATGGTGCCCACCGGCGGCGGCCACTTCCAACGCGCGTCGTGCATGCGCCTGCCCGCGCACGTCGGCCAGATCGGGTAGTGGCAACGGTGTCGTGTCCACGCGTTCCACGGGCGGCAACAGGCGCGGATTGCCCAACCCGGCGCAGCACTCCAGCAGCGTACGCGCTACACGCACATCGGCGTGCTCGGCCAAAGCTGCCTCTGCGGCATTCCCTGGCGGTACCACCAGGATGCGACCGGCTTCAGCGGCGGCAATCGCGGCCGGCAGTGCACCGGCCACCGGCCGCAGCTCACCGGTCAGGCCAAGCTCGCCCAGGAATTCGTACTGCAGCAGCGACTGTGGATCGACCTGGCCGCTGGCCGCAAGAATGCCCAAGGCAATCGCCAGGTCGTAGCGACCACCTTCCTTGGGCAGGTCGGCGGGCGCGAGGTTCAACGTGATGCGCCGCTGCGGAAAGTCGAAGCGCGCGCAGAGCAGGGCGGCACGCACACGCTCGCGGGATTCGCGCACGCTGGTTTCGGCCAGGCCAACGATCTGTGTGACAGGCAGGCCGCCAGAGAGATGCACTTCCACCCGCACCAGCGGGGCATCGACCCCGGCGCGGGCACGGCTGTGGACCAGCGCCAGGCTCATGTGTGGTTTCCTGCGGATGGATGTTCGATGGTGCGGCAGGCATTCGGCACGGCGCCATCGGGCATTGCGGGTGAAACGGCTAAGGGGATTCCGGTCAAGGGCGATCCCTTTCCCTGAACAGATGTCGCTGCGCATCAGGAGTCGCCTCGCTGAAGCAACCCGATCGCGCCTCGATCCCCGATGGATGCACTCAACCGGCGGTTGCATAATCAGCGTACGAGGCGGTTCTTGCTTCGGCCTGCGTCTGAGTAGAGAGGATGGAATGAAGATTGTTGCAGCACAGATGCGATCAGCCCCTGGCGACATCGATGGCAATATCGAACGGCACGTGCACTTCATTGAACGGGCCGTCTCGTGTGGCGGTGCGGCGGTCTTCTTTCCGGAGATGTCGCTGACCGGCTATGAGCCACGGTTGGCCGAACAGCTTGCAATGACGGCAGATGATGTACGTCTGGAGGTATTCCAATCTCTGAGCGATCGGCACCAGATTCTGGTCGCAGTCGGCGGGCCGTATCGCGGCAACGATGGGCCGGAGATCGGCATGTTCGTCTTCCGCAGCGGTCAGGCACCGGCTGTCTACACCAAGCAGATGCTGCATCCCGACGAACTGCCTTATTTCAAGGCAGGAACCACGTCCCTGTCAGTAACCATTGGGCAGGAAATTCTGGTCCCCGCCATCTGCTTCGAGTCGCTACAGATGGAAAGTGCATTGCGAGCCAAGGACGCGGGAGCGACGGTCTACGTTGCCAGTGTTGCAAAGAACATGATCGGTATGGAGCGGGCTCACCGCCACTACGCAACAGTCGCGCGGGAGCTTGGGATGATCGTGTTGGTATGCAACGGCGTGGGCCATGCCGATGGATTCGAGATGACGGGAGGGTCCGCCGCCTGGGACAACAGGGGGGCGCTGAAGTGCCGCGCCGGAACTGGAGACGAGGCATTGGTGGTGTATGACCTCGCAGATCAGAGCGGTAGTGCCGTGACACTCCCAGCAATGGGCACGCTCGGGAGTGCGGGCTAACCTCCGGAAGGCTTGAGATGTTCGGAGGGAGCATTCGCCTGATTCCGTCCAGGCAGGAACCCTGGCGTTCTCATGAAGAACCCAAGCGTCACGTTGCCATCAACCCAACCGCGGCCCCTGCCGGCTCTCTTCCTGCTGCCGTTCCTGCGCTTGTGCCAGCTGCTGCGACTGCTCCCGATCCTGAGCGCCGAGGCTCCGGTTGGCCGCTGCATACTGCTGCTCCGGTGCGACCGCCAGGGCCTCCTGTGTTGGCATCTGCACCCGGTTGGCGGCGGGGTCCGATGACGCGCCCGGTCCTGAGCGCGTCACGAACAGCGTGGCGCCCGCAGCACGGGTTTCGGTGGCTTCACTCAGTGCCATGTCTACCTGGTCGCCGGGCTTGAACCCGGCTTCTGCTGCAAGCCGGTAGGCGCTGGCCAGCAGGCGGTCGCTGCTCTGGTCCCACGGCTTGTTGTTCTTCTCATCCAGCATGGCTACCGACGAGCGCAGCTGTTCCAGCAGCCCGCTGCCATCTGGGCGAAGGGCCGTGCCGTGGTGCCGGTCTACGTCAGCGTCGTGCTGCGTGGCAGGCCTGGAGGTGTGTGGCGGCGATGCACTCGGTGCGGGCTCAGGTGAAGTTGGCGCGCGCGGCAGGGCATCCGCGGGCTGCTGCTCCGCAGTCGAGCGCTGCACGTGTGCCTGGGCAATCTCCTGTGGCGTGGTGACGCAGACGATCTGCATGCGTTCGTCATCTTTCCCGGCCAGTGTGGCCAGCGAGCCATCCTTTTGCACCTGCAGCATGAACGTACCGAAGTCGGGCACGGCGCGTGCGTGATCCTGGGCAACGGCGGCTACGGCGTCATCAATCTCTTCTGCACTGCGCACAATGCCGGCACTACGGTAGGCGTCCACCACCTGGCTGCGCAGGCCGTATTCGGTTGGCGTGGGGTTGGCCCGGGCGATGTCGGCCATGGACGTCAGCTCCTGTACGCCGGCCTGCTGGCTCTGGCGCGTACGATTGAGCTCCTCGACGATGCTGCCCTCGGCCGGGTTGGTGCCATACAGCCAACCCGGCGTTTGCCACTGCCCGTTGGGGTCCTGCGTGTACTTCTCGCCGTTGGAAGCGCGCAGGGGCTGCGTCTGGGTCAGCGCGTTGGTGATCACCTCCGGTACCGGCTCAATGGTGGCGAACTCGTGCCAGTTGTACTGGTTGAACGCCACCTGGTAACGGGCGGCAAGCGCCTCCGGCGTGTTCAAGGCGTTCTGGGCAATGATGCGCTGCGATTCCCGTTCCAGTTGGCCCGACTTTTCCGGGCTGACAGGCACGCTGTAGTCAAAAGGGACGCGTCCATCAATCATCGAGTGGATGGAGAGGTTCCATTCGCCGTTGTGCGGATTGCGCACGTAGTGGCGGTTGGTTTCAAACGGCTCGCGCGGCGGCGTGCTCTCGCCGCCTGCATCAAGCTTGAAGGGGTTCTGCGGCCTGGGCAGGTTGGCCATGCCCAGTGAATATGAGTCGTTGGCGGCTTTGTAGTTCAGCTCATCCAGCAGCCGGCCACCGGCGACCATCGTGATCTCGCGGTAGCTTCCGTCGGGCTGCGGTGTGCGCACGCTGCGGCTCCAGGTGCCCTTGGCATCTTCCGGATCGCGGCTCCATTCGTTGCCGCTGCGGTCCACCTGGGTGTAAACCGCCTTCTTGTCCTGGTACTGAGCCCAGTACTCACCGCCGAAGCCACCGGCCACGCCGCCCAGCAGCCCGGTAGCCAGCGCACCTGGCCCGGTCCACGATCCGGTGAACAATCCGTACCCCGCGCCCAGCAGGAAGCCGCCACCGAAGCCGCCTGCAGTGCGCCCCACGAAGTGGGTGGCCGCAGATTTTGCGCCGGCGTTGTTGCCTTCGCTGTGCAACTCGGCCACGCGGTGGCCGGTGATGGCGAAGTCCACCGCCAGTGCGGCAACACCCGCAGCCCCGAGTACGCGTGCGCCGGTAATCTGTCCCCGCGCGGTGGCAGCTTCGGCGGCGCCTTCCGCAGCGCCAGCGCGCCCAGCAGAGCCGGCCAGTTCCGGAGCGGTGGTTGCCGGGCCAGGGCGCACGATGGTCAGTGGCATCTCCGGGTTGAACGCCTTACGCACGCGGGCCGCGGTGTGCTCGCTCAGCGGCAGGCGGCCGCCCTGGTTGGCCTCCTGGATTGCGGTGCCCAACGATGCGCGGCCCCCCCAGCGCTCGCTCAGGGTGGAGTTGCCGGATTGGTCGATGGCATCCAGCGCCGCCGTCACGTTGGCTTCGGAGCGGGTGACGCCGCGCCAGCGCAACTCGGTCGGGTTGAGGGTCTTCAGTTCCGCAATCTGCGCGGCGTGGGTGCGCTGGTAGCCGTCCAGATCGGCGAAGAAGGTGCGGATCCTGGCGTTGGCTTCGGCCGGGGTCATGTTCTCCGGCGTGTTGGTGACCAGGTCGCCGTTGAGGATGCCGGCGCGAAGCGTGAACTCCAGGTTCTGGATGCGGGCAGCCATACGCTCGGCGGCGGCAGCGCGCACATCCGGCGCAGAATCCTTCGCCAACAGCGCTCGGCCATCGTAGGTTTCTGCGAGGTCGTCGAGAACGAACTTCAGTTGATCCGAGTACGCACTCAACGGGCCGCCCGAGTGCGGCGATATACCCAACCGGGTTGCCAGCGCGGGGTTCGCGGGCAGGTTGAGGATGTTGTCGGAACCGTGGAGCGTGAAATGACCACTCCTGGCAAGCGACTTCAGCAGCTGGCTTTGTTCGAACGCATTCTGTTCGATCAGATGGTGTCCCTGGAAAACCGGTGTGTCGGCCATGCGCACCACCTCATTCAAGAATCCGTTTGAAGGCGCTCGTCCTAGAGATCGGCTACGTCGCGCAGCCGTACGCCGGAGAAGTTGGCGGCATTCAATGCATCAAACATCGTGCGGTCGCAGATGGGCGGTGCGCCCATGCGATCCTGGCGGAAGATATGGGCATCACCCACAACGTCCTGTTTGAACACCAGGCTGGCGCCGCCGACGAGGCTGTAAAGCTTCTCGTCCTCGCCGGTCTGATAATTGTGGTCGAGCTTGATTCTCACGCGGGACGAGGCTTCATCCAGAGCGTCGAGCCTGCGCAGCACATTGCCCAGGTAGTACTGAGGCCCGGGGCTGCCGTCGGCAAGGCTGAAGTCGCAGGCCACAAAGGCAAACGCCTGGGGGTCCATCTGCTCAAACAGCTGCTTCAACGGCTCCGACACAATCCAGATGCCAGCGAGCTCTTCCAGATCGCGTGGCATTGCGCCCTTCTCGGGCACATGAACCAGGTGGGGGCGCTCCGGATACTGGCCTGGCGTTCCATCAGGACGCGAGATGACATTCATCCCCGGATCGATCAGCTTGTCTTCGTTGGCGATCTCTATACCGGGTACCCCGCCATTGCTCAGCAAGCCTGCGTCGATCAGGAAGAATTCGCCCTTGTGGGATGCGGCTTCGGCTGAAACTTCGGTGGCGGTCGATTCGGTCACGGGGGCTTCCATCATGGATGCAGGGGCAGAACGGGAAAAACCGTTGAGCCGATGCTAGCGGGGCTTCTGCGCAGCCACAAGTTGCGCCGAAACGATGCCGAGGGCACGTGATTCACGCGGCTCTTTTGGAATTTCGGAACAATGCCGAGGATGATGCTGCCATTCCTTCCACTGCCTGCAATGGTCTGCTGGATAGGCGGAATGACGAGGGAGATTCCAGCCGAGGGTGGCCTGGGTCCCTGAACACGCAGCGCTGGTCATCAGGCACCGACCTGTCAAGGCGCCCAAGCCGTGCCTCAACCCACGAAGGCCCCGCACTTTCCACCAGCAACCGCCCCTGGCTCTGGTGCAGATCCAGCCAACGCTCGAAGCTGGTGCGCAGACGCTCGATGTCCGGCGCCCGCCACCGTGCATCGGCAGGCATGCGGATCAGCACGCGCGAGGGCGCGTTCTCCACGTCCATCACCAGCACGCCCTTGCACCGGATCTCGAAGGACGTCGCCCCGGGATGGCGCGCGTGCAGTTCTAAGCCCTCGTGGGCCTTCGCGGTCACGAAGCCAAGTGCATCACTGTGCAGCAGGCGGTAATCGGCCGGCCGCAGCTTCTGGTAGGCCCACACCTGATCGCCCGCAGGCTCGGGCCACCCCATCCACACCGCCGCCATGATCGAGGCGCACACCGCCGCAGCGGCAAGGCTGTGGTTCTTCATTTGTCACCCCAGACACAGGCAGAAACGTACGCGCCACAAGCGCTCAGTCCTTGGGCCGTACCCGTTCGTGGATGAACGCAGTAAGCGCCAGATCGGCCATCACCAGCCCCTCCATCACCCGGTCGCCCACGTACTGCTCAGGCTCACCGTTCTGGCGCGTGCGTTCGGCCGCCAGCAGGATCTCCTGCACGATGCGCTGGCCAGTGAGTGCGCAGTCGGCGTCGGACAACGCCATCTGCCGGCTGCGCAGGTGATGCCGCTCGGGCCAGGGCTGGCCGTCGGCCGCAGCGCCCGCGCCGATGGCGTGCAGGATGGCGATGAGGCTGTTGGGATCCAGGGCCGGGGCGGCCGAGGGCGCTTCCTGGATCGGGCGCGGGGGAGGGGAGTGCGGCGTGGTCATGGCGGGCTCCGTGCAAGCAGGCAGAAGCCGCCACCGATAAAGGTGGCGGGCAGAGCGTGGCTCGAAAACCGGATGTTGGGAACCGGCGGGTACAAGACCCCCACGCCCCGCCCGCCATAGCCGGCAGACGGATTGCCAGCCGGCACCACGCGCGGTGGTGCCGGCTGGCAAGCGCAAACTACTTCCCAACAAAACGGGTTTTCGAGTCCCGACCACCGATGCACGGTGGCGCAGTAACGATTACCTGCTGTTGTTCGGAATGCCAACGGGTAGGGGTCAATGCCGCCAAAACCCGAGACGCTTTTGGCATTGTCGCATAGCGTGGAAAGGGGCGAGAGCCTTGGTGTGCTAGGCGCAGCGGCACTTCTGGAACGGAGTCGTCAGAACCTTCCGTCAGAGATGTAGGGCGCGGCAAATGCGACAGCATTGGTCTGACGGTCGCTGATGGATGCCGCGTAATTCGCCTCCATGCGTGAGTGACTTTCTGCCTATTGACCCCGTGGGGCGTCACGCAGAACCTGACTACCGTTGTAGTCACCAGGAACTGTCCTGCCCGCAGCAGGAAGGTTCTGCGGCGTTTGAACGGACTCCACCCACTGGCGCAGGCCGCTACAAGGATCACTGGACGTGTTACGCCGCAATCGACTTCTTCTGTCTGCGGGTCTGCTCCCGCTTCCGTGGTTCCTGTTCTGGACCAGCGTTGCTGCCCTGTTCGCGCCGGGTTACAACCCGCTTGCCCAGCACGCCAGCGAGCTGCTGCAGGCGCCAACGCTTGCAAGCATCTGCGGCAGGATTGCGGCTATCGGCTCCGGTATGGGCTTCGTGGCGTTCTCCATCGGGACATGGCGGGAGTCCGGTCGCCGGATTGCAGTAGGTGCAATCTGCTGGTTGGTCTTTGGCATTTCCATGCTGACCAACGGGCTCTGGCCCATGGGCGATCCGATGCACGGCTTCTACACCATCGGTATCGCCAACATCATTGCACCGGCGATGTCGCACATCGAATTGAGCGCGTGGTCGGCCAACCGAAGGGCGTACGCCGTGACCGCTATGGTGAGCATCGCGGGCATCGTCTATCTCTGGTTGAACGTGGTGGGAGCGGATCCGGAGGGATTCAGGGGGCTGACACAGCGGCTGTTCTCGTCGATCAACTCGCTGTGGCCATTCCTTGTTGCGGTGTACCTGCTGCGCAGAGGGTCAAGCGCGCTGCGGACGCAGCCTGCGCATTGATAGGACGGGCAGGGCAAGAACATGGATAGCTGTTGAGCGTGTGGGGCTTAGAAGGGGTGAATCTCTCGCCGTCAGCTGATCTACGTTCAAGCGAATCAAGCCAACTTCGTTGCCCGAGTGGTCGGTGGTGACAGAACCACTCGTCGTCAGTGCCATGATATTGGCAATGGCGTGGCTCCGATGAGGAGCTTCGTGCTCCTGCTCATGCACATGGTTGCTTCGGAATGTGGATTTGTCGGTAATCGACGATACCTGAAACGTAAAGAATCATCTGTGCCATCAGTTCAGTTCCATCGTAATGGGACAAGAAAGCGCTAGCGGATTCACCCTGCATGCTTCGGTCGATGGAATATCTACGCCATTGCACCGGGACCACCGCGTGACGTTCAAAGTGCCATCGTCCATTGTGACTGAATGCGTTGCGTAGGTGGTGTGCAAACGCAAACCAGTGTTCTTTCTTTAGGCTCTCCCATTCGCCGATATGGCGCGCATATGCCCTGACAGTGTCGACGGAGTCGCTAAGAACTTTCTGGAAAGCTAATTGAAGAAGTGCTGCAGCCTCGTCTTTTTCCGTGGCGCGATTGAATGAGACGATTCGTGCATTTCCAGCTGGTTTCTCCGCCCCTTTGAGATTAACGAAGAATCCAGCTTCCGAGAAGACGATCTCGTGCTCGAGGATGAGCTTTCCGCTTGACGATCCCGTGAGCAATGCATGCGCCGCACCCGCGACGAAGAATCGCGTGCGAGCATGTTGCAGATTCGCATGTGCGGTAGTCTGGTCCATTGATCTTCGCTAGTTGCCGTTCTCTGGCTACTATGCCACGGGAACGAGCAAGGCCTCGCTGTTGTTGCGAAGCGTGCTCACCACGCGCCTGACAAGGTGGGCCCCATCGGCGTCGGCCTTAATCCAATCCTCGGCCTGGCCAAGTGCCAGTCATACTAGCGGGCGGTCATGAAGGTCCGCCGTCACACTGCTGCTGTCGCCGGTGGTCACGGTGAAGGTGGCCAGATTGTCCTCGCCCACCAGCTTGCTGGCGTTTCCCCAAGCGCCTGCAGCCCGCAGCGGCGTCGCAGCACGGATGAACCCCGGGTACTTCATCTTGTCGTCCGGGTTGATGGACCACTCGTAGTAGCCCGCTATCGGGATCAGGCACCCGCGTGCATGGAACGTGCTCCGGGCTACCCGATACGGGCATTGATGGTAGAGCCTTGCAGGCTCTTCGCCTTTGCCCAGAAAGGCAGGAGGCCCCTGGACGGTCGCTGCACCTACAGGCCCTTCGCCTCAACTCGGAACCACGATAGAGCGCTTTGTGGGCGCTAGGTTGTAGCTCGCTGGTATGGACAGCAGGTCGCCCACTAGGTTGGGAGCTCAAACCGATGGCGCGTCGGATCTGGGTTTGGACAAATCGGCCGCATATGACTTGGGCTCCTTTCATTGATCTTCGCTTCGCGCAAGCACTACCTGCGTCATGAGAATCAAGTCTCCGGACGCACTTGATCTGATAGTGTTTGCAGTACAGGTTGTTCTCCCCGCGGATCTGGCCGCGCTAACGGTAGTTCAAGTGGTAGCGCAGAAGGGCTGAGGCGCCGTGATGACCGCGTTTGGCTGAAATGATCTCGCCTGCATCGATCAGCGACGATGGAAGCGGCTTCGTAGCACGATTGAATGCAATGCGCCGTGCTTCGTCGCGCTATTGGTATCGTTCAAGCATTCGGAGCGGCAGAATGTTTGCGCTGTCGAAAGTGACCTTGCTCATGTGTCTCACGCTATGCCTTCTGGCCTGCACTCAACCCGGTAGCACCAACAACAATGTGGTTGCAGGGAGCAGAAGCGAAAGCTACGGCCACGAGTCTGCAGCGCTGATGGAGGCCAAAGCCCGCTCTGGCGACGGGCACGCTCAGGCGTTGGTCGAGAATCACTATCGCGAGATAGGCAAAGCAGCAATGTACAGGCAATGGATGGAGGAGTGGGTTTCCAGAGGAGACCTCGCATCGATGCAGCGCCTCGCTTCCCATCTCATTCCGTTGGGCGGAATCGAGAATTGGCGCCGGGCTTAAGTGATGCTGGTGCGCGCGCGCTTGTGACGGACGACGATGCCTCGTTCCTTGGAGGGCTCGACTCCACGATGCGACAGCTTAAGGGTTAGCTACCAGGCAGCACGTCTTGCAAGTAAGGACTACAGTGGCGCGCCGATCTTCCTCCATCAATTAATGATCTCCCCACTCCCCGAAGCAACAAACGCCTTCAACTGCCGAACGAACTCCGCGTCGTAGAGCTCCCACTCCACAATCTCCCCAACCACCCGCAATGGCTGCGCACTCCGATATGACTGCGTCGGATTCCCGGGAAATTTCTTGTTGGTCACATTCGGATCGTCTTCAAACGGCCCGGTCGGCTCCACGATATACACTCGCGGCCGCCCTTCGCCCCTGGCCATCTCCGCAGCCAACCCGGCGCCCTTGGCAATCGTGGTGAAGTAGATGTGGTTCATCACCACACTGTCGCGATAGTTGGAGCGGTAGCCCGCGCTCAGTAGCTCGCCCACCGCCAGATCAGCGCGGGTGCCGTGATAGAACGGCCCGGCGACCTGGTCGCAGGTGTCATGCGAAACGGGTGTCCATTCGGTGTCCTGCGCCATCGCTGCTGCCCCTCTCTGTGCTGCCGGATCGACAGGCCGGCGAGTCTAGGGCGCCCGGTGGGCTTTGCTGCAAGGCCCCATCCGGGAAATAATCTGTAAACGGGAGGCGCAGTGCGCCTCCTTTTTTCATTCTGCGGTGCCGCGCCCTTCCAGCTCGCGCACGGCGGTTTCCAGCGCGTCCAGCTTCTGGCGGGTCTTCAGCAGCACGGCGCGCTGCACTTCGAACTCCTCGCGGGTGACCAGGTCGAGCTTGGCCAGGCCGGCCTGCAGCGCGCTCTTGAAGGTGGCCTGCAGTTCCTCGCGCGATTCGCGCAGGCCCGGCGGCACCAGGTCGCTGAGGCGACGGGCGAGGTCATCGATTTGATTCAGGTCGATCATGGGGTGCTCCGTGGGGGTGGGCCCGTGCATCCGGCGCGGGCAGGCCATTCAGGCACAAGGATACTGCTGGCACCCACTGCCCGGACAGGCGGCAGCGGCTTCGCACGGGCCGCGTTCAGGCGCTATCCTCCACGCCGGAAGACAGGAGATAGACGATGAAGATGGTCATGGCGGTGATCAAGCCGTTCAAGCTCGACGACGTGCGCGAAGCGCTGGCCGAGCGTGGGGTCACTGGGATCACGGTGACGGAAGTGAAGGGCTTTGGTCGCCAGAAGGGCCACACCGAGCTGTACCGTGGCGCGGAGTATGTGGTCGATTTCCTGCCGAAGGTGAAGCTGGAAGTGGCGGTGACCGATGACCAGGTGGAGGCCGTGGTTGAGGCCATCGTGAAGGCCGCCGGTACCGGCAAGATTGGTGACGGCAAGGTGTTTGTGTACGACCTGGGCAGTGTGGTGCGTATTCGTACCGGTGAGTTGGACGCGGACGCGTTGTAAGCGCGCCGCGGGCTGCCGGCACACGACAGGGATGCCGGAATGGGACGAGGTAGAGTCGACTGTTAGTCGACTTGCGCGCGCAGCGCGGGGTTTTTCGGCTTCGGGACGAAGAGCAGTCGACTAACAGTCGACTCTACCTGATAGGGCGCACGCAGCCGCCGAGATGTCGTCCCCATCGGCGCACGCACCCCCCGAGGCATCGTCCCCGTCGGGGCACGCAGCCCCCGGCGCTGTCCCATCTCATCTCGCGATCCATCGCCGCCCGAAAGACGCGGCGCTTACCGCCGCTTGGCCCACTTGTAGAACCGCTTCCAGCCCTGCCGCACGGCCGCGACCCAGCCCGGGTCGGCCACCAGTGCAGCCTGCGCGGCACTTGGCGCCTGGCCGGTCACGCGCTGGCGGATCTTCAGCAGGTTCTTCATGTCGCTGCGGCTCAGTTGCCGGCTCAGCGGGTTGCGGCGCAGCCAGCGTGGAGCGCGCCAGGCCGAGGTGAAGTCCAGCAGCACCGGTACGCCGCCGCTGACCACCACGTTGGTGCCATGCAGGTCGTTGTGGCTGATGCCGGCGGCGTGCAAACGGCTGAGCGCGTGCTGCAGCTGCTCGAACACCTCGTTGCCCACGGCCTGTGCGGTGCTCAGGGTCTGGCCGGGGACGAACTCCATGCCCAGCGCCAGGCCACCGAGGGTGCCGAGCAGCGCGGGGGCGTGCTTCCAGCCGCCGAGGCGCTGCAGCATGCGGGCCTCGCGGCGCACCATCAGTCGCGCGATGAGCGAAACGGGCGTGCCGCGGTAGCGGGAATAGTCCTTGATGACTGCCTCGCGCCCGTCCAGGCAGGTGCGATAGACGTCGGGGGCCAGGAAGCGTTCGCCGCGCTTGAGCAGCAGCGGGGTGGCGGCGTCATCGCCGCAGGAGGAGGGGGGCAGAGCAGAAAGATACATGTCGGGGTCTCGGACGACCCGGTGGGTGGCGCAAAGCGTCAAGCGAACCGGTGTTACAGGGAGTTACTAAGTTTTCGTTAATTTTAGTACTCGCCAGTTCGCTATTCCACGATTTGTCGGAGAAATGTCGGCGCCGTGGCTGGAACAGTTCGTCACACAGAATCGGACAATTATGTCTCACTTGGTCGACGGTTCTTTCCGAATCAATAGGTTGGGCGTCGCATCGGTTCGTTCATCCGCGGCCCGCTGAACGTCGCGCACGTCCGGCTTGACCCCGACGCACGGCCTGCCGACCATAAGCTGTTAATTCGCGACATCGGCGGCCGCACCCTTCGGCACGTCCCCGTTCCCTGCCGCGTTCCTTACCGATGCTGGCCACCAGGCCGTGCATCGCCCCGTTTCCCGTTCCGGCCGCGGCTGGAGGAAAGTGCTTTGATCATCAAAATCGTCATTGCAGCGCTGTTCGTCGCCTGCGTGCTGTACATCCACTTCCGTGGCAAGGTCCGCGCGCGCTGGTCGCGCCAGCTGCTGGACCACTCCAGTTTCATGGCCCCGATCAACGTGGTCATGTACATGTTCTCGAAGGTGCCGACCACGCCGTTCCTGGATCCGGCCAAGGAGTTCCCGCAGCTGGAGCCGCTGCGCCAGAACTGGCAGATGATCCGCGATGAGGCGCTGGCGCTGCGCGATGCGCAGAAGATCGCCGCGTCCAGCACGTTCAATGATGCCGGTTTCAATTCGTTCTTCCGCCGTGGCTGGAAGCGCTTCTACCTGAAGTGGTATGGCCCGTCGCACCCGTCGGCGAAGGCGATGTGCCCCAAGACTACCGCGTTGCTGGAGTCGCTGCCGGACGTGCGTGCGGCGATGTTCGCGCAGCTGCCGTCGGGCAGCGAACTGCGTCCGCACCGCGACCCGTTCGCCGGTTCGCTGCGCCTGCACCTGGGCCTGGCCACGCCGAACAACGACGGCTGCTACATCGAAGTGGACGGCATCAAGAAGAGCTGGCGCGATGGCGAGTGGATGATGTTCGACGAGACCTACATCCACCACGCGCACAACGAGACGCCCGATGACCGGGTGATCCTGTTCTGCGACATCGCCCGCCCGCTGCGCTTCGGCCTGCCGGGCCTGTTCAACCGCGCGGTGGCGGCCACGCTGCTGGCCGGTGGTGCCTCGCCGAACCTGCCGGGTGACCCGACCGGTGGCGTCAACAAGGCGTTCGGCAGCGTCTACAAGGTGCGCCTGAAGGCCAAGGCACTGCGCGAGCGCAGCGTCGTGGCCTACCAGCTGATCAAGTGGGGCCTGGTGGTGGCGGTGATTGCCGGTATCTGGGCGCTCTGATCGTTACATGAGGTTGCCGGCCAGCGGCCGGCACTACCGGAACATGAAAAAACCCGCGCTGTCGCCAGCGCGGGTTTTTCTTTTGCATGGGTGGGTGCCGACCGTTGGTCGGCACGCATTACTTCAATGCCGCCTGCACGAACGGCGGGGTCACCAGCACGCCGGTGTGCAGCGCGGCGGTGTAGTACAGGGTGTTGAAGGTCTTGGCGGCCGAGTCGGCCTGGCGGAAGTCGAAGCTGCTGTCGCCCTTGCGCGCCATGGTCACGCTCCACCAGCCGGTGGGGTAGCACGGCTGCGGGAACGGCAGGGTCTTGAACGAACCGAAGCCGGCCTTGCCCATCTCGGCGCGCATTTCGTTGATCAGGTCCAGCTGCATCAGCGGCGACTCGGACTGCTGCACCAGGATGCCGTCGTCCTTCAGGGCCTTGAAGCAGCTCTCGTAGAAGGCTTTGTTGAACAGGCCTTCACCCGGGCCGACCGGGTCGGTCGAGTCCACGATCACCACGTCCACGCTGCCGGCCGGGCAGTTGGCCATGTAGGCCACGCCGTCGTCGAACAGCAGCTCGGCGCGGGCGTCGTCGTTGGAGTCGCACAGTTCCGGGAAGTGCTTGCGCGCCATCACCGTGACCTGCTCGTCGATATCGCACTGGGTCACGCTCTCCACGCCGGTGTGCTTGAGCACTTCGCGCAGGGTGCCGCAGTCGCCGCCACCGATGATCACTACGCGCTTGGGTGCGGCGTGGGTGAACAGCACCGGGTGGCTGATCATCTCGTGGTAGAAGAAGTTGTCCTTGCTGGTCAGCATGATGGCCCCGTCGATGGTCATCAGGTTGCCCCAGTCGGTGGTCTGGAAGATCTCGATCTTCTGGAACGGCGACTGCACCTCGTCCAGCTTGCCGGTGATGCGGTAGCCGATGGCCGAGCCGGTGCGCTCGAAGTGTTCGATGTACCAGTTGTTGCTGTCAGTCATTGGAAAACAGTCCTGTTCGGAGGGGTGGAGCCGGGCTGGCGGGCGGGGCCGCGTGGCACAGATGCCACATCCGGACGGATCGGCCCGTTCAGGTTGGAACCTGTCACGGGCGCGGGCGCGCATGATAACGAACCTGTGGGCATATAGGCGTTATCATGCCCCCCCTTTTATTGCCAACAAGGCCGACTGAAATGACCGATTGGTCCCTCGACCAAGCCCGCAAGACCTACTCGATCCCGCATTGGGCGGACGGTTACTTCGACGTGGATCAGGCCGGGCACATGGTGGTGAGACCGACCGGGGCCGACGGCCCGGTGGTGTCGCTGCCCAAGGTGGTCGATGCTGCGCGCGCGGCCGGTGCCAAGCTGCCGCTGCTGGTGCGCTTCCCGGACATCCTCGGCCAGCGCCTGGGCAAGCTGCAGGCGGCCTTCGCCCAGGCCCAGCAGGACTGGGAGTACAGCGGTGGCTACACCGCCGTGTACCCGATCAAGGTCAACCAGACCCGCGGCGTGGCCGGCACCCTGGCCAGCCACCACGGCGAGGGCTTCGGCCTGGAAGCGGGCAGCAAGCCCGAGCTGATGGCCGTGCTGGCGCTGTCGCGCCCGGGTGGCCTGATCGTCTGCAACGGCTACAAGGACCGCGAGTACATCCGCCTGGCCCTGATCGGCCGCAAGCTGGGCCTGCAGACCTTCATCGTCATCGAGAAGCCGTCCGAGCTGAAGCTGGTGCTGGAAGAGTCCAAGGCGCTGGACGTGAAGCCGGGCCTGGGCGTGCGCATGCGCCTGGCCTCGCTGGGCGCCGGCAAGTGGCAGAACAGCGGTGGCGACAAGGCCAAGTTCGGCCTGTCGCCGCGCCAGCTGCTGGACCTGTGGAAGTCGCTGCGTGACACCGAGTACGCCGACTGCCTGAACCTGCTGCACTTCCACATGGGCTCGCAGATCTCCAACGTGCGCGACATCGCCAACGGCATGCGCGAAGCCACCCGCTACTTCGTGGAGCTGTCGCGCCTGGGCGCGAAGATCACCCACGTCGACGTGGGCGGTGGCTTGGGCGTGGACTATGAAGGCACCCGTTCGCGCAGCTTCTGCTCGATCAACTACGGCCTGCATTCCTATGCCAGCAACATCGTGCAGCCGCTGGCCAATGCGTGCGAAGAATTCGGCCTCACCCCGCCGCGCATCGTGACCGAGTGCGGTCGCGCGATGACGGCACACCACGCGGTGCTGATCGCCAACGTCTCGGAAGTGGAAGAGGCGCAGGAAGGCCGCGTGCCGGACCAGCACGACGATGAGCCGGCGGCGATTCGCCACCTGCGCGAGATCCACGACGAGCTGGACGTGCGCCCGGCGGTGGAACTGTTCCAGGAAGCGCAGCATTTCCATGCCGAAGGCCTGGCCAGCTACGCGCTGGGCCAGATCGACCTGCCGCAGCGTGCGCGCATCGACGACCTGTTCTACGCCATCGCCCACGGCGTGCGTGCGCGCCTGAGCTATGACGAGAAGAGCCATCGCCCGGTGCTGGACGAACTGAACGAGCGCCTGGTCGACAAGTACTTCGTCAACTTCAGCGTGTTCGAGTCGATCCCGGACGTGTGGGCGATCGACCAGGTGTTCCCGATCGTGCCGATCGAGCGCCTGGACGAAACCCCCGACCGCCGCGGCATCATCGCCGACATGACCTGCGACTCGGACGGCATGGTGGAAACCTATGTCGAGAACGAGAGCCTGGACAGCTCGCTGCCGCTGCACAAGATGAAGCCGGGCGAGAGCTACCGCATCGGCTTCTTCATGGTCGGCGCCTACCAGGAGATCCTGGGCGACATCCATAACCTGTTCGGTGATACCGACGCGGTGGAAGTGCTGGCCGATGCCGATGGCTACGCGATCACCCAGCAGCGCCGTGGTGACACCACCGACGTGATGCTGGATTACGTGGGTTACCGCCTGGACGAACTGCGTGCGACCTATGCGCAGCGCGTGGCCGAGGCCCAGTTGTCGCCGGAACGTGCGCAGGAGTTGTCGGAGGCGCTGGAAGCCGGCCTGACCGGTTACACCTACCTGTCCGACGAACCGCTGGTCTGATGTAAACGGGAACGCCGGGCGTAGGCCCGGCGCTACCGGCCCCGATGAGCGCGCGCGCGATCTTCCACCTGTTCCTGCATGCCGCCGTGCCAGCCCTGCTGGCATGGCTGTTCTGGCGCAAGCGCTTTGCTTCGGCGTGGCTGCTGATGCTGCTGGGCTGGATCATCGACCTGGACCACCTGCTGGCCGACCCGATCTACGCACCGAACCGCTGCAGCATCGGTTTCCATCCGCTGCACACCGCACCGGCGATTGCCGTGTATGCAGGCCTGTGCGTGCCGAAGAAAACGCGGTTGTTCGGCATCGGTTTGATCATCCACATCGTGCTGGACGCGATTGATTGCTGGTGGATGCATCACCGTTGATGTTTGATGTGTGTCGACCAAGGTCGACACCTACCGGGTGTACGGCGACCGGTCGGATTGGCGCTTGGTAGAGCCGGCCGCTGGCCGGCTTCCGCAGGGCGTTTCCGGTGACCACGTGGTTGCCGGCCAGCGGCCGGCACTCCCCATCGTTGGGTTGGCCAATGTCGACGCCTACCGGGCGTACGGCGACCGGCCGGATTGGCGCTTGGTAGAGCCGGCCGCTGGCCGGCTTCCGCTGGGCGTTCCCGGTGATCACGTGGTTGCCGGCCAGCGGCCGGCACTCCCCATCGTTAGGTTGGCCAATGTCGACACCTGCCGGGTGTACGGCGACCGGCCGGATTGGCGCTCGGTAGAGCCGGCCGCTGGCCGGCTTCCGCAGGGCGTTCCCGGTGACTACGTGGTTGCCGGCCAGCGGCCGGCACTACCCACCGTGAGGTTGACCAATGTGGACACCTACCGGGTGCACGGCGACCGGTAGGATTGGTGCTTGGTAGAGCCGGCCGCTGGCCGGCTTCCGCAGGGCGTTTCCGGTGACCACGTGGTTGCCGGCCAGCGGCCGGCACTACCCACCGTTAGGTTGGCCGCTCCACCCCACCGGCAACCACAACGTTGCGCGCAGGCCGGGCTGCGCATTTTCCAGCGCCAGGCGCCCGCCATAACTGGCGGCGATATCGCTCACAATCGCCAACCCCAATCCACTGCTGCCCTCGCGCTCATCCAGGCGTACACCACGCTGTGTGACCTGTGACAGCGCATCCGCCGCCAGGCCAGGGCCGTCATCACGCACTTCGATGCGCAACTGCCCGTCGTGGGCTTCCGCTTCGACAGTGACCTGCTGTTGCGCCCACCGCCCGGCGTTGTCCAGCAGGTTGCCCAGCATCTCTTCCAGATCCGCACTGGCACCGGCGAACTGCAGCACCGGATCAATGCCTTCCGCTGTGAACGCAATGCCGCGTTCGCCATGCACACGTGCCATCAACCGGCACAGCGCCTGCGCGACAGTCGCCACGTCGGTGCGTTGGCGATGGTCGGCGGCCAACCCAGCGGCCAGGTAGCGGTCGACACTGGCCTGCATGCGGGCGCTCTGCTCACGAACGGTCGCCCGCCAGTCCGCGCCGTCGCCGTCGGCCTCGGTGGCCAGCACGCTCAGCGGGGTTTTCAGCGCATGCGCCAGATCCTGTGCGCTGGTACGCGCGCGCGCGACCATGCGTTGCTGGTGCTCCAGCAGTGCGTTGAGTTCTTCGCCCAGTGGCGCGACCTCCGCCCCAAGTCCCTGCGTGTCGATGCGCTGCGCATCGCCGCGCCGTACCCGTTCCAGCTGCGCACCGAGGCGATGCAGCGGGCGCAGGCCGAAGTGGACCTGGCTGGCGAGCACCGCCAGCCACGCCGTGACCAGCACGCCCAGGGCGATGGCGGTGCGCTTGCGGAACGCGGCTACATCCGCATCCAGCGCGCTGCGGTCGGTGGCAACCACGGCCACGAACGGTGCGCTGGCGCGCGGCAGGCGCACCTGTTGCACGCGTGCACGCAGGGATTGCTGTAGTGGCCCAGCCAGATTGCGCGTGGCCGCACCTGTGGCCATGGCCGGCAGGGTTTCATCCCACAGCGAGCGCGACTGCAGCAGCACGCGGCCATCGGCACCGGCAATCTGCCAATAGGCACCGGAGAACACGCGCTGGAAGCGCGCGTCATTCGGTTCCTGGCGCAGGCGCAGCTGTCCTTCGGGGTCCACTTCGGCCTGCGCCAGCAGGGTCAGCATGTCCTGCTGCAGTTCGTGGTCGAGGCGGTCACGCGCGCTGCGCTTGAACAGTTCGCCCAGCAGCGCGCTGGCCAGCAGCGAAACCAGCAGCAGGCCGGCGCCGCCAGCCAGCAGCAGGCGCCGACGCAGCGAGGATTGCCGGCTCACGGCGCGGCCAGCCGCCAGCCCTGGCCACGCACGGTCTGGATCAGATCGATGCCGAGCTTGCGGCGCACGCGTCCGAGCAGCACGTCCAGCGCATTGGAGTCCGGGTCGTGGCCGCCGTCGAACACCTGTTCGCCCAGCCGGTCGCGGCCGATCACCTGGCCGCTGTGGTGGATGAAGTAACTGAGCAGGCGGAATTCCTGCGGGCTGAGCGACAGCGCTTGGCCGTCCAGCTCGAAACGGCCAGCGTTGACGTCCAGCTGCAGTGGTCCGCAGTGCAGGCGCGGGCTGGCGTGGCCATGGCTGCGGCGGATCAGGGCGCGCAGGCGCAGCACCAGTTCGTCGGCCTGGAACGGTTTGGTGAGGTAATCGTCGGCGCCGGCGTCGAAGCCGGCCAGCTTGTCGTGCCAGCGCCCGCGTGCGGTCAGCACCAGCACCGGGAAGCTGCGGCCGTTGCCGCGCCAGCGCTCGATCACGCTCAATCCGTCCAGCCCGGGCAGGCCCAGGTCGACGATGGCCGCCTGCAGGTCTTCGATCTGGCCGATCTCCTCGGCCTGGCGGCCGTCGGCGACCACGTGCACCACGTGCACCACGTAGCCGGCCTGTTCCAGCAGGGGCACCAGGCGCTGTGCCAGTGCGGCATCGTCTTCGGCCAACAGGATGCGCATCAGTCGTCCAGCTCCGTCTTCAGCAGCCTTCCGCTGCGCGCATCATAGTCCAGCTCCACCACCACGCCGTCGCCGCGCAGGATCTCCACTTCGTAGACGCCGTCGTCCAGCTCCACTTCCAGCAGTTGGCCCGGAAAGCGCTTGAGCGCATCGCGCACCACGCTTTCCAATGGCACGTAGCGGCCCTGCTGCACGGCGCGGCGCGCGACCTGCTGCGCCGGGTCCTGTGCGGGCGCGGCGGCGGTCGGGGCGCTGGCCAGGGCCAGCAGCAGGGGCAGGGTGGAGAGCATCGGGGCGCGGGGAGGACTGTAGGACCAGGCGTGAGTGTGGCGGAGGTGACTAACAGCTGGCTAACAGTGCCGGCTAAGGCGCTGTTAACCACGGGGTGCATTGTGGCGTTGCCGGGATGGTCCGGCCACGAACACGAACAGGAGAACCCCCATGTTGAAGTCACTCACCCTCGCCACTGTTGCCCTGCTGGCCGTCGCGCCGGCCGTACAGGCTGCGCCGCTGGGCATGGCCCAGGTTGAACAGACCCTGCGCAAGGCCGGCTACACCCGGATCCATGAGATCGAACGGGATGATGGCCTGTGGGAGGCTGACGTGAGCCGCGCCGATGGCCGCTTCAGCGAGGTCTACGTGGACCCGAAGACCGGCGAGATCTTCGATGAGCACAGCAGCCGCGCGCTGTTGACCACCGAGCAGGTGCTGGCACGGGCACAGGCGCATGGCCTGCGCGAGATCCATTCGCTGGAACGCGATGGTGCGACCTGGTCGCTCGAAGCCCGCAATGCCCGCAACCAGAAGGTAGAGGTGCGCCTGAGCGGTTATGACGGCCGCATCCTGCACAGCGAGCGCGATGGCTGGCTGGATTGATTCCCGTGCGGGTAGGTGCTGGCCGCTGGCCGGCACGGAATGCAGAGCGTGTCGACCAAGGTCGACACCCACCGGCACATGCAAGGTCGACACCTACCAAGCGTACGCAGCGGTAGTGGCCGACCTTGGTCGGCCCAGGCCCGACGCGGGGCTTACCAGCCAAACGGCGGCGGGTAATCCCAATAGCCCGGGCCGCGGCCGTAGTAGCCGCCGTACGGGCCGAAGAAGCCCGGGCCCTTGCCTTCGCTCACGTGGATGTTGACGTTGACCCCGTGGGTCTTGCCCTCATCGGTGGTGTAGTTCTTGCTCAGGTTCAGCGTGGCGGCGTTGTAGTGGCTGTTGCCACCGTTCTTGGAATAGCCGATACCGGTGGTGAAGCTGCCGGATACCTTGACCTTGTCATCGGTGACGTCGGCGATCTTCGCGTCGTCGTGCACGCGCGGGCCGCTCTTGTCACCGTAGTACGTGCCCGGCGGGTCCTGCTGCAGGGCCGGGTCGTTGAGGTAGCGCATCGGCGCCTGCGGCAGCGTCAGGTCCAGGCCGGCAGCCTGCGGCGCGGTGGCGCCGGCGGCGGACTGGGCCAGCACGGTTCCCGGCAGGGCCAGGCACAGCAGCAGGGTCAGGGGGCGGATCATGACGGTGCTCCAGCGGACAGATGGCCGCGCAACACGCGGCGGTACAGGCCGACGCTAGCAGGGGCTGCTTGAATGATGCCTGTCGGCGCCCGCTCGCGGTAGAGCCAGGCCATGCCTGGCTGCAGGCTACAACCGCCCGAACCCGAACAGCCCCGCCAGCGGATGCGCCCGCCGCTCGATCCCGGCCCGCAGCAGCTGCGCGCCGATCATCGAATAGGTGATGCCGTTGCCGCCGTAGGCCATGGCGAAGTGCACCCGCGGCCCCCACTGATCGTGCGGGCCGAAGAACGGCAGGCCGTCCGCCGTTTCGGCGAAGGTGCCGGCCCAGGAAAACGCCGGCACCGGGTCCAGCCGTGGGAACCAATGCAGCAGCTGCTTCATCAGCTTGTCGGCCTTGCTCTGAACGCGCCGGTCGCGGCGGGCGGGGATGTCGATGGCGTCGTCCAGCCCGCCCACCAGCAGGCGACGGTCGCCGGTGGCGCGCAGGTACAGGTAGGGGCGGGCGCTCTCCCACACCATGGTGGTGCGCAGCCGGCCGAGCACGTCCGCATCGATGGGATCGGTGATGAAGGCGTAGCTGCTGCGGTTGCGTGCAACCCGTTGCTTGAGCCAGCGCTGGTTGGCATAGCCCATGGCCAGCACCACGTGGCGTGCGCGGATGGTGGCACCGTCTTCGGTACGGGCGGTCACCCCGCGCGCAGTGGCGTCGAGGCTGTGCAGCACCGTGCGGTCATGCACGTGGCCGCCGCGCCGACGCAGGCGCTGCAGCAGTGCATAGGTCAGCCGATACGGATCGACCCGCGCCGCCTGGCGCGTGAGCAGGGCACCACCGGCGTCCACGTCGAAGCGTTCCTGCAGTGCCTCCGGGCCCAGCCAGCGGGCATCCAGACCGATGCTGCGCCGCGCCTCACCTTCGGCCATCAGGCGCGGAACGTCGCGATGGCGGCTGGCCAGGTACAGGCTGTCCATGCGCTGGAAATCCACGTCCTTCAACCCGCGTGCCACGTCGCCCAGCGCTGGGATTGCTTCCGCACACGCCCGGTAGGCAAGCGCCGCGGCGTCCTGGCCATAGCGCTGGGCCAGTTCCAGCAGGTGGGTGTCGATCTCGTACTGCAGCAGCGCGGTGCTGGCAGCGGTGCTGCCCCAGCCGATGTCACGCTGCTCGATCACCGCCACGTCGTGGCCATGCCCGGACAACTCGTCGGCAATCAGCGCACCGGTGATGCCGCCGCCGACCACCAGCACGTCGCAGCGCAGATCCCGCTCCAGCGGTGGGAAGGCGTGGATCAGGCCGTTGCGCACCGCCCACCACGGGTAGCCACTCTTCAGGTCCATGAGTGGGCGGCTCAGGCTGTGGGGCGACCGGTGTGCGGGGTGTGGATCAGTTCGGACAGATCGAAGCCCTGCAGGCGGGCGGTGGCCAGATAATGATCCTGCACGGTGGCGTCCAGCTGCGGTTCGCGGGCCAGCAGCCACAGGTACTTGCGGTCCGGGCTGCCGACCAGCGCCACGCTGTAGTCCGGAGCGACCTGGATCACCCAGTAGTCGCCCTTGGCGAACGGCAACCAGCGCAGGCCCTTGGGCAGGAAGCTCACCTCTAGGCGCGCGCTGTCGTTGTCGATGGCACAGGCCTCGCCGGTGGCTTCCTCGACGTCGCCGTCCATGCGGCAGCGGTTGGTGACGCCGACGTTGCCGTTGTCGAGCAGGGTGTAGTGCGCCGATACGTCGGTGCAGCCTTCCGGCTCGTGGCGCATCGGCAGGCGTGCGATTTCGTACCAGGTGCCCAGGTAGCGAGGCAGCTTGAGGTCGGCGACGGTCTTCAGCGGCGGGTGGTCGGTCATCGGCGGTCGTGGCAGGGGTGGGCCTCCACGATGCCGATGGCCTTGCCATGGGCGGGTGAAGCCGGGGCGATGGCCGTGTCCAGAACGTTCCGTCGCCGCTGCGGCGTGCCCGTTGTCACCGGCGTGGCGGTATGCTGCCGCCAGCGCCGTGTTTTCCTGATCCAACCGAGGTGGAGGTGCCGATGTACCAGGTGATCCTGTTGAAGAGTGAATCCGCGTTCGCACGCGAGCAGTGGCCGCAGGTTGATGACCTGGTCGACTACGAGGGCGTCAGCTACAGCCTGCGTGCCGGCCCGCGCCAGCCGCTGCCCACCGACCACGACTGGCACCCGGTGGCGGTGTACGCGCCCGATGAGATCACCGAGGAAGAGTTCCAGGACTGGTACGCGCTGCAGCAGCCGGCCGTCGAAGAGCTGCGCCTGAAGTACTGACTTCGCCGGCGTGGCGCGCGTGCGCGCGGAAACGTGGGCGGGGTGAACCGATGGGGTAGAGTCGACTGTTAGTCGACTGCTCTTCGCTGGACGCTGTGCCAAAGCCCGCGCTGCGCGCGATAGTCGACTAACTGTGTAAACCCACCACGTTGTTCAGCAGGACTCTGGAAATAGGTGGCTGGCCACCGATCCCCATGTGAGGGCGGTGCCAGTTGTAGTGGTGCAGCCATTGGGTCAGCACGGAA
>NZ_JCAFRI010000024.1:0-70745 GCF_059367915.1 Stenotrophomonas sp. YJH_SMC_19
CGGGCGGTTCAGGGAGAATCCGGCGTGGGGACCCAAGCTACTTCTCGGTCGCAAGACCTGGATCCACACGGTCGCCCACGCCGGGCTCTCGGCACCCAAGGTGCCAGATTGGCAAGAGATAAGATCCACGCCATGCGTGGACGGCTTTCATCCGCCGGTGTGACGCCTGGCTCTCGCCGCAACATCCACGCATGGCGTGGATCTACTGTCCTGGCAGTGGCATGATCCACCGTTCCCGTTCATGGAAGACCGATGGCCATCGCCCTGATCGCACTCCTGCTGATCGAGACCGTCCTTCTGATGGCCTGGGTGGCCGGCTATTTCAGTTGGGGCATCACCCTGTTCAACGAACGCATCGCGGCGTCACCGGCCATGCAGGCCCGGCTCTCGCTGGGCAGCCTGGAACGTGACCTGCCGCAGGACAGATGGCTGCAACTGGCCTTCCATGCGCTGCCCGATGGCAGCATGGCGTTCCGCGAGAGCTTCGCGCCGAGCTTCGGCCTGCGCTACTTCCCGGTGATGCGCGGTCGCATCGTACTCAACGCGCGACGGCACGAAGTGCGGGTGATTGGCCTGTGCAGCTGGTTCGTGGCGATCCTGTCGCTGTTGCTGTTGCCACTGGTGGCGATGCGCCCGATGGTGGCACCGATGCTGCTGGTGCTTCCGCTGTTCCTGGCCAGCTATCTGGTCCAGAAGCGGCGCTATGCGGCCATTGTCGAGGCATTGCGCATGCAGTTGAAAGCGGATTTTCCGAGGTAGATCCACCCCATGCGTGGATGATCGAGAGGCACAGGCATCCGTGCCGACCAACGGTCGGCACCCACCAAAGCGGGTTGCGGTAGATCCACGCCATGCGTGGATGGTCGCCATGCGGCGCCTGCTTAGGCATCCGAGACACCCTTTCCGTGCCGACTGAGAACACCCGAGACAATCCCCGCGCCAATCGCGCCGAAACCGAAAGCGATGACATTCCTGACGGTCGATATGAGCAGCGCGAAGTTCAGTTGCCACGCGGTAGGAGGTAACCACCTGGAAATGTCCTGCAGCCGATCAGATAGCAGCTCGAAGCTCAGATAGTTCACGCTTGCACTGAGTATCAGGAGACTTCCAAACACACATTTCGAATGGTCGCCATGTACGTTTCTTCTGCAGAAGAGGTAGAAAACCAGGTAGAAATTGATCACCAACGACGCAATGGCGCTGGCGAAACTACCGTCGGCCGTGATGAAACGCGCCTCCGGCAGCCGTGCCTGAAGCTCACTGAGCCCACCCCAAGTGCAGAGCGCGACGACAACGAACATCTCGACCATGCGCATGTCGCTAGTTCGGGAAGGATCGTCGATCCATTCCCGGAAGCGAACAGGCAAACTCTTCGCGTCGCAATCCTCGCCCGATCCTGCTGATGAAATATTGCGCAACTGAGGAATCATCTACTCAGCGCACCAGCATCACTTCCCCACTGGCATCGGTGCGCAGCGAAACCGGCTGTGGCTGGCGCAGCCACTGCGCCAGGTCGCGCGGGCTGAGCGGGCGCGAGTACAGGTAGCCCTGGATCTCGTCGCAGCCCTGGCGGCGCAGCATGTCTTCTTCCTGGTGCGTTTCCACGCCCTCGGCCACCACCTTCATGCCCAGCGCATGCCCCAGGTGCACGATGGCCTGGGTCACTTCGGCCGTACCCGAATCGTGCAGCATGCCCTGCACGAAACTGCGGTCGATCTTCAGGCGCCCCACCGGGAAGCGGTTGAGGTAGTTGAGATTGGAGAAGCCGGTGCCGAAGTCATCCACCGCCAGCGGCACGCCGTGCCGTTCCAGCACGTCGAAGCAATGGCGCAGGATGTCGGTGTCACGGATCAACGCCGACTCGGTCAGTTCCAGCTCCAGCCGCTGCGGTGGCCAGCCATGGGCGTGGCAGATTTCGATCACGCGCTCGGCAAAGCCGCGGTCTCGCAGCTGTACCGCAGAAACATTCACCGCAATGCGGTCGAAACGCAGACCGGCACGGTCCCAGGCGGTTGCCTGGCGGCAGGCCTCATTCAGCACCCAATCGCCGATCCGCACGATCTCGCCGCATTTTTCGGCAATGGGGATGAACTCGGCCGGGCTGCAGTAGCCGATCCCGGGGCGGTGCCAGCGCAACAGTGCCTCGATCGCCGGCGGCTCGCCGTGGTGGGCGTGCAGCAGCGGCTGGTAGGCCAGGCTGAACTCTTCGCGCTCGATGGCGCCGTGCAGGGCATGCTCCAGCTCCAGCTTGCGCTGGATGCGGGCCAATGCGTCCTGGCTGTAGTACTGGTAGGTGTTGCGCCCCGCTTCCTTGGCCGCGTACATCGCGGCATCGGCGGCACGCAGCAATGAACCGAAATCGGTCTGTGCATCGCCCAGCATCGCGATGCCGACGCTGGCGCCGACCTTCAACGTGGTCTCGCCACGACGCAGCGGCTCGGCCAGCGAAGCGATCAGCTTGCGCGCGACGTGGCCGGCGTCTTCCGGCTCGGCCAGGTCGCGCAGTACCACGATGAATTCATCACCACTGAAGCGGCCGAACAGATCGTTGTTGCGCAGGTTCTGGTGCAGGCGCGTCGCCGCGGCCTTCAGCAGCGCATCACCGGTGGCGTGGCCGAAGCTGTCGTTGATGGTCTTGAAGCCATCCAGATCGATGAACAGCATCGCCAGCGATGTGCCACGGTCACGTGCTTCTTCGATGGCCTCTGCCGTCTGCTCGCCGAGCAGCACGCGATTGGGCAGGCCGGTCAGCAGATCGTAGTGGGCCAGCAGTTCGATGCGCTCGTTGGCTTCGCGCTCGCGGGTGATGTCACGGAACAGCACCACGAAGCGCGGCGGCAGGCCGTCACGGCGGTCCAGCTCGATCAGCACCTGCACCCAGACGCGCAGGCCGGACTGGCGGTAGAAGCACAGGTCCAGCTGCTCGGGCAGCCCGCCGTTGGCGATGCGCGCCAACGCCGCTTCGAAGGCATTGCGTGAGTCCTCGGTGTACAACGCCAGCGCCTGGTCGAGGGTGATCGGTTCCTTGCGCAGGCCGTGAATGCGATAGCACTCCTCGGTCCACTGCATGTGCCGGGTCTTCACCTCGATCTCGCAGCCGCCGATGCGGCCCAGCGCGGAGACGCGGTTGAGCAACTCGGTGCGCCAGCGGATCAACGCGTCGGTCTGGTGCTGCTCGGTGATGTTCTGCACCTGTCCGAGCAGTCGCTTGGGCTGTCCGTCCATGTCCAGCAACGGCTGCATCCACAGCCGCAGGTGCTGCGACGGCTCATTGCCCCGGGTCAGTTCCAGTTCGAGATTGGCCGCACGGCCATCGCGCCACAACCGCCGCCACGCCGCACGCAATGCGCCACGTGAACGTGGGTGCAGCTGCTTCAGCCAGCGCCGCTGGCCGGGTACGGCGCCCTGCTCCAGCGCAAGCATCGAACGCAGCTCCGGCGACCACCAGAAATGACCACTGTTGGGGTCGAACGACCAGCTGCCCATGCTGGCGATGCGCTGGGCCTCGCTCAGGTGCAGCTGCTGTTCCTGCAGCAGCCCTTCCAGCTGCTTCTGCTGTTCGATATCGGTATGGGTACCGACCATGCGCAGCGGCTGGCCATCGGCGGTGCGCGCGACCACGCGGCCCCGGTCCAGTACCCAGCGCCACTGGCCATCGGCCTGGCGGAAACGGAACTGCGCGCTGTACTGCTCGCTCAAGCCACGCAGATGCTCTTCCAGTGCGGCCCGCACCTGGGCGATGTCCTCGCCGTGCACGCGGGCCAGCATCTCGGTGGCGGTTTCATCGCCCACTGCCGGGGTGCGCACCACACGGTCACTGGGAATGTCCCAGTCCCACAGGCTGTGGCCGGCACTGTCCAGCGCCAGCTCCCAGCGCCCACCGCCGCCGAGCGGCACCGGTTCGGGAATGCTCAGCGTGAAGGCCAGCAGGTTGCCGGCGCCATCGTGCACAGCGCGCAGGTGGCCATCGTAGTGCCCGTGCGGGCCACCCGGCAGCGTGCAGGCCACGATGCCGCCATCGGCAGCCATCAGGCGCAGATCTTCCAGCATCGGCGCATACGCAGCCACGGTGGCCGGCAGGCCATGCTCGCGCGCAGCCGGATTGGCCGCCAGCGGGCGACCCGTGCGGTCGACGATGACCAGCGCCGACGCAAGCGGGTGCTGCAGCAGGCTGGCGATGATCCCTTGGTCCACGCGATCTTGCTCCGGATGACACGCCCGTCAGCGGGGCACGCAGTGGTTAACGGCGCCTGCGGCGGATAATTGAGTGGTCTGGGCGCACCTGCGCGGTAAGATGGCCGGCGCCCCTTTCAACCAGCCCGTCCATGCCTGCAGAACCGACCGGCACCGCCCTTGTACCCGATCCGCGGATGGCGCAGGCGCTGAGCCGCGACCGGCGACGGGTGGTCCTGAGCTACCTGGTGATGGCATTGGCCTGGATGATCGCTTCCGACAGTGCCGTGCAGGCGCTGGTGCCGGATCCGCAGCAGGCGGCGATGTGGCAGAGCGTGAAGGGCTCGTTCTTCGCACTGGCCAGTGCCGGCCTGCTGTACCTGCTGCTGCGGCCGCTGGCCGAGCATGTGCTGCACACCCATGCGCGCCAGCAGGCCTCGGAGCTGCGCCTGCGGCAGATGTTCGAGGGCAACCCCGGCCCGATCCTGGTCTACGACCTGGACACGCTGGCGATCCTCGATGCGAATCCGGCTGCCTGTACCACCTTCGGCTGGGAGCGTGACGAACTGCTGGAGCAGACCATCGACGCGTTGTGGCCGCCAGGCCAGGACCAGGCGCTGCAGACCAAGCTGGAGGCGATCCGCGAGGCGCCGGAGGAACTGTGCATCCTGCGTGCCCAACTGCAGCTGCGTGACGGCTCGCTGCGGCAGATGGAACTGCGCTCCAACGCCATCAGCTATGACGGCCACAACGCCCGCTTGTTGATTGCCATCGACCGCACCGCCGAAGACCTGGCCCAGCTGCGCCGTGACCAGGCGCTTGCGCGGGTGGAAGAAGCCCACGAACTGGCGCGCATCGGTGCCTGGGAACTGGACCCGTCCACCGGCATGGGCCGCTACTCCAACCAGGTCTACCGCCTGCTTGGCCGCCGGCCGCCGGAAGCCCGCCGCTGGCACCGCTTCGACGAGCTGCTGGTTCCCGCCGACCCCGCCACCGCCACCCAGACCGAACAGCTGCTGGCCGACCTCTGCTCGGGTGATCCGGTGCAGGTGGACGTACTGCTGCCCCTGCTGTCGATGGACGGACGCGCCCTGATGGTGCACCTGCGTGCCGCCAGTGGTGTCGATGAGTCCGGCCGCAGCCGCGTACTGGGCACCCTGCAGGACGTGACCGAGCGGGAGCAATCGCGGCGCCTGCTGCGCGAGCGCGAAGAACAGTTCCGTGAGCTGGTGCGGGTGCTGCCCGATGGCGTGGTGATCCTCTCCGACGAGCACGTGCTGTACACCAACGCCTGGGCGGCCAGCCTGTTCGGCTATGGCAGCCATACCCTGCTGGGTGAGCCGCTGTCGGCGCTGGTCGCTGCCGGTGATCTGGCCCGCGTCCGCGGCCAGCTGCGTGCAGGGCAGCCACACCTGGGCCCCGGCCACAGCAGCGTGGTGGCCATGCAGCGCGCCGACGGCCGCAGCTTCCATGCCGGCCTGGCGGTGGGCGAGGTCCGCTATGGTGGCCGCGACTGCAAGCTGCTGATCGTGCGCGACCTCAGTGATTCCGAACGGACGCGCAGTGCACTGGAAACCAGCAACCGCGAACTGCAGGCGATGGCCGGCCGCCTGTTCTCCCTGCAGGAAGACGAGCGCCGCGCGATCTCGCGCGATCTGCACGACGACATCGGCCAGGCGATCACGGCGATCAAATTGTCCGCCCATGCCGCGCAGGACGAGCACGATCCGCAGCGCCGCGCCGAGGACCTGGCACAGATCGTCAGCCTGGCCGACACCACGGTAGCCAAGCTGCGCGACATCTCCACTCTGCTGCGCCCTCCGCAGCTGGACGCGCTGGGCCTGGAAGCGGCCCTCAGCTGGCAGGCGCGGGTCCTGTTCCGTTCTTCGCAGGTGGAGCTGCTGGCCGAGATCGAGCCCCTGCCTCATCGCCCCGACAACAGCATCGAACAGGCCTGCTTCCGCATCGCACAGGAGAGCCTGACCAACGTGCTGCGGCACGCACGCGCGAGCCAGGTACACCTGCAGCTGCGCGACATCGGCAAGCGCAGCCTGCACCTGCAGATCCGCGACGACGGCGAAGGTTTCGACCCGGACGGCCCGCGCGGCCTGGGCCTGATCGTGATGCGCGAGCGCGCGCAGAGTGTCGGCGGCCATGTGCGCATCGAGTCCGCACATGGCGAAGGCACCCTGATCGACGTTCACCTCCCCTACCAGGCGGCCAGCATGGCCGCCGTTGAGTCACCGGAATACTGAGCCTATGTGGAATCCCAACCAGCCGCCGGTCAGCATCGATGATGCACCCGATCGCCTCGGTGCCGGCAACCCCGAGCTGCAGGCGATGGTCGCCGAAGCGGCCTCCGGCGGCACCGCGCTGATGCTGATGCACGTGGACATCGACCACTTCGCTTCCGTCAACGAGAACATGAGCGCCGAGGTGGGTGACCAGGCGCTGGTGCTGGTGGCGCAGCGGTTGCAGTCCTACCTGCGGGGGCGCGGCAAACTGTGGCGGCATGGCAGCGACGAGTTCCTGATCGCGGTCCCGCGCAACGCCGACGTGCCGCTGCCGGAGGACTTCGCCGAGGAGATCCGGCAACAGATGGAGTTGCCCCTGTCGGTGCTGCCGTACACGCTGTTCATGACCGGCAAGCTGGGGGTGAGCCTGTGCCCGGAACACGCCAGTAACGCCTCGCGACTGCTCGACCACGCCGAGGATGCGCTGTACCAGGCAGCCCGCGAAGGTGGAAACGCGGTGCGCATCCATGCAGTGGATACCCCGCCGAGCGCGCACAGCGAGAGCATCATCGCGCGCCAGATCGTCGACGCGATCCCCAACGGTGAGCTGAAGCTTCGCTACCAGCCGCTGGTCAGTGCCCGCGACGGCCATGTGGTGGGCATGGAGGCGCTGCTGCGCTGGCAGTCCCCCACGCTGGGCATGCTGGTGCCGGAGCGCTTCATGCGCACCGCCGAGCGACTGGGCATCATCGTGCAGATCGGCACCTGGGTGCTGGAGGGCGCGCTCAAGCAGGCCCGCCTGTGGCGCGACCAGGGCTTCGACGACTTCACCATTGCCGTGAACGTCTCCACCCTGCAGCTGCTGCGGCCGAACTTCTTCGCTGAAGTGATGGGCCTGATCCAGGCCGCGGGCGTGCCGGCACAGATGCTGACGCTGGAGATCAACGAAAGCGCGCTGACCAACAATGTCAATTTCGTGCACGAGACACTGGCCAACCTGCGCAACGAAGGCATCAGCCTGAGCCTGGACAACTTCGGCACCGGCGATTCCAGCCTCAGTGCGCTGGTGCGTTACCCGGTGGACAAGCTGAAGATCGACCGCAGTTTCATCAAGAGTGCACCAGCCGGCAACCGCGAAGCGGCCATCGCACGCGCGATCATCGCCATGGGCCACCAGCTGGGCATGACGGTCATTGCCAACGGCGTGGAATCGCAGGCGCAGCTGGGCTTCCTGCGCCGCAACGACTGCGACGTGTTCCAGGGCTACCTGTTCGGCGAACCGATGTCGGCCGATGCCGCCGGCATGACCCTGCGCCGCCGCTACCTGCGCCCGGAAGCCTTCGCCGAGACCCGCCCGGACCGCACGCTGCTGCTGCTGGACGACGAGGAGAACGTGCTGCGCTCGCTGGTGCGCCTGTTCCGCCGCGATGGCTACCGCATCCTGGCCGCCGGCAACGTGCGCGATGCATTCGACCTGCTGGCGATCAACGACGTGCAGGTGATCCTGTCCGACCAGCGCATGAGCGACATGAGCGGCACCGAGTTTCTGGGCCGGGTGAAGATGCTGTACCCGGACACGATCCGGCTGGTGCTGTCCGGCTACACCGATCTGAACACGGTGACCGACGCGATCAACCGTGGTGCGATCTATCGCTTCCTGACCAAACCGTGGAACGACGATGAGCTGCGCAAGCACATCCACCAGGCATTCCGCACCTATGAGGAGCAGCGTCGCAGCAACGCCGGTCCGGCGCCTGCGGAGAGCGGCGATGGCGGCGAGGATCGCCCGCTGCGGTAACGATCCCGTCTGGTAGAGCCAGCCGCTGGCCGGCTGCTCTCGATGCCCGGTTCAAAGAGGTTGCCGGCCAGCGGCCGGCACTACCCGAAGCGCGAACCCGGTCGGGGACAAGCCCTGGTAGAGCCGGCCGCTGGCCGGCTGCTCTCGATGCCCGGTTCAATGGGGTTGCCGGCCAGCGGCCGGCACTACCCGAAGCGCGAATCCAGGTCGGGGACAAGCCCTGGTAGAGCCGGCCGCTGGCCGGCTGCTCTCGATGTCTGGTTCAAAGAGGTTGCCGGCCAGCGGCCGGCACTACCCGAAGCGCGAATCCAGGTCGGGGACAAGCCCTGGTAGAGCCGGCCGCTGGCCGGCAGTACCCGAAGCGGTCAGCGCGGCTGCTTGACCGGCAGCACCACGCGGAAGCGCGAGCCCACGCCCGGGGTGCTGTCCAGGTCGATGCGGCCATGGTGCTTGTTGATGATGCTGTAGGAGATCGACAGGCCCAGGCCGGTACCGCTGCCCACCGGCTTGGTGGTGAAGAACGGATCGAAGATGCGCTGGCGCAGTTCCGGCGAGATGCCGCCGCCAGTGTCTTCAAATTCGACCCATACCTGGTCACCGTCGACACCGGTACGCACGGTGATCGTGCCGCGCTCGGCAATGGCGTGGCCGGCGTTGAGCAGCAGGTTCATGTAGACCTGGTTCAACTCGGACGGCAGGCATTCCACCAGCGGCAGCTGGCCGAACTCACGCACCAGGGTGACCTTGTACTTGAGCTCGTTCCAGATGATGTTGATGGTCGATTCCAGCCCTGCGTGCAGGTCGACCAGCTTCCACGATTCGTCGCGGCCGGAATACGAGAAGTCCTTCAGGTCACGCACGATGCGGGTCACCCGTTCGATGCCTTCGCGCGATTCGGCCATCAGCTGCGGCAGGTCGCGGCTGATGAAATCGATGTCCAGGCGGTCACGGATATCGTCGATTTCCGGAATCAACGCCTTCGGGTCGGGCGCACGAAGGGCGCGTTCGTAGGCTTCGATCACCGTGAACAGGCTGCGCAGGTACTCCTGCAGGCTGCCCAGGTTGGAGTGCACGTAGCCGATCGGGTTGTTGATCTCGTGCGCCACACCGGCAGCGAGCTGGCCGATGGACGCCATCTTTTCCGACTGCAGCAGCTTTTCCTGGGTACCGTTGAGGCGCAGGTAGGCCTGGCGCAGCTCGGCATGGCGCTGCTGCAGCTCGCGCTCGTAGTCTTCCTGCCCTTCGATATGGCGGAACAACGCCAGGAAGTGCCCTTGGCCGACCGGGCCGTGGTGGTAGAGGTGGGCGATGACCACACCCTCCCCCAGCGGCAGGCTGCCGTTCCAGTGACCATGCTGCCGCGCCTGTTCCAGCGCATCGGGTGGCAGCAGCTCACGCAGCCGCTGCGGCGGCAGTGCACCGTCCTCCCCACCCGCCAACAGGTTCTGCGCGGCCGGATTGGCCAGCGCCACCTGCCCGTCTTCAGTGAACAGCAGCAGCCCTTCGCGCAGGCGCTCAAGCAGGGCCTGCAGCACCGGCTGCGGCGGAAGGGGGGCGGTAACCAGGGCGTTGGCAGCGGACACGGCGACTCGGGACGTTCGAACAGGCGCCCAATATACGCGGTCACGCAGCGGGCTTCAGCCCGCGGGGGTGGGTAGTGCGACCGCCGTCGCGTCAGGCGACGGCGAGTGGGCGGCGGGCAGTGACGGTGTGTGACTGGCCCTTGGCGTCATAGGCCGAGGCGTCTTCGGTACGGCCCAACTGGCGCAATGCCCAGTTGACTTCGCGTCGGCGCCGCGAAAGCAGCACGCCATTGGCGCGGTTGCGCTCGGCCAGTTCCTGCAGCTGCTCGCCCTGCCCCACCGGCGGCGCGCCTTCCAGCGCACGCAGCGCTTCCAGCTTGGCGCCGGTGGCCCGGATCAAGGCGTGTACGTCGTGCTCGACCAGGGCCTGGCGTTCAACGTCCAGGGCCTGGGCGAGGCGCTGCAGCGGCTCGCTCATCGCCGCGGTCATCCGTGCAGCTGCTGGTCCAGATCGAGCATGCGCGATGCGATCGCGTCCGGATTGATCTTGTAGGTGCCGTTCTGCAGCGACTCGCGCACGGCGGCCACGCGCTGGGCGTCGATCGCCGGGGCGGTGGTCAGCTCACGCTCGATGGCCTGCAGATTGGTGGCCTCGCCGGTCAGGCGCAGGCTGTCGGCCGCCTCGACCGGGCGCGCCGCCGCATCGGTGCTGACGCCGGGCTTGTTGGCCGGGGTCGTCACGCTGCGCAGTGCCTGGGGGACCTGCAGGTTGCCGTCGATTTTCTGGCTCATGGGGTGTCCTGGAGTTGCCGTTCACAAGGGATAACGGCCGCAGGGCCGTGATCTTTAGGGATATTTTGCGGTAATTCAACGCGCCACGATTACGTCACCTGCGGCATCGACCGTGCCCTGCACGATCCGCCGCGAGGACAGGTTCTCGACCGAGACCCGCTCGTTCTCACCGGCATCACCCATCGCACGGCCGGCAATGCGGACCTCGACCGAACCGCGACGCGACACCAGGGCTACATTGTCTCCTCGCCTGATGAGACGCTGAACCACCAGGTCGTTGTTCGACAGCAGGGCTCCGGCCTGCAACGGACGGCGGGCGATGCGGCCGATCGCTGCATTGGGATCGGCCAGCACCGCACCGGCAATCCGGGCAGCGTCACGCTGGGCAGTGGTGATATCGGCGGCGGTGAGGGTTTCTCCAGTGCCGATTCCACGATTGAGCACCAGCACGGTCTGGTTGCGCCGCACCTTGACCGGCACGAACAGGCGCCAGCCCCCCGCATCAGGGCAACTGACCTCCACCGTGGTGTTGGCGGTAGGCTGCACCTGCAGCGCGCCGCCACACTTGGGCAGGCGCAGCGCATCGGCCACCTGGGCCTCACCCTCACTGCCAGCCGGCAGCGTCGACAACGCTGCGGTGCGGATGCTGGCTACGGGTTGCCAGTCGGCGGCCGCCGCCCACGGCGAGGCCAGGGCAAGCGCGATGGCCAATAGAGATGTGACCCGGCGCATGGCGCCTCCTGTCGATGGGACCTGGCCCAGCTGCGTGCAAGGTGTGTGCCAGAGACGAGGCCTCGGGATGGGGATGTGTAGAGTCGACTGTTAGTCGACTTTCGCGTCAGTCGACTTTCGCGCGAAGCGCGGGATTTCCCGCGATCCGATAAGAGCAGTCGACTATAAGAGCAGTCGCCCAGAAGAGCAGTCGACTAACAGTCGACTCTACAGAAGCGGTGTGGAGCGCGCGGGCGGCAGAGCGCCCTCAAGTTCGGCGCCTACCCCGCCGATACAGCAGCCATGTCCCATGACCTGCTCAACCGGATCGACCAGCGGACCCGTCTGGCCGGCCACAATCGCCTGGCGCTGCTGCTGTTCCGTCTCGGCGGACGTCAGCTTTTTGGCGTCAATGTCTTCAAGGTGCAGGAAGTCCTGCGACGCCCGGAACTGTTCCAGGTGCCCGGGCTGCCCAGCCAGTTCTCCGGCGTGGCCGACGTGCGCGGCCGCTCGGTGCCGGTGCTGGACCTCGGCCTGGCGATCGGCCATCCCGAGCGCGAGCCGGAGGCGGACACCTCGCCCGGCTACCTGGTCGTTACCGAGTTCAACCGCTCGATCCAGGGCTTCCTGGTCAGCGGCGTGGAGCGCATCGTCAACATCGCGGTGGAAGACATCCATCCGCCGCCGGAACTGGGCGCCGAATCGAGCTACCTGACCGCCGTGACCCGCTTCCAGGGTGAACTGATCCAGGTGATCGACGTGGAAAGCGTGCTGGCGGACATCGCCCAGGTGCGCGGCGAAGCGGTGCTCGATCCGGCGATGGCGATGCCCTCCGACGGCCCGCAGCTGCAGGTACTGGTGGTGGATGACTCGCGCGTGGCCCGCCAGCAGATCCGCAGCGTGCTCGACCAGCTGGGCGTGGGTGCCACCCTGCTCTCCGATGGCAAGCAGGCGCTGGACCATCTGCTGCAGATCCACGCCTCGGGCGAGAACCCGGCCGAGCGCTATGCCATGGTCATCTCGGACATCGAGATGCCGGCCATGGACGGCTATACGCTGACGACGGAAATCCGGCGCCATCCGGGCCTGGCCGGCCTGTACGTGCTGCTGCACACCTCGCTGTCGGGCGTCTTCAACAACGCCATGGTCGAGCGCGTGGGCGCCAACGCCTTCGTCGCCAAGTACTCGCCGCACGAGCTGGCCGATTTCGTGCTGGACCGCCTGCGCAAGGTGGCGCTGGCGGCCTGAGGCCACTGATCCGGTAGTGCCGGCCGCTGGCCGGCAACCGCAGATCCATCGGGGAGCCGGCCAGCGGCCGGCACTACCCTCTCGAATTTGGCACACCCCTTGCAGCTTCCCGGGCAACGTTCCCGTGGGAGTGCACCGTGCGCAACCTGATTACCGACTACCTGGGCGTCCATGCCCAGGCCATGCCGTTGCGCGAACAGCGGATGAAGCTGATCGCCAGCAACCTCGGCAATGCCGACACTCCCGGCTACAAGGCCCAGGACCTGGACTTCGATGCCGCCCTGCGCCATGCCCAGGGGCAGGATGCCAATGGCCTGATGGCCACCACCCATGAGCAGCACTACGAAATCAGTAGTGGCCTGAACCCGTTCCAGATCGCGCGCGAAGGCGTGCAACCCAGCCTGGACGGCAACACCGTCGATCCCGATGCCGAGCGTGCGGCCTATGGCCGCGCCGCGCTCGAGTACCGCGCTTCGCTCAGCTTCGTCGAGAGCAAGGTGCGTTCCATGTTGACCGCGATCACGGGGCAATAAGCCATGAGCAACCTGCCGATCTTCGATATCGCCGGCTCCGCGCTGCAGGCGCAGTCGGTGCGCATGAGCACCATCGCCTCCAACCTCTCCAACGCCGATACCGTCGCCGGTTCCGCCGACGCGGTGTACAAGCCGCTGGAGCCGATCTTCCAGGCCGTCACCAGCAAGAACGATCCGAACATCACCTCGGTGAAGGTGAAGGAGATCACCCAGAGCGATGCGGCGCCGATCAAGCGCTATGAGCCGGGCCACCCGCTGGCCGATGGCGATGGCTACATCTACCAGCCCGACGTCGACCCGGTGGCGCAGATGGTCAACCTGATCTCGACCTCGCGCAACTACCAGGCCGGCGTGGAGATGTTGACCACCGCCAAGGAACTGGCCCTGGCCACCCTGACCATGGGCCGCTGAGGCCCGCAGTACCGGATACCGCCATGACCACCGCCGTCAACAACCAGACCAACCAGGACGTCTACACCGCACTCGGTCTGAACGCCCCGAACAGCAACGCCACCAAGAAGAAGAACACGCTGGACCAGGCCGATTTCCTGCGCCTGATGACCGAACAGCTTCAGCACCAGGATCCGCTGAAGCCGATGGACAACACGCAGATGGTCGCGCAGATGGCGCAGATGTCCACCGTGCAGGGCATCACCGATCTGAACAAGACGGTGAAGGGATTCCAGGAATCGATGGCCAGCGACCAGGTGCTGCGTGGTGCGGCGCTGGTCGGCCACCAGGTGCTGGTGCCGTCGGAAAAGCTGGTGCTGGAAAAGGAAGGCAACGTTGAAGGCACGGTGGCCGCGCCTTCGGCCGGCATCATCACCGTCGACATCACCGATGCCACCGGCGCCAAGGTCACCTCGCTGAGCGTGGAAGCCAAGGCCGCCGGCGAGACTGCGTTCCAGTGGGACGGCAAGGATGCCAACGGCAAGCGCATGGAGCCGGGCAAGTACTCCATCGTTGCCAACCACGTCGATACCGCCGGCAAGAGCACCAAGCTGTCCACCTACGTGCAGGCGCCGGTGGAAAGCGTGACCGTCGGTTCCGACGGCCTGTACCTGAACCTCAAGGGCCTGGGCACGGCCCCGATCGACTACGTGCTCCGCGTCAGCTGAGCCGCACACCCCGCACTTACCAGGAGCATCCCATGGGCTTCAATGTCTCGCTGTCCGGCATCAATGCCGCCAATTCCGACCTGAGCGTCACTGCCAACAACGTCGCCAACGTCAACACCACCGGCTTCAAGGAATCGCGCGCCGAATTCGCCGACCTCTTCTCGGCCACCGGCTATGGCCTGTCGAAGAACGCGGTCGGCTCTGGCGTGCGCGTTTCCAATGTCGCCCAGCAGTTCAAGCAGGGCCACAACGAACAGACCGGCCGCAGCCTGGACATGGCCATTTCCGGTGAAGGCTTCTTCACCATGAACATGAACGGCACCCGCGTGTACTCGCGCGCCGGCAATTTCCAGACCGATCCGTCCGGCTACGTGATCAACCCGCAGGGCGCACGCCTGCAGGTGTTCGCACCGAATGCCGATGGCACCAACTTCGATGCCGGCCGCATGGTCGACCTGCAGCTGCTCACCACCGACAGCCCGCCGAAGCAGACCAGCGAAGTGAAGGTCGGCTTTACCCTGCCGGCCAACGCCAAGCAGCCGACGGTCACCACCTTCGATCCGACCGACTCCAACAGCTACAACCACTCCAGCGGCGGCATCACCGTGTACGACTCGCTGGGCGTCAGCCACATCCAGGTCTCGTACTTCGTGAAGGGTGCCAACCCGAACGAGTGGACCGTGCGCAACTACGTGGACGGCCAGCCGGCCGGCGCGCCAACCCCGGTCACCTTCGACAACAGCGGCAAGCTGACCGCACCGGCGGACGGCAAGGTCAGCCTCGGCACCTTCACCCCGACCACCGGTGCCGGCGTGCTGAACATGACGCTGGACGTGAGCGGCTCGACCCAGTACGGCGAAAAGTTCGCGCTGCGCAACACCCAGCAGGACGGCTACGCCGCCGGCAAGCTCAATGAGATCACCGTGTCGGAAACCGGCGTGGTCTATGCCCGCTATTCCAATGGCGCCGACAAGCCGCTGGGCCAGGTCGCGCTGACCACCTTCAACAATCCGCAGGGCCTGGAATCGAAGGGCAACAACCTGTGGGTGGACACCTTCAGCTCGGGCACCCCGCGCACCGGAATGCCGGACACCTCCAATCTCGGCAAGATCCAGGCCGGCTCGCTGGAAGCATCCACCGTCGACCTCACCGAGCAGCTGGTCAACATGATCACCGCGCAGCGCAACTTCCAGGCCAACGCGCAGATGATCACCACCCAGGACCAGATCACCCAGACCGTCATCAACATCCGTTGATGAGCTGCTGACCCTGTCACGGAACTCCCCGCATGGATAAAGCCCTTTACGTGGCGATGACCGGTGCCCGCGCCTCCCTGCAGGCGCAGGGAACGCTCAGCCACAACCTCGCCAACTCGGACACCCCTGGCTTCAAGGAAGCGCTGGCCAATACCGAAGCCTTCCCGATCAAGGGCCCGGGCTTTGCCTCGCGGGTGGATGCGCTGCACGTCGACGCCGGCTTCAACCGTACGCCCGGCTCGCAGCACATCACCGGCAAGCCGCTGGATCTGTCCCTGCAGACCGGCACCTGGCTTGCCGTGCAGTCCAGCGACGGCAGCGAGGCGTACACGCGCGGCGCGGCGTTGTCGGTGACGCCGAACGGCCAGCTGGTGACCTCCAGCGGCCGTTCGGTACTGGATGACAACAACAACCCGATCGCCATTCCGCCCTACCAGGCGATGGAAATCGGTGCCGACGGCACGCTCTCGATCATCCCGCAGGGCGAAGGCCCGCAGACGATGGCGCAGATCGGCCGCATCAAAGTGGTGCAGGCGCCGGACGAGCGCCTTGAGCGTCGCCTGGATGGCCTGTTCCGCAACACCGACCCGCGCCAGCCGTTCGCCCCGGCACAGGGCACGGCCGTGCAAAGCGGCCAGCTGGAAGGCAGCAACGTGGACGCCGCAGGCGCGCTGGTGCAGATGATCCAGCTGCAGCGCCAGTACGAAATGCAGGTGCAGGTGATCAAGCACGGCGACGAGAACGCGCGCAGCGCCAACAGCATGCTGCGCCTGGGCAGCTGACGGAATTCCGGCGCCACCTGACAGCGGCGCTGGCACACCGCTTGCACACCCGAAGACAAGGGCCGCACCGCGCGGCCGGCTCCACCAGACAGGACACCGAAGATGAACCAGGCATTGTGGATCGCGAAAACCGGACTGGATGCGCAGCAGATGCGCATGTCGGTGGTTTCCAACAACCTCGCCAACACCAACACCACCGGCTTCAAGCAGGACCGTGCCAGTTTTGAAGACCTGCTGTACCAGCAGGTGCGCCAGCCCGGCGGCTCCTCCTCGGCACAGACGCAGCTGCCAACCGGCCTGCAACTGGGTACCGGCGTGCGCGTGGTCGCCACCGCCAAGAATTTTGAACAGGGTGGCCAGCAGCAGACCGGCCGCGCCCTCGACGTGATGGTCAATGGCCGCGGCTTCTTCGAGGTTCAGATGCCTGATGGCAGCTCGGCCTACACCCGTGATGGCTCGTTCAAGATCAACCAGGACAGCGAGCTGGTCACCAACAGCGGCTACCCGGTGCAGCCAGGCATCCAGATTCCCGAAGGCGCGCAGTCGGTAACCATCGGTACCGACGGCACCATCAGCGTGAAGATGGCCGACGGCGCCGCCTCGGTGGAAGTCGGCGCGCTGACCCTGACCGACTTCGTCAATCCGGCCGGCCTGCAGGCCCGTGGCGAGAATCTGTTCCTCGAGACCACGGCCTCCGGCCCGGCACAGAACGGCAACCCCGGCCTCAACGGCCTCGGCACCGTCGTGCAGGGCGCGCTGGAAGGCAGCAACGTCAACGTGGTGGAAGAGCTGGTGTCGATGATCGAAACCCAGCGCGCCTACGAAATGAACGCCAAGGCGATTTCCACCACCGATTCGATGCTCGGCTACCTCAACAACAAGCTCTGACCGGCCAACCCGGGAAACCGCCATGTCGCACATTTCCAACTTCGCCCGCACTGCCCTCGCCTGCACCGTGGCTGCCCTGCTCGGTGGCTGCGTGATTGCCGGCGATGTGCGCCCCTATCCGGCAATGGCACCGATCCAGCCGATCATGCCACCGCAGGCCGAACCGACCGCCGGCGCGATCTACGCGGCCGGCCCGACCCTGCAGTTGTATTCGGACCGTCGCGCGCGCGATGTCGGCGACCTGCTGACCATCACCCTGCTGGAAAACACCACCGCGCAGACCAGTGCCAATACCGCCACCAACAAGGAATCGAACCTGAGCCTGGGCACGCCGTCCATCCTCGGTGCGCCGGTCACCCTGGGCGGCAAGGACATCCTCAGTGCGACGGCCAAGGGCGCGCGTGACTTCACCGGCAAGGGCAACAGCGCGCAGAGCAACCGCCTGCAGGGCAGCGTCACGGTCACGGTGATCCAGCGCCTGCCCAACGGCAACCTGGTGGTACAGGGGCAGAAGAACCTGCGCCTGAACCAGGGTGATGAACTGGTGCAGGTGCAGGGCATCGTGCGCCCGGGCGACATCAGCCAGGACAACACCATTCCGTCCAGCCGCGTGGCCGAAGCCCGCATCGTCTACGGCGGCCGCGGCCCGGTCGCGCAGTCCAACGCGATGGGCTGGCTGAGCCGCTTCTTCAACTCCGGCCTGACGCCGTTCTGAGTATGGCCATGAAACTCTTCTCCTCTTCTTCCTGGCAGCGACGCATGACGTCGCTCTACTGCGGCGTGTTCCTGGTCTTCGCGGTGGTGGCCCCGGCCAGCGCCGAGCGCATCAAGGACCTGGCCCAGGTCGGCGGCGTGCGTGGCAATGCGCTGGTGGGTTATGGCCTGGTGGTCGGCCTGGATGGCAGCGGCGACCGCACCAGCCAGGCACCCTTCACCGTGCAGAGCCTGAAGAACCTGCTCGGCGAGCTGGGCGTGAACGTACCGCCGAACGTCAACCCGCAGCTGAAGAACGTGGCCGCCGTGGCGATCCACGCCGAACTGCCGCCGTTCGCCAAGCCGGGCCAGCCGATCGACATCACCGTGTCCTCGATCGGCAACGCGGTGTCGCTGCGCGGCGGTTCACTGCTGATGGCCCCGCTGCGCGGCGCCGACGGACAGATCTACGCCATCGCGCAGGGCAACCTGATCGTCGGCGGCTTCGGTGCGCAGGGCAAGGACGGTTCCCGTGTCTCGGTGAACGTGCCCAGCGTCGGCCGCATTCCCAACGGTGCCACCGTTGAGCGCGCCCTGCCCGATCCGCTGGCCAACGGCGGTGACATCACCCTGAACCTGCACAACAACGACTTCACCACGGTCTCGCGCATGGTCGCCGCGCTCAACAACGCCTTCGGCGAAGGTGCGGCGCGTGCGGTCGACGGCGTGACCGTAGCGGTTACCGCGCCGACCGATCCGGGCGCACGCATCGGCCTGCTGGCGCGCATCGAGAACCTGGAATTGACCCCCGGCAGCGCCCCGGCCAAGGTGGTGGTCAATTCGCGTACCGGCACCGTGGTCATCGGCCAGCAGGTGCGCGTGGGACCGGCTGCGATCTCGCATGGTTCGCTGACCGTGACCATCCAGGAAAACACCAACGTCAGCCAGCCCAATGCGCTGTCCGGCGGCCGCACCGTGGCCAGCCCGCAGTCGACCATCACCGCCACCAACGACGGCAGCCGCATGTTCAAGTTCAGCGGCGGCACCACCCTGGACGAGATCGTGCACGCGGTGAACGCCGTGGGCGCAGCACCAGGCGATCTCATCGCGATCCTGGAAGCCCTGAAGCAGGCCGGCGCATTGAGTGCCGAGCTCGAGGTGATCTGATATGCGCATCAATCCCGCATTCGATCTGCACCCGGCACAACAGAACGATCCGGCGAAGATCGACAAGGTCGCGCGCCAGCTGGAAGGCCAGTTCGCGCAGATGCTGGTCAAGAGCATGCGTGACGCCAGCTTCGGCGACTCGCTGTTCCCCGGCGAAAACAAGATGTTCCGCGAGATGTACGACCAGAAGATTGCCGAGGCGATGACCCGCGGCAAGGGCCTTGGCCTGTCTGGCATGATCAGCCGGCAGCTGTCCGGCCAGGCCGCCGATGGCCCGGCGCTGGATACCCGCGTGGACCCGGCCAAGGCCAGCCGTGCCTATCAGCTCAATGCACCGGCCAAGCCGGCACCGTCGCTGCCGCTGGAAGACGGCAGCCAGGCCGTGCGCCTTCTGCAGCAGATGGCCGCCGGCGCGCAGTCCGGCGCACACGCGGCGGTTGCACCGATGGAACAGGCGCTGGACCTGATCGCCGGGCGCGAAAGCAGCAGCATGCACCGCTCGCTGGGTACCGAAGATCCGTACATCGGCGGCCTGCAAGGCGAGGACTGGGCTGCCAACAGCGACCAGTGGGCGGCCACCGCCAGCAACCGCGGTACGGCCATCAGCCCGGCCGATGCGATGGCGACCCGTACCGCCGTCGCCCAGCTGGGCGAACACACCCCGGAAGGCTTCGTCGCCAGCATCTGGCAGCACGCGCAGCGTGCGGCCAAGGAACTGGGCGTGGATGCCCGCGCCCTGGTTGCCCAGGCGGCGCTGGAAACCGCCTGGGGCAAGCGCCACATCAAGCATGCCGACGGCAGCACCTCGCACAACCTGTTCGGCATCAAGGCCAATGGCTGGAACGGCCAGCGCGCCGTGGCCGGCACCCACGAGTACGTCGATGGCGTGCGCCGCAACGAGACCGCCAGCTTCCGCGCCTACAGTTCGCCGGCCGAGAGCTTTGCCGACTACGTGCGCCTGCTGAAGACCAGCCCGCGCTACCAGCAGGCCCTGCAGGCCGGCACCGACGTGCAGGGCTTCGCCCGTGGCCTGCAGCGCGCCGGCTATGCCACCGACCCGCGCTACGCGGCCAAGATCGCCGCGATCGCCGGCGGACCGACCATCGAGCGCGCCGTCAGCGCCGTGGCCGATGCCGGCTCGCGCCTTGGCCAGACCTTCGCCAGCACCGCAACCGCGGCGCTGGGTATCACCCGTCGTTGAGGAACCCCATGTCCAGCGTACTTTCCACCGGTACCGGTGCCCTGCTCGCCTTCCAGCGTGCGTTGGCGACCACCAGCCACAACGTGGCCAACCTCAATACCCCGGGCTACAGCCGGCAGAAGGTCAACTTCGCCACCGCTGATCCCCAGAACTACGGCTACGGCACGGTCGGCAACGGCACCCGCATCACCGACATCCGCCGTACCGCCGACCAGCTGGCGATCTCGCGCCTGCTCGACAGCAGCGGCGAGCTGGCGCGCCTGAAGCAGCTCTCCGGCATGGCCGACCGGGTCAATTCGTTGTTCTCCGACGCGGCAACCAACGTGTCCGGCGTCTGGTCGAAGTTCTTCGATTCGGTCAGCGGCCTGTCCTCCAATGCCGCCGGCACCGCCGACCGCCAGAACATGCTGGATGGTGGCAAGGCGCTGGCCAACCGCTTCGTGCAGCTCAACACCCACCTGAACAACCTCAACAGCGAGGTCAACAACGGCCTGCTGGCCGGTGCCACCGAGGTCAACCGGCTGGCGCAGGAGATCGCGCAGATCAACGGTGCGATCGGCACCAACATCGCTACCGCCGCACCGGACCTGCTCGACCGCCGCGACCAGTTGATCACCCAGCTGATCGGCTACACCGGTGGCACGGCGGTGATCCAGGACGGCGGCATCATGAATGTCTACACCGCCGGCGGCAACGCACTGGTGGTGGGCACCACGGCGACCAAGGTCACCACCGTGGCCGACCCGTACCAGCCCGAGCGCCTGCAGCTGGCGCTGGAAACGCAGGGCAACACCATCCGCCTCGACCCGAAGGCGGTCGGTGGCCAGATCGGCGGCCTGCTGGAATTCCGCGACACCGTGCTGACACCTGCCCAGGCCGAACTGGGCAAGCTGGCGGTAGGCCTGGCCGAGAGCTTCAACCAGGTGCATCACCAGGGCGTGGACCTGTATGGCCAGCTGGGGGGTGACTTCTTCAACATCGGCAACCCGCGCGTCACCGCCAACAATGCCAACACCGGCACCGCCAGCCTCAGCGCCAGTTATGGCGACCTCGGCAAGCTGGACGCGCAGAACGTGGTGCTGCAGTTCGATGGCACCAACTGGAAGGCCAGCCGTGCCGACACCGGTGCCAACGTTCCGCTGACCGGCACCGGTACGGCCGCCGATCCACTGGTGATCAACGGCGTCAAGCTGGTGGTCGGCGGTACCCCGGCGGCCAACGACCGCTTCCTGCTGCAGCCGACCGCAGGCGTGGCGGGCAGCATGGAAGTGGCGATCACCGATCCGTCGCGCATCGCCGCTGCCGCGGCGGTGAAGGGCGCGGCGGCGACGTCCAACACGGGCACCGGCAAGCTGAGCGGTGTCACCGTCAGCGATTCGACCAACGCCAACCTGCGCAATCCGGCCGCGATCGTGTTCACCTCGGCCACCACCTATACCATCGATGGGGGCCCGCCGCAGACCTATACTCCCGGCCAGACCATCAGTGCCAATGGCTGGAGCTTCGTGCTGGACGGTGCGCCGAAGGTTGGCGACACCTTCAACATCACCCCGACTCCGGCGGGCTCGTCGGACAACAGCAACGCCTCCAGGCTGTCCAAGGTGGAGAGCGCCAAGGCATTCAACAGCGGCACGGTCACCCTCAACGGCGCCCTGGGTGGCCTGACCACCCAGGTAGGTGCAGCCGCCCGCTCGGCCGAGTATTCGCTGGAAGCGCAGCTGGTGATCAATGACAAGGCGCAGGAAGCACGCGATGAAGTATCCGGCGTCAATCTGGACGAAGAGGCGGCCGACATGCTTCGCCTGCAACAGGCCTACCAGGCAGCCTCGCAGCTGATCTCCACCGCCGACAGCATGTTCCAGACCATCCTGGGAGCCGTCCGTCGATGAGCAGCCGTATCTCCACAAGCATGATGTTCAACCAGTCCGTGTCGCTGATGATGGCCAAGCAGGCCAAGCTCAGCCACCTGGAGCAGCAGATCGCCACCGGCAGCAAGATCGTCAGCGCCAAGGACGATCCGGTTGCCGCTGGTGCGGCGGTCGGGCTTGACCGCAGCCTGGCCGCACTGGACCGGATGAAACTGAATGCCGGCAACGTGCAGAACCGACTGGGCGTACAGGAGAACACCCTGGCCCAGGTCAACGACCTGATGGCGCGCGTCAACGACCTGACCATCCAGGCCAGCAATCCGGCACTGGGCGCCGCCGACAAGAAAACGCTGATCACCGAACTGAACCAGATCCGCGAGGGCCTGCTGTCGCTGGCCAACGCCGACGACGGCACCGGCCGCTACGTGTTCGGCGGCACCAACGATGGCGATCCGCCGTTCGCCAAGATCAATGGCAAGGTGGTCTACCGTGGCGACCAGACCCAGCGCCAGATTGAAGTCGGCCCCGATACCTATGTGCGGGATGCCCTGCCCGGCAGCGAAATCTTCATGCGCATTCCTACTGGCGACGGCTTCGTCGATGGTGTTGCCGCGGCCAGCAATACCGGCAATGGCGTGCTGACCAACATCACCCGCGATGGCAGCGACAGCTGGAACGGCCAGTCCTTCAGCATTCGCTTCACCGCCGCCGACCAGTACCAGGTACTGGACGGCGCTGGCAACGTGACCGGCACCGGCGCGTTCAAGGCTGGTGACAACGTGGAAGTCAACGGTGTGCGCCTGCAGATCACCGGCGCACCCGCTGCCGGTGACAGCTTCAGTGTGAAGCCGGCTACCAGCCGCGACATCTTCGACACCATGGACAAACTGATTGCCGCGCTTGATGCCGACACCGGCACCACCGCCAAGATGAGCGCGCAGCAGAACGAACTGCAGAGCGCCCTGCGCGACGTGGCTCGTGCGTCGGAGCGGATGATCGATTCGCGTGCGGCCGGCGGTGCGCAGCTGAAGGCACTGGACAATGCCGCCGACATGCGTGAAGCCAACAGCGTGACCCTGAAGACCACGTTGTCGCAGATGCGCGACCTGGACTATGCCGATGCACTGAGCCAGTACCAGCTGCAGAGCACCGCGCTGCAGGCGGCACAGACGATCTTCTCGCAGATGCAGTCGATGTCGTTGTTCAACAAGATCCGCTGACGCATCTCCTGCGTCACCCCTGAAAGGCCGCGATGCCCTGCATCGCGGCCTTTTTCGTTTCTGCGTGCCCGTTCCGTCGCGCTCGCCGGGCGTGGGCTGGCGCTACCGGAAACATGCTGCACGCATTTTCCGTGATTGCCCATCAAGCCAGGCCCTGCCCCGCCGATACCTTCATCAGCGCTGGTTGGGCATGCCCAACCGCCCCTTCCGGGGTCGCCTTCACGCCCGGCCAGGGCTGGAAAACCCCGGAAAAACAGCCTCCGGCACCGGATTTCAGCGTCGACGGAATTCACGGCTAAAGGTTGTTGACAAAGCGCCGTTATTCATTTGGCAACAGCGAAGCACACAGCCACACAAAAAAACAGGCGGCGCTTCGTTTCATTCACCAACGGGTTCCATATAAGAGGAGACGACCCCATGGCACAGGTAATCAACACCAATACGATGTCGCTCAACGCTCAGCGCAACCTGAGCACCAGCGGCAGCTCGCTCGCTACCACCATCCAGCGCCTCTCGTCCGGCCTGCGCATCAACAGCGCGAAGGACGACGCGGCCGGCCTGGCCATCAGCGAGCGCTTCACCACCCAGATCCGCGGTCTGGACGTGGCCATCCGCAACGCCAACGACGGTATCTCGCTGGCCCAGGTCGCCGAGGGTTCGCTGAGCGAAGTCGGCAACAACCTGCAGCGCATCCGTGAACTGGCCGTGCAGTCCTCCAACGCCACCAACTCGGCCAGCGACCGCAAGGCCCTGCAGGCTGAAGTGACCCAGCTGGTCTCGGAAGTCGACCGCGTGGCCAAGCAGGCTGACTTCAATGGCACCAAGCTGCTGGACGGCTCCTTCACCAGCCAGCTGTTCCAGGTCGGCGCCAATGCCGGCCAGGCCATCGCCATCAACAGCGTGGTCAACGCCAAGGCTGATTCGCTGGGCGCGGCAACCTTCGCCAACGGCTACACCGGCACCAGCCTGGCCGCCGCCGACAAGGCCACCGCCGACACCACCTACTCCGGCCTGCAGATCTCGGTGACCCCGCCGGGCGGCACCGCCACCACGGTCACCATCAACGACTTCACCGTGAAGGCGGGCGAATCGATCACTTCGGCCACCTCTGCCGCGATCAACAACAAGCTGGGCGAAACCGGCGTCATGGCCTCGGTCAATGCCGGTGTGATCAGCCTGGCCTCGGTCAAGGACGGCCAGACCTTCACCCTGGGCGTCAGTGCCGCAACCCCGCCGGCTGGCGCCACCGCCGCGACCATCGCCGGCCTGGGCCTGACCGAAACGAGCACCAACGGCGGCCTGCTGACTGGCGCCACGGCCAACTTCGTCAAGGACCTGAACGTCACCACCGCCGAAGGCGCACAGAAGGCGCTGTCGATCGTCGACAAGGCCCTCGAATCGGTCAACAGCGTGCGCGCCGACCTCGGCGCGATCCAGAACCGCTTCACCTCGGTGGTGGCCAACCTGCAGACCTCCTCGGAGAACCTGTCCGCATCGCGCAGCCGCATCCGCGATACCGACTTCGCCAAGGAAACCGCCGAACTGACCCGCACCCAGATCCTGCAGCAGGCCGGTACGGCCATGCTGGCCCAGGCCAACCAGGTACCGCAGAACGTGCTCAGCCTGTTGCAGCGCTGACATGAGCCGCCCCCGGGGCACGTCGGGGGCGTCTAACCCAACTCACGTGCAACCGCTCAAGGACCTCTCCTCATGGCACAAGTCATCAACACCAATACGATGTCGTTGAATGCTCAGCGTAACCTGAGCACCAGCGGCAGCTCGCTGGCCACCACCATCCAGCGCCTGTCCTCCGGTTCGCGCATCAACAGCGCCAAGGACGACGCCGCCGGTCTGGCGATCTCCGAGCGCTTCGGCACGCAGATCCGCGGTACCGACGTCGCCATCCGCAATGCCAACGACGGCATCTCGCTGGCCCAGGTCGCCGAAGGTTCGCTGACCGAAATCGGCAACAACCTGCAGCGCGTCCGCGAGCTGTCGGTGCAGGCGTCCAACGCCACCAACTCGGCCAGCGACCGCAAGGCGCTGCAGGCTGAAGTGACCCAGCTGGTCTCGGAAATCGACCGCGTCGCCAAGCAGTCGGACTTCAACGGCACCAAGCTGCTGGACGGCACGTTCTCCAGCCAGCTGTTCCAGGTAGGCGCCAATGCCGGCCAGGCCATCGCCATCGACAAGACCATCGATGCCAAGGCCAACGCCCTGGGTGGTGCACAGTTCTCCAGCGGTACCGCAACCGCAATCGCCGGTACCGCTGACACCGACACCGCAGTGGGTGCGTTCACCATCACCGACAGCAAGGGCACCGTCTTCAACTTCGGCGCCATGACGGTCAAGAGCGTCGGTGACGCTGCCGCCAACACCGCTGCAAACGGCAAGGCCGTCGCTGCCGCCATCAACGCCAAGATCGGCGAAACCGGCGTGCTGGCCGAAACCGATGCCGCCGGCGCACTGACCCTGACCTCGGTCAAGGACAGCGTGAACAACGCGGGCGCTTTCACTGCCATCGGCAGCTCGCTGGCCGGCTTCGCCGCGGCAACCCCGGTCCCGGGCAAGCAGTTCGCCGACAAGATCGACGTGTCCACCGTGAAGGGTGCACAGCAGGCAATGGAAGTGGTCGACAAGGCCCTGGGTGCGATCAACAGCACCCGCGCCGACCTCGGCGCGATCCAGAACCGCTTCACCTCGGTCGTGGCCAACCTGCAGACCTCGTCGGAGAACCTGTCGGCTTCGCGCAGCCGCATCAAGGATACCGACTTCGCCAAGGAAACCGCAGAGCTGACCCGCACCCAGATCCTGCAGCAGGCCGGTACGGCCATGCTGGCCCAGGCCAACCAGGTGCCGCAGGGCGTGCTCAGCCTGCTGCGCTGATCCGCTCGCTGATCGACCTCCGGGCGCCGCATGACGCGGCGCCCGGATCCTGAAATACGTTCCACCTTCGCCAAAGGAAAAGCACCATGGCACAAGTCATCAACACCAATACGATGTCGTTGAATGCTCAGCGCAACCTGAGCACCAGCGGCAGCTCGCTGGCCACCACCATCCAGCGCCTGTCCTCCGGTTCGCGCATCAACAGCGCCAAGGACGACGCCGCCGGCCTGGCGATCTCCGAGCGCTTCGGCACGCAGATCCGCGGTACCGACGTTGCCATCCGCAATGCCAACGACGGCATCTCGCTGGCCCAGGTCGCCGAAGGTTCGCTGACCGAAATCGGCAACAATCTGCAGCGCGTCCGCGAGCTGTCGGTGCAGGCCTCCAACGCCACCAACTCGGCCAGCGACCGCAAGGCGCTGCAGGCCGAAGTGACCCAGCTGGTCTCGGAAATCGACCGCGTCGCCAAGCAGTCGGACTTCAACGGCACCAAGCTGCTGGACGGCACGTTCTCCAGCCAGCTGTTCCAGGTCGGCGCCAATGCCGGCCAGGCCATCGCCATCGACAAGACCATCGATGCGAAAGCGGGTTCGCTCGGCACCTCGACCTTCGCAAGCGGTGCAACTGACGTACTGGCCGCCAGTACCGACGGCTCGCGCATTACCGGCAAGGTAATGGGCGTGGACATCGGCACCGTCGAGATCAAGGCCGGCGCCACCACTGCCGACGCGTCCAAGGCTGTCGCCACGGCGATCAACGCAAAGATCGGCGAAGCCGGCCTCTATGCCGAGGCGAATGCCGACGGCTCGATGAAACTGACCTCGGTGAAGGAAGGCAAGGCCGTCGTCGCTGCCGACATCGCGCTTGAGCGCAGCGATCTGACCGCCGCGACCGGCGTGTGGAGCGCGAAGACCGCAGCCGGTGCTTACACCGCTGGCACCGCCACCGCCGCCAACGTGCAGAAGCTGGACGTGAGCACGGTGCTTGGTGCACAGCAGGCGATGGAAGTGGTCGACAAGGCCCTGGGTGCGATCAACAGCACCCGTGCCGACCTCGGCGCGATCCAGAACCGCTTCACCTCGGTCGTGGCCAATCTGCAGACCTCGTCGGAAAACCTGTCGGCGTCGCGCAGCCGCATCAAGGACACCGACTTCGCCAAGGAAACCGCAGAGCTGACCCGCACCCAGATCCTGCAGCAGGCCGGTACGGCCATGCTGGCCCAGGCCAACCAGGTGCCGCAGGGCGTGCTCAGCCTGCTGCGCTGATCCACGGCAAGAAGGCGCCGCTACCGTCGGATCGAACCGACGGTAGCGGCAACCCGGAAGCCACGGTGCACGAAGGCGCGGGCCATGCCCGGCCCGGGATCGCTCCCGAACCGGCTTGGCATCGCCCGCTCCTGCGGACCTCTCTTTCAGCGCTGTACCTTTGACTGTACGTACCGGGCGGCTTCGTCTCCCCCCGATTGTCAGTAGCCTGATCCCTCCCCTGCATTGGGGGAGGGCTTTTTGCAGACTCCCGGCAGCCCGCGGTGAACCTACCCGCACCCTGCCCCAGCCTTCCTGCAACCCGCGTGCCAGAACCTGCGCCAGACCATTGGCACGGCACGTGCATCAACGAAGTCCTCAAGACCCAGCGGCGCAGGCCGCTATTTTCGTTGACGACGGGCCACCGCACGACGGCCAGGCCCGGATACCAGGAGAATCACATGGCAAGCTTTGGATACGGTGGCATTGGCTCGGGGCTCAACATCTCGGACATCGTCAACCAGCTGGTCGCAGCCGACCGCAAGCCCGCCGACAACGCGCTGAACCTGCAGCAGTCCAAGGCCAAGATGCAGCTGTCGTCGATCGGCACTGTCACTTCAGCCTTCGACAAGCTGAAGACCGCGCTGACCGCACTGAAGGCCACCACCGCCTTCGATACCCGCACCGTGACCGCCACCGGCAAGGCGCAACCGGCCAACACCGACGACGTGCTGACGGCCTCGGTGGCACTGTACGACCTGGGCACGACCAAGGCAGCGGCCTCCAATGGCACCCACCAGGTGGAGGTGAAATCCCTTGCCACCGCACACAAGCTGATTGCCAATACCTCGGTAGGGAAGACCGACACCTTCGGCGCCGGAACCTTGACGCTGACCGTTGGCGTCGGCGACAAGGCAAAGACGATGAAGGTCGAGGTGGAAGCCGGCGATACGCTGACCACCGTGCGCAACAAGATCGACGCCGCAGGCCGCAAGGAAGGCGTGCAGGCGACCCTGATCGCCTCGGGCGACAACCAGTACCTGTCGATTGCCCAGGAAAAGACCGGCGCCGCCAATGCCATCAAGCTCGAATACGGCGGCAGCGACCCGAAACTGACCGCACTGGTGGGCAGCCTCCAGGAAAACACCGCGGCAGCCGATGCCGAGCTGACCATCGATGGCGTCACGGTGGTCAGCGCCAGCAACACCGTGGCCGACGCCGTGCCGGGGTTGACCCTGAACCTCAAGGTCAAGGGCAAGAGCACCGTCGTGATCAGCACCGATACCACTGCAGCCACCAAGGTGATGCAGGAGTTCGTGACCGCCTACAACGCAGCAATCGCGGCGATCAACACCGAGACCAAGTACGACGCCAAGACCAAGGAAGCCGCCACGCTGACCGGCGACGCGCAGATGCGTGGTGCCTCCAGCCAGTTGCGCTCGGTGATGTCGGGCGTGCTGAAGGAACTGTCCGCCGATGGCCTGGACCCGAAAACGCTGGGACTGCAGACGCGTGGCTACCCCAACGCCGACGGCAGCCTGGTGCTGGACGCCACCAAGTTTGCCGCCGCGCTGGCCAGTCAGCCCGAGAAGATCCGCTCGGCAATCACCGGCGACACCGGCGGTGCCGGCACGCTGTACACCATGGTCGACGGCTACGTCAGTACCACGGTCGGCAAGGAAGGTGCCTTCGTCGCCCGCACCAAGGGCCTCAACACCACGCTGGACAACATCGACAAGCGCCGCAAGGACCTCGACACGCGCATGAAGAACGTGGAGGAGCGCTACAAGAAGCAGTTCATCGCACTGGACAGCCTGATGGGCAAGCTGCAGCAGAGCAATACGTCGCTGCAGCAGCAGCTGGCACAGCTGAACCGCTAAAGGACGGCGTGCAACGCTCAAGTTTGGCGTGTAACGCACCGATAACGGACGCAACAGCAATCAACGCCGCACCGCCGGCAGCGGTCCCCACGACCGTCCGGCGGCACCCCGCGCAAGGAGAATCACGAATGTACGGTTCCAGCCGTCAATATGCCGAGCAGTACCGCCAGGTGGGAGTGACCAGTGCGGTCGCCGATGCCGATCCGCACAAGCTGGTGGCGATGCTGCTGGCCGGCGCGCTGGAGCGCGTGCGGCGCGCCCTGGCCAGCCTCGAGCGTGGCGACCAGGCCGGCAAGGGCAAGGCGATCGGCGAGGTCTGCGCGATCGTCGGCCACCTCAATGGCTCGCTGGATCATGAGGCTGGCGGTGAAATCGCCGGGAACCTGTCGGCACTCTACGACTACGTGCTGCAGCGCCTGACCGAGGCCAACCTGCACAACGACCGTGCCGCCCTCGATGAATCCCTGCAGTTGCTGGGCGAGATCGACAGCGCCTGGAATGCGATCCCGATGGAACAGCGCCGCCCGGCTGCGGTGGCCCCATGAGCCTGCACGAACTGCACGCCCAGCTGGACGCCTTCGAAAAGGCCCTGGGCGAAGACGCCCTCGACCAGGCCGACAGCCTGCTAGACGGTCACGACAGCACGCTGCATGCCCTGCTCAGCCAGCCGCTGACCTCGGACGACCACGCACCACTCAGTGCGCTGTTCGAACGCCAGCAGAACCTGCTGGGCCTGCTGCGCCAGCGTCGCGATGCGGTGGCAGCACTGATGAATGACGGCCAGCGCTCTCTTCGCGCGGCCCATGCCTACCTGCAGGCAGAATCGCTGGCATGACCCAACTGCCGACAACGTCGCTGCACCATCCCGCCGAAAGCGAGCTGTTCGACGAAACGCTCAGCTGCGAGCTGGCACTGCCCGCCGAATTCCAGGCAGGCAGTGGCACCGGCCGTACCGGCAGTGCCGAGGGCCTGCTGCGCAGCCTGGCGCTGGTTGAAGACAGCCGCGTTGACGAGCATGACGACCGCAATGAAGCCAGCCTGCAATTGCAGCGGCTGGAGGCGAAGCTGGATCTGGCGATGGTGTTGCTTGGCCGCCTGGTCCGCCAGCAGGGCCAGGAACTGACCCTGCGCCCGGTGCGCTGGTCGCGCCGTGGCATCCGCCTGCAACTGGGCCCGCGCAGTGGCGCCAGCCCCGGCCAGGCGGGCCTGGTCCGTCTGCAGCCCAGTGATTGGCTGCCCGACCATATCGACCTGCCGGTGGAAGTGATTGCCGAAGCGGCCGATGGCGGCGGCGGCCACTATCTGTGGCTGCGCTTCCAGCGCCTTGGCGATGGCCTGGAAATGGCCATGGAGCGCCACCTGTTCCGCCTGCACCGGCGTCAGGTGGCCGAGGCACGCCGGGCGCGCTGAAACCTGCCACCATCACGCTTGGCGGGCAAGCCTTGGCGCGCCCGTTCAGCTAAGTTAAGGTGGACTCCCCTACACGGACATGCTGCGTGCCTGTGCGAGTTCTCATCGTCGACGATCACACCCTGGTCCGCGCCGGCCTGGCGCGGCTGCTGCAGGGGTTTGCCGACGTGCAGCTGGTTGCAGAGGCCAGCAACGCCGAACAGGCGCTGCAGCTGGCCCTGCAGCACGCCCCGGACGTGGTCCTGATGGACCTGTCATTGCCTGGCCGTACGGGTCTGGAAGCGCTCAGCGATATCCGGCTGCGCGCGCCCGGTACCCGGGTTGTGATGATGACCATGCACGACGACGCCGCGCACGTGCGCGATGCCCTCGACCGCGGCGCGGTCGGGTTCGTGGTCAAGGATGCGGCACCGCAGGAACTGGAGCTGGCGCTTCGCGCGGCGCGTGCCGGCCAGGTGTTCCTGAGCCCGCAGATCTCCGCCAAGATGCTGGCACCGATGCTCGGGCGCGAGAAACCCACCGGCATCGCCGCACTGTCGCCGCGCCAGCGCGAGATCCTGCGCCGCATCGGCAAGGGCGAGAGCAACAAGGAAATCGCCGCCGACCTCGGCATCAGCGTCAAGACAGTGGAAACCCACCGCGCACGCATGATGGAGTCACTGGGCTGCCGTCGCGCCAACGATCTGCTGCTGCTGGCCGCGCGCCATCAGCACGAGCTGGAGTAAGCGCCAGCCTCGGCGTGACCAAGCGATGGCTCGGTAGAGTGGGCTGTTGGTAGAGTCGACTGTCAGTCGACTTGCGCGCGGAGCGCGGGACTTTTCCCTGGTCTGATCGGAGAGCAGTCGACTGACAGTCGACTCTACCGGTGATCGTCTCTATCGACAGCCGACGCAGCCAACCCGCACCCGGCGTCGAATTCCCGTCAACCCGACACTCCCCGACAGGAATCCGTACACGGTGCAGCCCGATCAATCCCGGCCTTGCACCGGAAATCAGCAACTTAGCAGCGATCATCGTCAACATTCCGCGCCACTGTAGGGAATATCCCCACACGCCGTCAGGAAATTCACGAAGCTCCTCAGGAACCCCCCGATTCCGCCCCCGCCGGATCAAAAGCAAGATGCGTTCCACAAGGCGCCGGGGAGCGGCGCCGGGGAACCACGATGAAGGCTGCACTCTCGACCCAGCTGGGCCAACAACTTCACCTCACCCCGCAGCTGCTGCAGTCGATCCGGCTGCTGCAGCTTGATGGCCTGCACCTGGAACAGGAAATCCAGCGCCTGCTGGACTCCAATCCCCTGCTGGAAATCGAAGAGCCCGAAGCACCGGCCGCCGACGCCACCGACGTTGCCACCGCGACGCTGGAAACCGCCGCGTTCGACGAGCTGCCCGAGTCGTCGATGTGGGACGTGGCCGGCGCCAGCTGGCAGGACGGCGACGACGACCGCATGGCGCGCATCGCCGCCGGCGAATCGACCGACCCGCAGCTGCGCGTGCTGCAGCGTCTGTCGCTGGACATGGATGACCGCCAGCTGGCAGTGGCCGCATTCTGGCTGGACCACTGCGACGAGGCTGGCTACCTGCAGGCGCCACTGGGCCAGCTGCAGCTGCTGGCCAGCGCCCAGTTCGACATCGACGCCGACGGCGTCGAAGCCATCCGCCAGCAGCTGCTGCACGGTGACCCGGCCGGCATGGCCGCCCAGGACCTGCGCGAGGGCCTGCAGGCGCAGCTGCGCAGCCTTCACGGCGCGGTGCCCGCCCGCCACCTGGCCACGCGCATCCTGGACGGCGCACTCGATGCGCTGGCCGCACATGATTACCCCGCCCTCGCCCGCCAGCACGACGCCGAGATCGACGATGTGCGCGAAGCGGTACGCCTGATCCTGTCGCTGCAGCCACGCCCAGGCGACAGCCTGCTGCCGGAACGCAATGCCGTTGTGGTTCCGGATGTGGTCGCCTGGCACGCCGATGGCCAGTGGAAGGTGGCATTGAACCCGGCCACCAGTCGCCGCGTCTCCATCAACAGCCAGTACGAACAGGCGCTGGCAGAGACCAGTGAGGCCGCCCCGGCTCTGCGCGAGATGCTGCAGGAAGCGCGCTGGTTCAGCCGCGGCCTGTCGATGCGCTACGACACCCTGCTGCGCACCGCGCGGGTGATCGTCGAGCGCCAGGCCGCGTTCCTGGTGCGTGGCGAGGAAGCCATGGCACCGCTGACCCTGAAGGAAGTGGCCGAGGAAATCGGCATGCACGAGTCCACCGTCTCGCGCATCACCACCGGCAAGTTCCTGCAGACCCCGCGCGGCACCTTCGAACTGAAGCATTTCTTCGCCGTCCGACTGGAAGGCGCCAGCGTCTCCGGGCAGGCGGTCAAGGCCATGGTCCGCCGCCTGATCGACGCCGAACCGGCCGGTCGGCCACTGGCCGATGAGGCGATCGCCGGCCTGTTGTCACGCCAGGGGGTGAACATTGCCCGCCGAACCGTCGCAAAATACCGGGAACAACTGGACATCGCCCCGGCCCGTGAACGGCGTCGGCTCGGCGCCAGGCAACCACAGCTGGCCCGGGTGGGCTGAAAAGGATGTTGGACATGAACAAGCTTACCGTCCTGCTGGTCGATGACCACGAGGGCTTCATCAACGCGGCAATGCGCCACTTCCGCAAGATCGACTGGCTGCAGATCGTCGGCAGCGCCGGCAACGGCCTGGAAGCGATCGAGCGTTCGGAAACGTTGCGCCCGCAGGTCGTATTGATGGATCTGGCAATGCCTGAGATGGGCGGCCTGCAGGCCACCCGCCTGATCAAGTCGCAGGACGACGCACCGTACATCGTGATCGCCAGCCACTTCGACGACGCCGAGCACCGCGAGCACGCGCTGCGTGCCGGTGCCGACAATTTCGTCAGCAAGCTGTCCTACATCCAGGAAGTCATGCCGATCCTGGAAGGCCTCAGGGAGGAACAGTCGTGAGCGAATCGCGCATCCTTGTGCTGGACAACGACGCCGTGCGTGCAGAGCGCACCGTTGCCCTGCTGGAGTTCATGGACTTCAACCCGCGCTGGGTCTCCGACGCGGCCGACTTCGATCTGGGCCGGCAGCGCCAGAACGATTGGATGGCAGTGATCGTCGGCAGCCTGGACGACAACGCCGCCAGCACCGCACTCTACAACTGGCTGGGCGGCAGCAGCCTGCCACCGCCGGTACTGCTGGCCGACGGTGATGCCGCAGCCTTCGCGCAGCAGCACGGCCTGCACGAAGCCAACATCTGGCCGCTGGAGACGCCGCTGCGCCACGCGCAGATGGAAGCCCTGCTGCGCCGCGCCAGCCTCAAGCGCCTGGATGCCGAGCACCAGGCCGGTGCGGCGCAGGAGCAGGGACCGACCGGCAACGGCCCGGCGGTCACCGCGCTGCGCACCATGATCGAGCAGGTCGCCGCGTTCGACACCACCGTGCTGGTGCTGGGCGAATCCGGCACCGGCAAGGAAGTGGTGTCGCGCGCCATCCACCAGCGCTCGCCGCGCCGTGATGGCCCGTTCGTGGCGATCAACTGCGGCGCCATTCCGGCCGACCTGCTGGAAAGCGAACTGTTCGGTCACGAAAAGGGTGCCTTCACCGGCGCATTGACCGCGCGCAAGGGCCGCTTCGAGATGGCCGAAGGCGGCACCCTGCTGCTGGACGAAATTGGCGACATGAGCCTGCCGATGCAGGTGAAGCTGCTGCGCGTGCTGCAGGAACGCAGCTTCGAGCGCGTCGGTGGCAACCAGACCATCCGCTGCAACGTGCGTGTCGTGGCCGCGACCCACCGTGATCTGGAAACCCGCATCGCCGAAGGCAAGTTCCGTGAGGATCTGTTCTACCGCCTCAACGTGTTCCCCATTGAAGTACCCGCGCTGCGCGAGCGTCGCGAGGACCTGCCGGCACTGGTGGAAACCATCGCCGCACAGCTGGCACGAACCGGCCGTGGCGAAGTGCGCTTCACCCCGGAAGCCCTGCAGGCACTGGCCGGCTACGAGTGGCCGGGCAACGTGCGCGAGCTGACCAACCTGGTCGAGCGCCTGGCCGTGCTGCATCCGGGTGGATCGGTGCGCGTACAGGACCTGCCGGCCCGCTACCGTGGCGATGCCGCGCTGGCCGCCGTCGCTACGCCGGCGCCGGCACAGCCCGCCACCAGCGAAGAGCGACTGGACCTGCGCAGCTTCTCGTTCCACACGCCCGGCAGCGGCAACCAGCCGGCGCTGGAGCACGGCATCGCCGTCAATCGCCCGGCGGCACCGGCCGCCCTGCCCGACGAAGGCATGGACCTGCGCAACCACATGGCCAACATCGAACTGGGCCTGATCAACGAAGCACTGGAACGGACCCAGGGCGTGGTCGCCCATGCCGCCCAGCTGCTCGGCCTGCGCCGCACCACCCTGGTGGAAAAGCTGCGCAAGTACGGCATCGAACGCGAGCAGGCCGAACTGGCCGGCTGAAGCGCGCTACCAGCATGAAGGGGGCACGAACGCCTGGGCTTGCCCGGGCGTTCGTGTTTTTGAGATTTACAACTTTTCCCAATGCGTTCTGCTTCGTTACGCAATAGCCTCAAGGGTTGTGATTTCGACCAGGGAATGCCATGAACGGGACCTTCGAAGATTCCATGCAGGAAATACTGGAATCAATGCTGAGCGTTTGCCTGGAGTACGGAGAGCATCGCGTGGATGGGGTCTACCTGTACGGTGCAGCGGAAGATGGGACGTCATCTGCAGACGTCTTCTATGACATTGGCGGTCACCTCTACAGGACCAACCAGTTGAACGACGCTCCCGCGGCCGGAAGTGGTCAGCCGTTTGACCTTTCCGATTCCCGTGGCAGCGCCCTGCTGGATTTTCTCTTGGACGATCTTGATCGCCTACTTGAACTTCATAAGAATCATGATCGAGAACCCCCTACCCAGCTGAAGGCGCACTTCGACGCCGTTACGGAAAAGCTGAGCGTCAAGTTCAGCCACGATCTCCATTTCTCCAATACCGAAGATCTCCTGCCTTCCGATATGTTCGAAGCGTGGCTGCAGGAAGTGAAGGAACGCTCCTCAAATGCCCGAGGCAACGGTTAACCCGAAGCCCATGCGAGGCGTCGAATGCGAGCACGCCGCGCCGACCAGCTGAACGAACTCGCAGGGGTCAAAGTGCCACCTGCGGTAGGGAGCCGAAACTCCCGCGTTTACAAGTCTTCCTAAAGACAGCAGCGCCGAACTGCGGTGCATTGGCAAGGACATCCCAAGGAGGTCCACATGCATCGCTTGATCCTGCTCGCCGTCCTGCTCTGCCCGGCCCTGGCCACCGCGGCCAACTGCATCCTGCCCGCCACGCTCGACCAGCGCCAGTTCACCAACCTCAGCGACCCGCTGTACGCCCCGGACAACCCCAATGCCGGACGCATGGTCCAGGTCAGCTTCGCCGGCAGCCAGTACGTGCTCGACATCCTCGGCACCGACCTGCGCATCGGCGGCAGCTACCGCTACCAGCGCCTGGCCCCGCATATCGCGGAACTCCACATGACCGAGGCCCACCCGGCCGGCCCCGCCCACTACACCCTGCTGCTGACCTGCCAGAGCGACCGCCAGGGTCGCTTCATCTACACCCAGCACGACGGACCCATTGCCCCGCGCCAGCGCCAGAATTCCGGCCGATGGACCCTGCAGCCATAGGCCAGAAAACCGACGCCGGTTAAACGGCGCCACGACCGGAGTCAGAGCCGGTTGCGTTGCAACGGGATCCGACCCCGTGCCGACCAACGGTCGGCACCCACCATCATCAGAAGCACCATCAGAAGCACCATCAGCAGCAGGTTCCAACAGATCGCGGCCCACTGTCGAAGGCGGGGTGGGTCCGGTTGCGGGGGTGTCCGCGGCATGGATGACGCGGCCAAGCCCCCAAGGACGGGTTTACGGCGTCCCCCGTAACCGGACCCACCCCGCCACCCCACGGATAGCCCGATTTTGACGTTGATGTTGACGTGGCCTCTGCGGGTGCAGGGCGCAGCCCTGCCACCAAACACCCCCACCCTCACTTCACTGAATCGAAAACCGGTTTCGGCACGGCACTTGCACTGGCTACAGCAGACAACCCCATCCCTGTTTCTGGAACCGTTGCAGATGTCCCACTCCGTCACTTCGATCCTTTCGCAGATCCGCTCCTATCAGACCCAGATGGGACAGCCGGCGCTCAACCCGCTGGGCGAAACGCCTCGCAGCAACGCCCTGCCGGGCACGGTGCTGGATGCACCGCAGGCCCAGCCGGCCAGCTTCACCGAAACCCTGCGTGGTGCGATTGCCGGCGTCAACGATGCGCAACAGAAATCCGGCGCCCTCGCCAAGGCCTTCGAAATGGGCGACCCCAGCGCCGACCTCGCCAAGGTGATGGTCGCCTCGCAGCAGTCCCAGATCGCCTTCCGCGCCACCGTGGAAGTCCGCAACCGTCTCGTCCAGGCTTACCAGGACGTGATGAACATGCCGCTGTAAGGAATAGAGACGCATGGCACTGACGCTCTCCAAGGACAGCCTGAACGCCGAAAAGGCCGGGCAATGGTTCGACCGCCTGCAGAGCCTGCAGATCACCCGTCGGCTGGGCCTGATGGCGATGATCGCGGTGGCGGTGGCGGCAGGCCTGTCCGTGTTCTTCTGGTCGCAGAAGCCGGGCATGGTCCCGCTGTACACCGGCCTGGACCAGAAGGCCACCGCTGAAGCCACCGACCTGCTGCGCGCCGCGCAGATTCCGTTCGCGCTCGACCCGGCCACCGGTGGCATCACCGTGCCGGAAAAGAACCTGCACGACGCCCGCCTGAAGCTGGCCGGTTCCGGCCTGACCGACAGTGGCAAGCTCGGCTTCGAGCTGATGGAACGCGACCCGGGCTTCGGTGTGAGCCAGTTCGTCGAAAGCGCGCGCTATCAGCACGCGCTGGAAACCGAACTGTCGCGCACCATCAACACGCTGCGCCCGGTGCGCGATTCGCGCGTGCACCTGGCTATTCCCAAGCCCAGCGCCTTCACCCGCCAGCGCGACGTAGCCAGTGCCTCGGTCACCCTGGAACTGCGTGGTGGCCAGCAGCTGGAACGCAGCCAGGTGGATGCCATCGTGCACATGGTTGCGGCCAGCATCCCGGATCTCGCGCCGGAGCGGGTGACCGTGGTCGACCAGAGTGGGCGCATGCTCAGCATCACCGACCCGAACAGCGAAGCGGCGGTCAACGCTGCCCAGTTCGAGCAGGTGCGCCGCCAGGAAACCTCGTTCAACCAGCGCATCCGCGAGCTGCTGGAACCGATGACCGGCCCTGGCCGCGTCAACCCGGAAGTGAGCGTGGACATGGATTTCTCGGTGACCGAGGAGGCCCGCGAGCTCTACAACGGTGAGCCGCAGAAGCTGCGCAGCGAGCAGATGAGCGAGAACACCACCAGCACCCCTGGCCCGCAGGGTGTGCCGGGTGCCACCAGCAACAGCCCGCCGGGCCAGCAGGCTGCACCGGCCACCGCGCAGACCCCGACCGAAAGCAGCAAGAACGCCACCCGCAACTACGAGCTGGACCGCACCCTGCAGCACACCCGCCAGCCGGCAGGCCGCATCAAGCGCGTCTCGGTGGCGGTGCTGGTGGACAACGTGCCGCGCGCCGGCGCCAACGGCAAGATGAGCCCGCAGCCGCTGTCGGCCGCCGAACTGACCCGCGTCGAAGCGCTGGTCAAGCAGGCCGTCGGCTTCAACGCCGAGCGTGGCGATACCGTGTCGGTGATGAATGCCCCGTTCGTGCGGGATACCACGCCGGTCGAAGGGCCGGCCTGGTGGGAGCTGCCGTGGGTGCACGATGCCGGCCGCATGCTGCTCGGCGCGGTGGTGGTGCTGGCGCTGCTGTTCGGTGTGCTGCGCCCGGCACTGCGTGCGATCACCGGCCAGAACAAGAAGAACGACGAACAGGCTCTGGAACCGCACACCGCGGACGTACAGCTGGTCGATGACGATGGCATGCCGCTGCCGGCGCTGGGCGCCGACCGGGCCAGCCTGGCCGGACCAGACGCACTGGCCCTGCCGGTGGATTCTTATGAGGAACGACTGCGGATGGCGCGTGAAGCCGTGAAGACCGACTCCAAGCGCGTGGCCCAGGTGGTCAAGGGCTGGGTGGCCAATGACTGAGGCACAACTGACCGGCGTACAGCGCGCGGCCGTGCTGCTGCTGTCCCTGGGTGAGCTGGATGCGGCCGAAGTGCTGCGCCACATGGAACCCAAGGAAGTGCAGAAGATCGGCATCGCCATGGCCACCATGACCGACATCACCCGCGAGCAGGTGGAACGGGTGATGGACCAGTTCGGCCAGGAGCTGGGCTCGAAGACCTCGCTGGGCGTGGGCTCGGACGACTACATCCGCAACATGCTGGTGCAGGCGCTGGGCAGCGAGAAGGCCGGCAACCTGATCGACCGCATCCTGCTCGGCCGCAACACCACCGGCCTGGATGCGCTGAAGTGGATGGACCCGCGTGCGGTGGCCGACCTGGTGCGCAACGAGCACCCGCAGATCATCGCCATCGTGATGGCGCACCTGGAAACCGACCAGGCCGCCGACGCGCTGAAACTGCTGCCGGACCGTACCCGCGTGGACGTGCTGCTGCGCATCGCCACCCTCGACGGCATTCCGCCGAACGCACTCAATGAACTCAACGAGATCATGGAGCGCCAGTTCGCCGGCAACCAGAACCTGAAATCGTCCAACATCGGCGGCGTGCAGTGCGCGGCCAACATACTGAACTTCATGGACAGCGGCCAGGACCAGGCGATCCTGGGCGAAATCGCCCGCATCGATGCGCCGTTGAGCAACCGCATCCAGGACCTGATGTTCGTGTTCGACGATCTGGTCGACCTGGATGACCGCGAAATGCAGCTGGTGCTGCGCGAAGTGAGCGGCGAGCGCCTGGGCCTGGCCCTGCGCGGTGCCGACATCAAGGTGCGCGACAAGATCACCCGCAACATGTCGCAGCGCGCGGCCGAAATCCTGCTGGAAGACATGGAAGCCCGTGGCCCGGTGCGCCTGTCCGACGTGGAAGGCGCACAGCGCGAGATCCTGGCCATCGTCAAGCGCATGGCCGATGAAGGCACCGTCACCATCGGTGGCAGCGCGGAGGCCATGCTGTGAGCAACGTCGTGCGCTGGCTTGCCCCGGACCTGCTGGCCCAGCCCGAACCGGTGCTGGAGCAGGAGGATGCGTTCGAACTCACTGAGCCGGACCCGGAACACGAGCCGGAGCCGCCGCTGCAGCTGCCGACCCTGGAGGAAATCCAGGCCATCCAGGACAGCGCCGAGAAGGAAGGCTTCCAGCACGGCCATGCCGAAGGTTACGGCCAGGGCCAGGCCGAAGTGCGTCGCCTCGCCGCGCAGATCGAAGGCATCCTCGACAACTTCAGCCGCCCCCTGGTGCGGCTGGAGAACGAAGTGGTCGGCGCACTCGGTGAGCTGGCGGTACGCATCGCCGGTGCGCTGGTCGGCCGCGCCTATGAAGCTGACCCGGCACTGCTGGCACAGCTGGTCGGTGAGGCCATCGACGCGGTGGGTGGCAGCACCCGCGAGGTCGAAGTGCGACTGCACCCGGATGACATCGCCGCCCTCGCCCCGCTGTTGAGCCTGCCGCCACAACAGCGCCTGGTGCCAGACACCAGCCTCAGCCGCGGCGATCTACGCGTGCACGCCGAAGCCGTGCGCATCGACGGCACCCTGGAAGCCCGCCTGCGCGGCGCGCTGGACGCGGTGATCCGCCAGACCGGAGCCAATGCATGAACCCCGATCCGCAGCCGACGCCGCCACCGGCCGACTGGGCCATGGCCCGCAACCTGCGCCTGGCCCGTCGCCTCGATGGACTGCGCGTGGATACCGCCCATGGCCGTGGCCTGATCCGCGAAGGCGTGCTGCGCCGCGCGGTCGGACTGACCCTGGAAGCCGTCGGCTGCGAGGCGCCGCTGGGGGCCAGCTGCAAGGTGGAAGTGGTCGACGGCGGCTGGGTCGATGCCGAAGTGGTCGGCTTCGCCGGCGAGCGCACTTACCTGATGCCCAGTGCCGAGCTGCATGGCCTGTTGCCCAATGCGCGGGTGGTGCCATCGGCGCGCCGCGGTGGCGTGGAAGTGGGCGAAGGCCTGCTTGGCCGCGTCATCGACAGCGATGGCGTGCCGCTGGACGGCAAGGGCCCGATCCGCGCCGAAGGCCATGTCGGCATGGCCGGCGTGTCGATCAATCCACTGGCGCGCGAACCGATCACCCAGCCGTTGGACGTGGGCGTGCGCGCGATCAACGCCCTGCTGCCGATCGGCCGCGGCCAGCGCGTCGGCCTGTTCGCCGGCTCCGGCGTCGGCAAGTCGACATTGCTGGGCATGATGACCCGCTACACCGCCGCCGACGTGATCGTGGTCGGCCTGATCGGTGAACGTGGCCGCGAAGTGCGCGATTTCGTCGAGACCACGCTGGGCGAGGAAGGCCTCCGCCGCGCCGTGGTGGTGGCCAGTCCCGCCGACCGGCCGCCGCTGGCGCGCCTGCACGGTGCCTACCGCGCTACCGCCATCGCCGAATGGTTCCGCGACCAGGGACTGAACGTGCTGCTGCTGATGGACTCGCTGACCCGCTTTGCCCAGGCGCAGCGCGAGATCGGCCTGTCGGTGGGCGAGCCGCCGACCACCCGCGGCTACCCGCCATCGGTGTTCGCCAAGCTGCCGGCACTGGTCGAACGCGCCGGCAATGGCGCCAAGGGCCGTGGCTCGATCACTGCGTTCTACACGGTGCTGACCGAAGGCGATGATCCGCAGGACCCGATCGCCGATGCGGCGCGCGCGATCCTCGACGGCCACATCCTGCTCTCGCGGCGCGTGGCCGACAGCGGCCTGTACCCGGCCATCGACGTTGAATCGTCGGTCAGCCGTGTGGTCACGGAAATCGCTGACGAGCCGTGGCGCCTGCGCATCCGCAAATTGAAGCGACTGGTCTCGGCCTACTCGGCCAACCGTGACCTGATCGCCATCGGTGCCTACCAGCGCGGCAACGACGCGGCCACCGACGAAGCCCTGGAACGCTGGCCGGAAATCATGGAGTTCCTCGGCCAGGACGTTGCCAAGGCCGCAGATCTCCCGCACAGCCAGGCGGCGCTGCAGCGCCTGGTGGAACAAGAGAGTTAAGCCATGAACCAGTCCAAGCGCATTGATCCCCTGCTCAAGCGGGCCCAGGAACACGAGGACGCGGTCGCCCGCGACCTGGCCGAACGCCAGCGCGTGCTCGATACCCATCTATCGCGACTGGACGAACTGCGCCGCTACGCCGAGGAGTACGCCAACGCACAGATGGCCGCCACCAGCCCGGCGCAGCTGCTGAACCGACGCGCTTTCCTCGACCGGTTGGACAGTGCCGTCGAACAGCAGCAGGCCACGGTCAATGGCAACCGCGAAAAGGTGGAAGCCGAGCGCGCCCGGCTGATCCTGGCCAGCCGTGACAAGGCCGTGCTGGAACAGCTTGCCGCCAGCTACCGCGCGCAGGAAAAAGTGGTGACCGACCGCCGCGACCAGCGCGAGATGGACGATATCGGTGCGCGCCGCGCGCGCCTGGTCCAGGCCGAAGACCAGGACGGCACCGAGCAGGGAGGTCGCTCGTGATGCCCTCCTCACTCGCCGGCAGCGCCAACCCTGCCACGCCGGCCACCAGCAACAGTGCGGCGCGCGCCCCGCGCAGCGAAGGCAGAAAGGACTTCAGCCAGCTGCTGCAGGACGGCGCGCCCTCTGCACCCGCCCCTGCCGGCAGCGCCACCACGCCGTCGCCATCCACGTCGAGCCAGCCGTCGACCACAGACAGCAGTGGCCAGGCACCAGGCGAACGCAGCGACGCCGAAGCGGTAACCGCTGAAGCGCCGCCGCCAGCGCCCGTTGCCGTGACCCCGGCTGCACCCGCTACCGACAAGGACAAGCCCGCCGCGACCGAAGACGCCCCTTGGCCGCCGCTCGGTCTGGCCGGCCTGGTGCTGGCGATGCCGACGCCCGTGGATCCGGCCGCTGCCCTGCCGACCACCGCTGCACCGTCGCAGGCCAGCGACGGCAGCGCACTGCCCGTTGCCCCTGCCGCGAACCCGGCACTGCCTGCAACCGCGCCAGCAGCGGCCACCGCAGCGACGGCCGACGGCAAACCGGCGGCGACCAGCGCGGACGATGCCAGCGCGCTGCCACTGCCGGAGATGATCCTGCCCGGCAAGCGCAGCGAGCGCGGCGAAGGCAGTGACGTGGCCGCCGTTGGCGACCGCACCAGTGCACCACTGCTGCATGCACCGGCGGGGGCCGCCGTACAGGACATGAAGGCGGCGCTCGCCACCGGCAACGCGATCTTCAATGGCGAACCCACACCGAAGCCGGTGCTGGGTGACGACGGCTTCGACCAGGCCATTGGCGCACGCCTGGGCTGGCTGGCCGACCAGAAAATCGGCCACGCCCATATCCGCCTGAGCCCGGACGATATGGGCCCGGTCGACGTGCGCCTGCAGTTGAACGGCGACAAGGTGCATGCCAGCTTCAGCAGCCCGCACGTGGACGTGCGGCAGGCTCTGGAAAGCAGCCTGCCGCGCCTGCGCGAGCTGCTGGGCGAACAGGGCTTCCAGCTGGCACACGCTGATGTTGGCCACCAGGCCCCGGGGGGCGACGGCAATGCGTCGGGAGCATCTGGCAACGGTGGGACCGCCGGTGACGGAGAACCGTCGCCGGGCGACACCAACGTGTCGTCCGCACAGTTGATCCGCCAGCGCGGGTTGCTGGACGCCTACGCCTGACAGGCGTGCCAACCAAGGTTGGCACCCACCAGAACAGGGTAGCGCCGGGCCATGCCCGGCGGAACGCCGGAACCCGACGGAATTCCGTCACCCCCCTCGGCCCCATCTTCGGCACACCCCTTGCATATCCCGGTGAAGCAACCCTCAGGAGCTTCACCCCGTGGCCGCAGCCGCTGACAAAACCAAGAAGACCGCCGAGAAGGACAAGGCCGCCAAGCCGCGCAGTCCGATCCTGATCACCGCACTGGTGGCCGTACTGGCCGCCGCTGCCGCCGGTGGCGGCGTCTGGTTCTTCACCCAGTCCAAGCACGAAGACAAGGCCGCGCAGGCCCCGAAGAAGACCACGACCCCGGCACCGGCCCAGTATTTCGCGCTGGACCCGGCCTTCGTGGTCAACCTCAACGGCCCGGTCGATGGCCCGCGCTACCTGCAGCTGGAAGTGCAGCTGATGACCCGCGACCCGGCCGCGCTGGAAGCGATCAAGACCCATGCACCCGCCATCCGCGCACGCCTGCTGATGCTGTTCTCGCAGGTCAGCCCGGACCAGATCGCCGATGTCGCCGGCAAGCAGAAGCTGCAGGCTGCGTCGCTGGCCGAAGTGCAGAAAGTGCTCAAGGCCGAGACCGGCAGCAATGGTGCCGACGACCTGCTGTTCACCAGCTTCGTGACCCAGTAAGGGCCCACCGATGAATGATCTGTTGTCCCAGGACGAGATCGATGCCCTGCTCCACGGCGTGGACAGTGGCGCGGTCGAAACCGATCCGGAACCGCCGTCCGGCGAAGCGCGCTCGTACGACTTCGCCAGCCAGGACCGCATCATCCGCGGTCGCATGCCAACCCTGGAAATGGTCCACGAGCGTTTCGCGCGCCTGTGGCGGATCGGCCTGTTCAACCTGATCCGCCGCTCGGCCGAGCTGTCGGTGCGCGGCATCGAGCTGATCAAGTTCAACGACTACATGCACTCGCTGTATGTGCCGACCAACCTGAACCTGATCCGCTTCAAGCCGCTGCGCGGTACCGGCCTGATCGTGTTCGAGCCGACCCTGGTGTTCGCCATCGTCGACAACTTCTTCGGTGGCGACGGGCGCTACCCCACCCGCATCGAAGGCCGCGAGTTCACCGCCACCGAAATGCGGGTGATCCACCTGCTGCTGAAGCAGACCTTCGCCGACCTGCGCGAGGCCTGGGCACCGGTGATGGATGTCGACTTCGAATACATCAATTCGGAGATCAACCCGCACTTCGCCAACATCGTGACGCCGCGCGAGTACGTGGTGGTGTGCCGCCTGCACGTCGAGCTCGATGGCGGTGGCGGCGACATCCACGTGACCCTGCCGTACTCGATGCTGGAGCCGATCCGCGAGCTGCTCGATGCCGGCATCCAGAGCGACCGCAACGACCGCGACGAGAGCTGGGGCAAGACCCTGCGTGAACAGCTCAACATCGCCGAAGTCACCCTGTCCAGCGTCCTGGCCAGCAAGCGCATGACCCTGCGCGACCTGACCCAGCTGAAGGTCGGCGACATCCTGCCGATCGAGCTGAGCCCGCAGGTGCCGGTGTGCGTGGAGAACATCCCGGTGTTCACCGGCGAGTTCGGCATCGCCAACGGCATGAACGCCGTGAAGATCACCGCTACCCATCCGCCGGGCACCCGCCCGCGCGTACCCGTCATCCAGGAAGACCCGCAATGAACGATATCGACGCCCTCGAACCCACTCCGGCCCAGTTCAGCAGCCTGCAGGCCGATGAGGCGAACGGCCCGGACCTGAACCTGGACGTGATCCTCGACGTACCGGTGACGCTGTCGCTGGAAGTCGGTCGCGCGCGCCTGCCGATCCGCAACCTGCTGCAGCTCAACCAGGGTTCGGTGGTGGAACTGGAACGTGGTGCCGGCGAGTCGCTGGATGTGTTCGTCAACGGCACCCTGATCGCCCATGGCGAAGTGGTGGTGATCAATGACCGCTTCGGCGTGCGCCTGACCGATGTGGTCAGCCCGAGCGAGCGGATCCGGAGACTGCGTTGAGCCTGCTGGCCTCCACCCTGCTGGCGGTCGGCAAGACCGCCGCTCCGGCCGGCCCGCAGATCGGCCAGCACGCAGCCGCCGCACCGAGCCTGTTCGGCGCGGTGCTGGCGCTGCTGGCAGTGCTGGCGCTGGTCATCGGCCTCGGCTGGCTGCTCAAGCGCCTGCCCGGCAGTGGTTTCCGCCCGGCCGAAGGCATGAAGGTGGTGGCCAGCCTGAGTGTCGGTGCCAAGGAGCGCGTGGTGGTGGTCGAGGTCAACGGCCAGCAGCTGCTGCTGGGCGTCACCGCCGGCGGCATCAACACCCTGCACACCCTGCCCGAACCGCTGCCGCCGCCCGCGCCCGTGCGCGTGCCGGACTTCAAGAATCTTCCGAATTTCGCCCAGCTGCTGCAGCAGCGGCTGCGCAAGGACCCCTGACATGCGTGTCGCCCGTACCCGTCTTGCCACCCTGATGCCGTGGCTGCTGATGCTCGCCCTGTGCCTGTTGCCGGCACTGGCCTTCGCTGCACCCGGCGCACCGACCACGCCACTGCCGGACATCAACGTCGGCAAGATCGGAGGTGCGCCGGTCAGCCTGCCGCTGCAGACCCTGCTGCTGATGACGGCGATCACCCTGATCCCGTCGATGTTGCTGGTGCTGACCTCGTTCACCCGCATCATCATCGTGCTGGGCCTGCTGCGCCAGGCGCTGGGTACCGGGCAGACCCCGTCCAACCAGGTGCTGCTGGGCCTGGCCCTGTTCCTCACCGCGATGGTGATGATGCCGACCTGGGACAAGGCCTGGAGCACCGGCATGGCGCCGTACCTCAATGGCGAGATCGACTTCCAGACCGCCTGGACGCTGACCACCACGCCGTTGCGCGGCTTCATGCTGGCGCAGATCCGGGAGACCGACCTGATGACCTTCGCCGGCATCGCCGGGCACGGCACCTACGCCAGCCCCGACGCGATCCCGTTCCCGGTACTGGTCGCATCGTTCGTCACCAGCGAACTGAAGACCGCCTTCGAAATCGGCTTCCTGATCTTCATCCCGTTCGTGATCATCGACCTGGTCGTGGCCAGCGTGCTGATGTCGATGGGCATGATGATGCTGTCGCCGATGCTGGTGTCGGCACCGTTCAAGATCCTGCTGTTCGTGCTGGTGGATGGCTGGGTGCTGACCGTGGGTACGTTGGCGGCGAGCTTCAATCCGGCGTGATTGAGAGGCAGTCGGGCATGGCTCGGCTCTACAGAAGCACAGTCGAGCGCGGCTCGACTCCACACAAGCAGATGGACCCCGAATGTCTCCCGAACTTGCCTTGACCGAACTGCGTGGCGGCCTGATCACCGTGTTGTGGGTGGCCGGCCCGCTGCTGCTCACCGTGCTGGTGGTGGGCGTTGTGGTGGGCGTGGTGCAGGCCGCGACCCAGCTCAACGAACCGACCATCGCCTTCGTTGCCAAGGCGGCGGCACTGACCGCGGTGCTGTTCGCGCTCGGCAGCCTCCTGATCGGCCACCTGGTTGAATTCACCACGCTGCTGTTCCAGCGCATTCCACACCTGATCGGCTAGGACACGCGCCTCGATGGACGCCGCCACCCAGATGGCTGCCGACGGCCTGCAGGCCTTCGGCATGATCGGCACCGTGCTGTGGACCATGCTGCGCATCGGCGCGGTGGCCATGGCCATGCCCATGGTCGGCACCCGCGCGGTGCCGGCACGGATCCGCGTGATCCTGGCCGGTACCCTTGCCATCGCGTTGGCACCGCTGCTGCCGCCGGTTCCGGACTGGACCGGCTTCGATGCTGCCACCGTACTGACCATCGCCCGCGAGCTGGCCATCGGCGTGTCCATCGGCTTCCTGCTGCGGCTGGTGTTCGAGGCCGGCGCGATGGCCGGCGAACTGATCGCCCAGGGCACCGGCCTGGCCTTTGCGCAGATGAGCGACCCGCTTCGTGGCGGCACCTCCGGCGTGATCGGGCAGTGGTTCTACCTGCTGTTCGGCCTGCTGTTCTTCACTGCCAACGGCCATCTGGCGCTGATCTCGCTGGTGGTGGACAGCTACCGGGCGCTGCCGATCGGCGCGCCGCTGCCGGACCCGCACGCCTTCTTCAGCATCGCTCCGACCTTCCTGCTGACCGTGCTGCGCGGCGCACTGACCCTGGCCATTCCACTGACCGTGGCGATGCTGGCGGTGAACCTGGCCTTCGGCGTGCTGGCGCGTGCAGCCCCGGCACTGAATCCGATCCAGCTGGGCCTGCCGGTCTCACTGCTGCTGGGCCTGTTCCTGCTGGCCCTGCTGGCCGGGGAAATGGGCCCGCCGGTACAGCGCCTGTTCGATGCCGCCTTCCAGGCTGCGGACGCGGTCACACACTGACCCGATCATCACGTTTTACTGCTTGCCCTTCCCCCGGGTCTGCGCGCTAGAGTGAATGCGCGGCAACCGGGGGGATGCCGCACGTGGCCGCCGCCCTGCGTCGGCCTGCCTCATGCATGCCCCACCGTGGTTTCCGTCGACAGGCAGGTCCGGGAGACTGACGAATGCTGGTAGGCACGTACAACCCGTGGCTGGTGGCGATCTCGTTGCTGGTTGCCGTGATGGCGTCATACACCGCGCTGGCGATGGCCGGGCGCACGGTCACCGCACCCGGCAAGGGCGCGGCCTGGTGGTGGCGCCTCGGTGGTGGCTTCGCCATGGGCCTGGGCATCTGGTCGATGCACTTCATCGGCATGCTCGCCTTCGACCTGCCCATTCCGCTCGGTTACGACCTGCCGATCACCCTGCTCTCCCTGGCCCTGGCCATCGCCTCATCGGTGTTCGCGCTGTGGCTGGTTTCGCTGCGCACCCTGCCGCACCCACGCCTGGCCGGCGGGGCATTGCTGATGGGTACCGGTATTGCCGGCATGCACTACGTCGGCATGGCGGCGATGCGCATGCAACCCGGCATCGACTATGACCCGGGCTGGCTGCTTTTTTCGCTACTGGTAGCGGTGGCCGCTTCGTGGACCGCGTTGTACGTAGCCTTCCGCCTGCGCGCGCAGCGCACCCGTGTCGGCGACCGGCTGGCAGCCGCTGGCCTGCTCGGGCTGGCCATCGTTGGCATGCACTACACCGGCATGGCCGCCGCACGCTTTCCGGAAGGCAGCATCTGCGGCGCGGCGGTCGGCGATGGCCTGCAGAACGAGTGGCTGGCGATGCTGGTAGTGGTGCTGACGGTCGCGATCCTCGCGGTGGTGCTGGTGGTGTCCTGGCTGGACCAGCGGGTGGAGGCGCAGCTGCTGCGGCTGCGCAATTCCATGCTGAGCACTTCGTTGACCGATGCGCAGCAGGAACTGACCCAGGCCGCACTGCATGATCCGCTCACCCGCCTGCCCAACCGCCTGCTGTTGCAGCGCCGCATCGTGCAGGCACTGGCCGAGGCCGAACAGGGCGGCAGCCGCTTCGCGGTGATGTTCATGGACCTGGACGGCTTCAAGCAGGTCAACGATGCCTATGGCCACCAGGCGGGTGACGCATTGCTGGTGGCGGTGGCCGAGCGCACCCGCCAGCTGCTGCGCCCGCATGACATGCTGGCGCGCCTGGGCGGCGATGAGTTCGTGCTGGTGGTGCGCATCGAGCACGATGAGGATCTGCCAACCCTCGCCCGGCGCATCCTGCAGGCGGTCGGCAGTGGACCGCTGCTGCCGGACAACGAACTGCAGGTAACCGCCAGCATCGGTGTGGCGATCTGCCCCGACCACGCCGCCAGCGAGCGGCAGCTGATGGCCTTTGCCGACGCGGCGATGTACCAGGCCAAGGAATCCGGGCGCAACGCCTTCGTGCTGTTCGCCGACTGGATGAATGACAGCGCCGAACAACAGTTCCGGCTGCTGGCCGACCTGCGCCGCGCCATCGGCAGCGAGCAGCTGTTCCTGCACTACCAGCCCAAGATCCGCGTGGCCACGCAGAAGGTGGCCGGTGCCGAAGCGTTGATCCGCTGGCACCATCCGGAGCATGGCCTGATTCCGCCCGATCGGTTCATCCGCCTGGCCGAGCGCAGCGGCGCGATCAACGAGATCGGGCGCTGGGCGCTGGACCAGGCCTGCCTGCAGCTGCGGCGCTGGCACGATGCCGGTCACGAAGGCTGGTCGATGTCGGTGAACCTGTCGCCGGTGCAGTTCAGTTCGCCGCACCTGCTGCAGGATGTGCGCGCGGTGATCGAACGCCACAACATCGCCCCGCGCCACCTGGTGCTGGAAATCACCGAAAGCACGGTGATGCGCGATACCGACACCAGCCTGCGCCTGCTGCAGGCGCTGTCGGTGCTGGGCGTAGGCATCTCCATCGATGACTTCGGCACCGGCTATTCCAGCCTGCTGTACCTGAAGCGGCTGCCGGCCACCGAGATCAAGATCGACCATGCGTTCGTGCGCGACCTGGAACACAGTGCAGAGGACGTGGTGATCGTCTCGGCGATCGTGGCGCTGGGCCATGCGCTGGACATGGACATCGTCGCCGAGGGCGTGGAGACCGCCGCCCAGCGCGCCTACCTGGAGCGCCTGGGCTGCGACTACCTGCAGGGCTACCTGCTGGGACGGCCGGTCGATGCGGCGCGCTTCATGCAGCTGCACGACCTGCCCCGGCCGCGGGTGGAACTGGCGCAGAGCCCACCGCCCAGCGACAACGCGCCCCGGTAGCGCCGAGCCTGCGCTCGGCTCCCGCCGGGCACGGCCCGGCGCTACCATTGGTTGGCCTTCGGTAGATCCACGCCACGCGTGGATGCGCCGTTCCACCCTCATCCCAGGAAGCGCCCGTGGCCCTACGCACCCCCCTTGCTGGCCTGTTGCTGGCCCTTGCTGTTGGCCACGCTGCTGCCGCTGATCTGCCGTGGTCATTGCCAGCCGATGCTTCCCCGGCCCAGGTCGACGCTGCCCTGCAGGCCCTTGGCAAGGGCGTGCTGAAGTCGCCCAGCCTGACCGATGTACAGCGCGGCCACGCGTTGGTGGCGGCGGGCCAGACGGCCGAAGCGCGGCAATCGATCCAGCAGGCACGCGCATCGCTTGCAAGCGACGGTGATACCGCAGCAGTGCAACGCTGGGTACCGATGCTGCTGCTCGTCACCGCCGGCGAGCAGGACGCAGCGGAGTATGCGCGCGCCTTCCACGCCACCTTCGCCGCCCTCGACGACGTTGCCGCGATGCAGGCCGGTGCCGCACTCTCGGTTGAGCCAGCCCCGGTGCGCGCCCAGCTGGAGCAGGCCGTCGCGGCACAGGCGGGGGCGACGACCATTGCCGAGGCTGTCGCCCTGGAACTGCTGCGCCTGCGGGCGGTACTGCGTGCGCAGACCCTGGCCGCTGCCCTGGCCCCTCCGCTGGTCGCGGCGGAAGAGCAGCGCCGCTTCGCCATCGACGACGCATTGCGCATCCCCGTTGGCGATGGCGTCGTGCTGTCGGCGCAGCTGGCCCGCCCTCGCGCCGCATCGGTGCCCCTGCCTGCGGCCATGCTGTTCACCATCTACACCGATCCACCCAAGAACCGGCAGAAGATGCTGCTGGCCGCCGCGCATGGCTACGCCGGCATCGTGGTCGATGCGCGCGGCAAGGGCCAGGGCAGCGGCACCATCGCCCCCTACGAGCATGACGGCGCGGACGCCAACGCGGCCATCGACTGGATCAGCCGCCAGCCATGGAGCGATGGCCGGGTGGCCATGTATGGCGGCAGCTACGAGGGCTTTACTGCCTGGGCGGCGGCGCGCCATCACCATCCCGCATTGAAGACCATCGTGCCCTACGTTGCCGCCATCCCCGGCCAGGGCCTGCCGATGGAGAACAACGTGTTCCTGAGTGCCAACTACGGTTGGGCGTTCTATGTGGCCAATGGCCCGATGCTGGACAACGACACCTACAACCAGAACGAACGCTGGTCACAGCTGCCCCGCCGCTGGTATGCCTCCGGCCGCCCTTACCGGCAGATCGACCAGATCGACGGCACGCCCAACCCCTGGCTGCAGCGCTGGCTCGATCACCCGACGTACGATGCCTACTGGCAGTCGATGGTTCCCTATGGCGACCAGTTCGACGACATCCGCATCCCGGTGCTGACCATCACCGGGTACTACGACGACGGCCAGATCTCGGCACTGCAGTACTTCAAGGACCACCTGCGGCACCGCCCCGATGCCGACCATGCCCTGCTGATCGGCCCCTACGACCACCGCGGTGCGCAGTCGGCGCTCAAGCCGATGCAGCTACGTGGCCATGAGCTGGATCCTGTCGCGCAGTTCGACACGCCCGCACTGACCTTCCAGTGGCTGGACCATATGCTGCGCGGCGCCCCTCGCCCGGCGCTGGTGCCCGACCGCGTAAACTACCAGCTGATGGGCGCCAACCGCTGGGGGCATGCGGCAACACTGGACGCCGCCGCGGGTGCCCATCGCCGCTACCACCTGTCGGCCGCACCCGCTTCGCCCGATGGCTACCACCGCCTGCAGGAACAGCCGCCAGCGCCGGGCCAGCTGGAGCAGACCGTGGACATGGCCGACCGCAACGAAATGCGGCACGGCTACTACCCGTTCCCCATCGTCGCAGCACAGGATGAAGCCGACACCGCGCTGGCCTATGTCTCGGAACCCTTCACCGGACCGATGGATCTGGTGGGCAGCTTCTCCGGCGACCTGAAGGTGCGGATCAACAAGCGCGACTTCGATTTCACCGTCACCCTGTACGAGCTGATGGCCGATGGACACCGGATGCAGCTGTCCTATTACATGGGCCGGGCCAGCCACGTGCGTGACCCGGGTACGCGCCAGTTGCTGCAGCCCGGCCAATGGACCCACCTGCCCTTCGATCGCACGCGCATGGTCGCCCGCCGCCTGGCTGCCGGCAGCCGCCTGCTGGTGAAGGTGGATGTGCTGAAGGACGCCATGCACCAGGTCAACCACGGCAGCGGCCGCGATGTCAGCGATGAATCGGCCGCCGATGCGGGCGCCCCGCTGCAGGTGGATTGGCACAGCGACAGTGTTCTGACGATTCCCCTGCACCCCACCAGCGACACCCCCCAGTAGAGCCACGCCATGCGTGGATAGGCAACGGCTCATCACGGAACACTTCTTGCACGCACCCCGGCATCCCCTGCCGCAGTGCCTGTGATGTCCGAGAACGAATCCGCCGGCGAAAAGACCGAACAACCTACCGAAAAACGCCTGCGCGACGCCCGTGAACAAGGCAACCTGCCGCGCTCGCGCGAACTCGGCACCGCCGCCGTGTTCGGCGCCGGCGTGCTGGCGGTGATGGCCATGAGCGGCTCGATCGGCCGTGGCGCCAGTGCCTGGATGAAGCACGCGCTCAGCCCGGAACAGAGCCTGCGGCAGAACCCGAAGGAACTGTTCGGCCACTTCGGCGACCTGCTGCTGCAGTTCATGCTGGTGATCGCACCGCTGGTGCTGGTCTGCCTGCTGGCCAGCTTCGTCGCCCCGTTGGTGATGGGCGGCCTGCGCTGGTCGCAGAAGGCGTTGCTGCCCGACATCAACCGCATGAACCCGATGAGCGGGCTCAAGCGCCTGTATGGCCCGGAGGCCATTGCCGAGTTCACCAAATCGCTGCTGCGCGTGGCCTTCGTCGGCGTCGCCGCCGGGCTGGTGGTCTGGACCGGCTTCGACACCCTGCGCGGGCTGATCCACCACCCGCTGGAAACCGCCATCACCGATGGCCTGGGCTTCACCCTGCGCCTGCTGCTGGCCACCGCCGGCGCGATGCTGGTGCTGGCCGCCATCGATGCGCCCTACCAGCGCTGGAACTGGATGCGCAAGCTGAAGATGACCCGTGAAGAGCTGCGCCGGGAAATGAAGGAAAGCGAGGGCAGCCCCGAGGTGAAGGGCCGCATCCGCCAGCTGCAGCAGCAGATGGCCAACCGCCGGATGATGGAGGCAGTGCCCACCGCCGACGTGGTGGTGGTCAACCCGACGCACTACGCGGTGGCCCTGAAGTACGAAGGTGGCGCCATGAACGCCCCCACCGTGGTCGCCCTGGGCGTGGACGAAACCGCCCTGCGCATCCGTGAAGTGGCCGACGGCAACAAGGTCGCGATCGTCTCCGCCCCGCCTTTGGCACGCGCCTTGTATCGGGAAGGCCAACTCGGAAAGGAAATCCCCGTGAGACTGTATTCGGCCGTCGCCCAGGTCCTGTCCTACGTCTACCAGCTGCGCGCCTCGCGCACTGGCCCGATGCCGGACGCCCCGCACATCCAGGTGGATGAATTCGGCAAGGGGGGCCGCCCGTGAGCGCCCAGCCCTCCACCGGCTTCAACACCCGCCGCGCCCTGGAAATGATCCGCCAGGGCCTTGGCGCACCGCTGATCGTGCTGGCCCTGCTGGCCATGGTCGTGGTCCCGCTGGCCGCGCCGGTGCTCGATGCGCTGTTCACCTTCAACATCGCCATCTCGCTGATGGTGCTGCTGGCGGTGGTCTACGTGAAGCGCCCGCTGGACTTCACCATCTTCCCGATCGTGCTGCTGATCACCACCATGCTGCGTCTGGCGCTGAACGTGGCCTCCACCCGCGTGATCCTGCTCAACGGCCAGAACGGCCACGACGCCGCGGGCAAGGTCATCGCCGCCTTCGGCGAATTCGTGATCGGCGGCAACTATGCGGTCGGCATCGTGGTGTTCGCGATCCTGACCATCATCAACTTCGTGGTGATCACCAAGGGCGCTGGCCGCGTCTCGGAAGTGACCGCGCGCTTCATCCTGGACGCGATGCCCGGCAAGCAGATGGCGATCGACGCCGACCTCAACGCCGGTTTGCTGACGCGTGAAGAAGCCAAGCTGCGCCGCGAGGAAGTGCGCGAGGAAGCCGACTTCTACGGCGCGATGGATGGTGCCAGCAAGTTCATCCGCGGTGACGCCATCGCCGGCATCCTGATCCTGTTCATCAACATGCTCGGCGGCCTGGCCGTGGGCGTGCTGCAGCATGGCATGCCGTTCGGCGAAGCCGCTGCCACCTACACCCTGCTGTCCATCGGTGACGGCCTGGTGGCGCAGCTGCCGGCCCTGCTGGTCTCCAGCGCGGTGGCGATGCTGGTGACCCGCGCCTCGCGCTCGCAGGACATGGCCCAGGCGATGACCGGCCAGGTGTTCGGCCAGTACCGCGCGCTGGCGATCACCGCCGGCATCATCGGCGTGGTCGGCCTGGTGCCGGGCATGCCCAACGTCGCTTTCCTGACGCTGGCCGCGATCCTCGGCTTCATCGCCTGGAAGGTCTACCGCAAGGGCAAGGCCGCAGCCACCGACCCGGCAGCCGCCGGCAATGAGGCGGCCGCACTCAACGCACTCGGCCGCCCGGCGGCACCTGCGCCGACCGCCGAACTGAGCTGGGACGAACTGCGCCCGGTCGATCCGCTGGGCCTGGAGGTCGGCTACCGGCTGATCCCGCTGGTGGACAGCAACCAGGGCGGCGAACTGATGGCGCGCATCAAGGGCGTGCGCCGCAAGCTGACCCAGGACGTCGGCTTCCTGATCCCGTCGGTGCATATCCGCGACAACCTGGAACTGCCCGCCAACGGCTACCGCGTGCTGGTGCACGGCGTGCCGGTGGCCACCGCCGAGATCCACCCCGACCGCGAACTGGCGCTGGACCCGGGCAGCGCGCTGGGCACCCTGGAGGGCATTGCCGGCAAGGATCCCGCGTTCGGCCTGGATGCCACCTGGATCCAGCCGCACCAGCGTGCCCAGGCTGAAACGCTGGGCTACACCGTGGTCGACCCGGCCACCGTGGTGGCCACCCACCTCTCGCACCTGATCCGCGAACATGCGCCGGAACTGCTCGGCCACGAGGAAGTGCAGCACCTGCTGGCCAACCTGGCCAAGAGCGCGCCCAAGCTCGTCGAAGATCTGACGCCGAAGGCGCTGCCGCTGTCGGCGGTGGTGCGCGTGCTGCAGAACCTGCTGGTCGAGCGCATCCCGATCCGCCAGCTGCGCAAGATCGCCGAGGCGCTGGTCGAACACGCGCCCAGCAGCCAGGACCCGGCGGTGCTGACCGCCGCCGTGCGCACCGCGCTGGGCCGCTTCATCGTGCAGGAGATCGCCGGAATGTCGGCGGAGCTGCCGGTGTTCACCCTCAACCCGCAATTGGAACGTGTCTTGCAGGAGTCCACGCAGGGCAACGGCGCCGCGCTGGAACCCGGACTCGCAGAGCGACTGCACCAGAGCCTGGCCGAATGTGTCAGCAAGCAGGAAGCGCGAAACGAGCCGGCGGTCGTGCTGGTACCGGGCCCGGTGCGCGCCGCGCTGGCCCGCCTGGTCCGCCACAGCGTTCCGTCGTTGTCGGTCCTGGCCTACAGCGAGGTGCCGGAGGACAAGCGCCTGAAGCTGGTCGGAACGATCAGCTGACGCCGCCCACCGATGCGCCAGAAAACAGACACCACCTTCGAACCAACGCAACAGACAGATACCAAGGGGAACCCGCACCGTGCAGACCACCGACCACCCGAGTTCTCCGACCGCCACCCCGCCGTCTTCGTCCCGTGACCACAGCATGAAAATCAAACGATTCGTCGCCGCCGACATGCGCTCGGCCATGAACCTGGTGCGCAAGGAACATGGTCCTGACGCCGTGATCCTGTCCAACCGCCGGATCGAGGAAGGCGTCGAGATCGTCGCCGCGGCCAACTACGACGAGAGCGCCGTGCAGCGTGCACTGGAAGCCTCGCGCCGTGATGTCGCACCGCCGCCGGCACCCAAGCCGCGCACCGCTGCCGACGCGGTGATCGCCGCGGTCACCCGCCGCCGCAGCAGCACCCCGGCGCCGGAACCGGTCGCCGCCACCACCTCGGCGGTGGCCGCCCTCGCCCGTGCGGCCGTTGGGGCCACCGGCCGTACCCTGGACAGCGCCGACGAGATCGTGCCGACCCGTGGCAGCACTGGCTTCGCCGCCACCCTGGCGCGCGCCGCCGTCAACAAACCGGCGCTGCCCGAACAGAGCTTCGCCCCGTTCGCCGAGGCCATCGTTGCACCGGCCGCCACCGTGCCGGCCAACCGCGCCCGCTTCCAGATCGACCCGCCGCGCGAGATGCATCACGAAAGCGTGGCCCCGGCCGTGCAGCCGCCACCGCTGCCGACCGCTGCCGTGACCGAAGCGCAGCCCGGGATCGCCGCCAGCGAACCGGCAGCGGCCGAAGCCGCCGGCGAAGCCAGCCCGGCCCCCATGCTGGCCCTGGCACCGACGCTGACCGTGGTTGCCCAGGACGACGCCGAGATCCGCCAGCTGCGCCAGGAAGTGGCCGGCATGCGCCAGGTGATCGAGCGCGAGATGAACCGCTTCACCGACGAGCGCCTGCGTGGCAGCCCGGTGCGCGCCACCGCGCTGGACCTGATGGACGAGTACGGTTTCGACGCCGGCCTGGCCCGCGACGTGGCCATGCAGATCCCGCTGGAGACCGAAGCCCATCGTGGCCGCGGCCTGATGCTGGGGCTGATCTCGCGCAAGCTGCCGATCGCCCCGGTCGACCCGCTGGAGGAAGGCGGCGTGATCGCCTTGGTCGGCCCGACCGGCGCCGGCAAGACCACCACCATCGCCAAGCTGGCCTCGCGCTTCGCCGAGAAGCATGCGCCGCGCGATGTGGCCCTGGTCACCACCGACACCACCCGCATCGGCGCCCGCGAGCAGCTGTACGGCTACGGCCGCCAGCTCGGCATCGCGGTGCACGAGGCCAACAGCGGCACCGACCTGGACCAGCTGCTGGAACGCCTGAAGGACTACAAGCTGGTGCTGATCGACACCGCCGGCCTGGGCCCGCGCGACCGCGCGCTGGCCGCGCAGCTGCAGTGGCTGCGCGCCGCCCGCCAGGTACGCACCCTGCTGGTGCTGCCGGCCAACACCAGCTTCGGCGACATGGACGAGGTGGTCCGCCGCTTCGGCGCCGCCAACCTGCAGGGCCTGGTGTTGAGCAAGCTGGACGAGACCGGCCGCTTCGGCAACGCCCTGTCAGTGGCCGTGGACCACGCCCTGCCGATCACCTGGGTGACCGATGGCCAGGACGTTCCGGAGGACCTGCACCGGGCCAGTGCGGCCAATCTCGTACTTCGCCTTGAAGATTTGCGCCGCGCGGCCGATATGCCCTGCAACCCGGAGTTGAACCATGCCGTCGCGTGAGTACGCCAAGCTGACCAAGACCTTCCCGCTGTCGGCCACCCGCAGCGAGCCGCTCGGCCCTGTGCGCACCATTGCCGTCACTGGCGGCAAGGGCGGCGTGGGCAAGACGAATGTGTCCGCCAACCTGGCGGTGGCACTGGCCGGGATGGGCAAGCGCACGCTGCTGCTGGACGCCGATCTGGGCCTGGCCAACATCGACGTGATCCTGGGGCTGAACCCGACCTTCACGCTGGCCGACCTGGTCGCCGGCCGCTGCTCGCTGGACGACGTCATCGTCGAAGGCCCGAACGGCGTGCTGGTGGTGCCGGCCGCGTCCGGCCGCCGGCACATGGCCGAGCTGGCCCCGGCAGAGCACGTCGGCCTGGTCAACGTGTTCTCCGAGCTGGAACGCGAACTGGACATCATGGTGGTGGACACCGCCGCAGGCATCACCGACGGCGTGCTGACCTTCTGCCAGGCCGCGCAGGACACCGTGGTGGTGGTCTGTGACGAGCCGGCCTCGATCACCGACGCCTACGCGCTGATCAAGGTGCTGTCGCGCGAACGCGGCGTGGACCGCATCCAGGTAGTGGCCAACATGGTGCGCGACCCCAACGAGGGCCGCGTGCTGTACGAAAAGCTGACCCGCGTCTGCGAGAAGTTCCTCGCCGATGTCTCGCTGAACTACCTGGGCTGCGTGCCGCAGGACGACTGGCTGCGCCTGTCGGTGCAGCGCCAGCAGCCGGTGGTGAAGGCCTACCCGTCCAGCCCGGCCGCGCTGGCGATCACCGAGATCGCGCGTCGCACCGCACGCTGGCAGGCGCCGACCGAACCGCGTGGCGGCGTCGAGTTCTTCCTCGAGCGCATCCTCAAGCAGCGCGGGGTGGCCGCATGAAAGGCGCAGCCCAGTACAGGGAAGTCCAGCGCTCGGCGGCCAACGAGGTCATCGCCCAGCATTCGGACCTGGTGCGGCGCATCGCCCACCACCTGGCCGCGCGGTTGCCGGCCAGCGTTGAAGTGGACGACCTGATCCAGGCCGGCATGATGGGCCTGATAGAAGCGTCGCGCAGCTACGACGCCGACCAGGGCGCCTCGTTCGAGACCTATGCCTCGATCCGCATCCGCGGTTCGATGATCGACGAGATCCGCCGTGGCGACTGGGTGCCGCGCTCCGTGCACCGCCGTGCACGCGATGCCGCCGCCACCATCCGCCGCCTGGAACAGAGCAGCGGCCGCGCCGCCAGCGCCACCGAAGTGGCCGCCGCGATGGAGATGCCGCTGCCCGAATACCTGCGGTTGATGGAAGACGCCGCACGTGGCCAGGTGCTGAGCCTGGAGTCGCGCATCGAGGACCAGGGCGAGCTGGACACCGTCGCCCAGGGCGGCCCGACCCCGCAGCAGGTACTGGAGCGTGGTGAGTTCGGCCGCGAGCTGGGCAAGGCCATCGGCCACCTGCCCGAGCGCGAACAGCTGGTGCTCTCGCTCTACTACGAGCAGGAACTGAACCTGAAGGAGATCGGCGCGGTGCTCGGCGTGAGCGAGTCGCGGGTCTGCCAGATCCACGGCCAGGCGGTGCTGCGCCTGCGTGGCCGGCTCAAGATTTTCGAGGCGGCGGACGCCGGCCTGGAAGAATGAACATGCCCGAGGCGGCTGCCCCCGGCCGCCCGGAATGAACAACAAAGGAACTCTGCTTTGAACAAGAACATGCGCATCCTGATCGTCGATGACTTCTCGACCATGCGTCGGATCGTCAAGAACCTGCTGGGCGATCTGGGCTTCACCAATACCGCCGAAGCCGAGGACGGGCATGCCGCGCTGTCGCTGCTGCAGAGCCAGCCGTTCGATTTCGTGGTCACCGACTGGAACATGCCGGTGATGACCGGCATCGAGCTGCTGAAGGCGATCCGTGCCGATGCCAAGCTTAAGACCCTGCCAGTGCTGATGGTCACCGCCGAAGCCAAGCGCGAACAGATCATCGAAGCCGCCCAGAACGGCGTGAACGGCTACATCATCAAGCCGTTCACTGCGCAGACGCTGGAAGAGAAGCTCGGCAAGATCTTCGAACGCCTGGCGGCCAGCGCCTGATGGATACCACGGTCGACAAGAGCGCCCTCGCCCTGCGCCTGCAGGAAGCCCTGGACGCACTCGAGTCCGGTGACGAGGCCGCCTGGCGGCAGCGCATCGACGGACTGGTCGCGCTGCGTACGCAGCCGATGATGAGCGGCCTCTCGCGGCTGGCCCGCGAGCTGGGGCAGGCACTGGGTGAGCTGCCGACCGTGCCCAGCGAGGCCGGTGAGCTGGACGACGCCTGCGCACGCCTGGACCACGTGGTGGCAATGACCGAACAGGCCACGCACCGCACCCTGGACCTGGCCGAGGAATGCCGCAGCCTGACCGAACAGCTGCGTGCTGAAGGCCTGCAGCCGGGCCAGGACGCGCAGCTCGAGCGCATCCGCCACAACCTGACCGAGATCGCCCTGACCCAGAGCTACCAGGACCTGACCGGGCAGATCATCCGTCGCGTGGTCGGCATCGTCCGCCGCGTGCACGAGGGCTTCGGCGCACTCGGCCTGCCGCCGGAACAGCATCGCACCGACCCGGAACTGGCCGGGCCGGCACTGAAGGGACTGGACCGCCACGCGGTCTCGCAGAACGACGCCGACGACCTGTTGTCGGATCTGGGGCTGTAAGCATGAGCGCGGTATCCGACGACATCACTGCCGACTTCATCATCGAGGCACAGGAAATCCTGGATCGCCTGGGCGAACAGCTGGTGTCGCTGGAGCAGGCACCGCAGGACACCGAGCAGCTCAACGCGGTGTTCCGTGGATACCACACGCTCAAGGGCGGTGCCGGCTTCCTTGGCGTCACCGCGATGGTCGAACTGTGCCACGCCGCTGAAGAGGCCCTGGGCATCGCGCGTGCCGGGCAGGCGGTGCTGCAGGCCCACCACTTCGACGCCGCCCAGCAATCGCTGGACTACCTGCAGTCGATGCTGGACGCCGTGTCCTCCGGCACCGAGCCAGGCTATGCGCCGCCGGACCTGATCGCGCAGTTCGACATGAACGGTGGCACTGCCGCGCCGGTCGCTGCGGCCGCCCCTGCGGCAGCTGGCAGCGACCTGATCACCGACGACGAATTCGAGGCCCTGCTCGACCAGCTGCATGGCGGCAACGCACCGACCGCGGTCGCGCCGGCCCGGAAGGCCGACGACGGCCTGATCAGCGAAGACGAGTTCGAAGCGCTGCTGGACCAGCTGCACGGTGGCGCTGCGCCAGGCGCGAAGCCTGCTGCCACCGTCGTGGCGGCACCTGCCGCTGCACCGCGCCCGGCGCCCGTACCGGCGCCCGCCGCCAAGCCGGCGGCCAAGCCGATGGCCGAGGCCGAGCACACCGTGCGCGTGGACACCAAGCGCCTGGATGCGATCGTCAACCTGATCGGCGAACTGGTGCTTTCCCGAAACCGCCTGAAGACCCTGCGTGCACGCCTGCGCGACGAGGAGCTGGACCGCGCCGTATCGACGCTGGACATCGCCACTGCCCGCCTGCAGTCGGCAGTGATGCGTACCCGCATGCAGCCGGTGGGCAAGGTGTTCTCGCGCTTCCCCAAGGTCGCCCGCGACGTCGCCCGCTCGCTGAAGAAGGAAGTGGACCTGGAGCTGGTCGGCGCCGAAACCGAACTCGACCGCAACCTGGTCGAAGCACTGGCCGATCCGCTGGTGCACCTGGTCCGCAACGCCATCGACCATGGCGTGGAAATGCCCGATCTGCGCGAAGCACAAGGCAAGCCCCGGATGGGCCATGTACGCCTGTCGGCGCAGCAGGAAGGCGACTACGTCAGCATCGAGGTGCAGGACGATGGCGCCGGCATCGACCCGGAGAAGCTGCGCGCGAAGGCGCGTGAGAAAGGCCTGATCGATCCGGAAGCCGCCGCCCGCCTGAGCAGCGAGGAGTGCCTGCACCTGGTGTTCCTGCCGGGCTTCTCGACCAAGCAGCAGGTCACCGACATCTCCGGCCGTGGCGTCGGCATGGACGTGGTGCAGTCGCGCATCCGCGAACTGAGCGGCCAGATCCAGATCCAGTCGGAACTGGGTCGTGGCAGCCGCTTCCTGATCCGCGTGCCGCTCACCCTCGCGATCCTGCCGACTCTGCTGGTGCAGGCCGGCGAGGACGTCTACGCGCTACCGCTGGCACGCGTGATGGAAGTGCTTCACGCGCCGCGCACCTCGCTGGGCTGGTTCGATGGCCGCGCCGTGCTTGATCGCCGCTCGCACACCCTGCCGCTGGTCGACCTGCGCCAGTGGCTGGATGTGACGCCGGCCGCGTCAACCCTGCTGACCATCGTGGTGCTGCAGGCCGGCGAAGCGCGCTTCGGCCTGGTCGTGGACCAGGTACGCGGGCGCGAGGAAGTGGTCATCAAGCCACTGCCAAAAGCCCTGCGCGGCCTGCGCGGTTATGCCGGTGCAACGTTGATCGGCGATGGTCGCATGGCACTGATCCTGGACGTGGACGGCATACGCTGAACGCCGCCGGGCATGGCCCGGCGACCCGAAAACTGTGACTACCGTCTGTACGCATTCTCCCGGTGTCTCAAGTCCCATTCATACAAGCCGATACCGGAACCATGGATAGACTCAGCCTCATTGGACTCTTTCTCGCCCTGGCCTCGCTGGTCGGTGGCAGCATCCTCAAGGGCGCCGGCCTGGCGTCGTTGTGGTCGCCTGCGGCGTTCGTGATCGTCATCGTCGGTACCGTTGCCGCGATCCTGCTTCACACCTCGCCGGCGGTGTTCAAGCATGCGTTCAAGATCGTGCGCTGGGTCGTGCGCCCGCCGCACAGCGATCGCCGCGAACTGATCCAGCAGATCGTCGAGTGGAGCAACATCGCCCGCCGCCAGGGCCTGCTGGGCCTGGAATCGCAGGTGGAAGCGCAGCAGGACCCGTTCCTGCGCAAGGGCCTGCAGCTGCTGGTGGACGGCGTTGAACCCGAATCGATGCGTCACATGCTGGAGATCGAACTGGGCAGCCAGGAGCACCAGGACCAGGCCGGTGCCAAGGTCTTCGAAGCGATGGGCATCTACGCGCCCACGCTCGGCATCATCGGTGCCGTGCTCGGCCTGATCGCGGTGATGAAGAACCTGGCCGACCCGAGCAAACTCGGCCACGGCATCGCCGCCGCGTTCACCGCCACCATCTACGGCATCGCCTCGGCCAATCTGCTGTTCCTGCCGATCGCCGCCAAGCTCAAGAGTGTGATCTCGCACAACACCCGCGACCGCGAAATGGTCATCGAAGGCCTGATTTCGATCGCCCAGGGCGAGAACCCGCGCAACATCGAAACCAACCTCTCCGGCTTCCTGCACTGACATGGCCCGCCGCAAGCACCACGAAGAGCACGCCAACCATGAAGCATGGGCGATCCCCTATGCCGACCTGATGACGTTGCTGCTCGCCTTCTTCGTGGTCATGTACGCGATCTCCTCGGTCAACGAGGGCAAGTACCGGATCATGGCCGACGCGCTCACCGATGCCTTCGGCGGCGCACCGCGCACCATCAATCCGGTGCAGGTGGGTAACAAGCAGGTGCAGGGTGGCGGCTGGGACAGCCCCTCGGTGATCAAGTCCGGCACCAAGATCGGCCCCTCCGCGCCCGCGCCGTCGCACGACCCGACCCTGCTGCCGTCGATGGCCTCGCAGATGCGCATGCCGGTCTCCGTGCACAACCAGGAGCAGATCGCCCGTGCCGAGCGCCAGCTCAACAGCATCGCCGACCGCCTCACCGCCGCACTGGCGCCGCTGATCGACCGCGGCATGATCAGCGTGCGCCGCACCGAGTTGTGGATCGAAGTGGAGATCAACAGCGACATCCTGTTCCCCACCGGCTCGGCCGCGCTGGACGTGCATGCACGGCAGACGCTGGCCAGCCTGGCCGAGGTGCTGCGCGACGTGCCCAACAGCGTGCGCGTGGAAGGCCATACCGACAACGTGCCGATCGCCACCGCCACCTTCCCTTCGAACTGGGAACTGTCGGCCGGACGCGCCGCCAGCGTGGTGCACCTGTTCGCCGACCAGGGCGTGCAGCCATCACGGCTGGCGATGGTTGGCTATGGCCAGTTCCGTCCGCGCGAAGAGAACGACAGCGCGCAGGGGCGCAACCGCAACCGCCGGGTGATGGTCATCATCCTGGCCGACACCTCGCACTCGGTGGATCCGCTTGGCCAGCGCCTCAATGCGGCCACCGGCGCCGTCGACGACAACACCACCGAACAGGCCGCCGCAACTCCGGCTACCGCCCCCACCTCCCCCATCGCACCGGTGAAGTTGCCGCCGGTGCCGGCTGGCAGCCGCGTCGGCGCCGCCGTTCCCCCGGCAATGAAGGAGTAAACCGATGCGCATCTGGGCAGTCGCCAACCAGAAGGGCGGAGTCGGCAAGACCACCACCACCCTCGCCCTCGGCCGCGGCCTGGCCGCACTTGGCCATCGCGTGCTGCTGATCGACCTCGATCCGCATGCCTCGCTCAGCCGCGCCTTCGGCGTGCCGGTGGATCCGCCACCGGCGGGCGTGCTGGAACTGTTCGGCGCCCCGCCGGCCGATCTTTCCAGCCTGTGCCATGCCAGCAGCATCCACGGCCTGGACTACGTCTGCGCGCAGTCGGCGCTGGCCACGCTGGAGCGCCGCAGCGCCAACCAGCCCGGCCTCGGCCTGGCCCTGCAGAACGCACTGGCGCGTCACCAGGGCCAGCACGACTACATCCTGCTGGACTGTGCCCCCACCCTTGGCCTGTTGATGATCAACGCGCTGGCCGCTGCCGACCGCCTGATCATTCCCACCCAGGCCGAGCCGCTGGCCCTGCATGGCCTGGACGGCATGGTCCGCACCGGCGAGATGGTCGAGCGCTCGCGCCGCCGCCCGCTGCCGATCTCGATCCTGCCGACCCTGTTCGACCGCCGCACCCGCGCCGGCAACGAGTCGCTGCGCACGATGCAGGATCGCCATGGCACCCGCGTGTGGGAAGACGCCATTCCGATCGACACCCGCATCAGCAATGCCGCAGGCCTGACCCTGCCCAGCGTTGGTGAGGACTACCCGGGCCGCGGCCTGGCCGCCTATCGCCGCGCACTGAACTGGATCCTCGGTGAGGATGCTCGTGCCCTGGAGCAGGCCGCATGAACAGCACCGGCGTACTGGACGACTACCTGGACGAACTGCTGGGCGAAGCGATCGCCCCGGCGGCCGTCGTGCTGCCAACGCCGGACAGCGCCGCCCCGGCTCCGGACAGCACATCGGAACCGGAACGCGAGCCGACCTGGGATGACCTGCCGGCCGAGGTGATCTACGAAACCGACACCGTTGCCGCGGGGCCTGCCGTGGACAACGCCGCGCTCGAAGCCGCCTTCGAGGCGGCCACAACGGCCGAGCGCGAACCCACCTGGGACGATCTGCCCCCCGAAGTGATCTATGAGACGGACACTGTTGCCGCTGCCCCGGCACAGGACGAGGCAGCACTGGAAGCCGCCTTCGAGGCCGCCGCAATGCCGGTCGCCGCTCCCGAGCGCGAACCGACCTGGGATGACCTGCCTGACGAGGTGATCCACGAGACGACCCCGGCCCAGGCCGGCCCGGAGCCCACCTGGGACGACCTGCCCGACGAAGTGATCTACGAGACCGACGCGGCCGACAGCCATCAGCTCGCCCACACTGACAGCCCCGGTCTGCAGGCTGCGTTCGAAGCCGCTGCCGGTGGCGAGGATGTCCCCACGCCGCCACCCGCCGTGGTTGCGCCCCCGGCACCGCGCCCTGCACCCGCGCCCGCCCCGGCCGCGCGTGCTGCCGCCGCGCCGCCGCCCCGCGTTGCCCTGGATGCCCCGGCCACCAACCGTCCCGGTACCTGGCAGGAGCTGCAGGCGCAGGCGCACCAGCCCGCCAGCAGCCCGCACCCGCAGAACCGCCGCGCCGGCGAGCGCACCTCGCGCTGGCTGCGCCTGCGCTGCGGGACCCAGGCCTATGCGCTGGAACTGTTGAAAGTTCAGGAAGTGGTGTTGCCGGTGCCGCTGCTGCCGTTGCGCGGCACGGCACCGGCGATGCTCGGGATCATGAACCTGCGTGGCCAGGTGGTGCCGGTGATGGACCTCGGGCTGCACCTCGGCGCCGCAGCGGCAGAAGACGATGCCCAGACCCGCATCGTGGTGCTGGAAGAGGACGGCGAGACCATCGGCCTGCGCGTGTCGGCAGTGGAAGATGTCGCCAACCTCACCGATTCACAGATCGAACCCCCGGATACCGCCCGCATCTGCCAGATCTCCAATGATCTGTTCCGCGGCGTCGCCCGGGTCAGCCAGCGCCCGATGATCCTGCTGGACGCCACACGGCTGCTGAGTTGATCTGGAAAAAAGGGGACGGAGGGGATTACGTCGCAAGTGGCTCGGCGCTTTGCGCCGAAGCGGTGCCTGTCGGGGACGCAAGGAGTTGATCCGTTGGATCAACACCTTGCGTCCCCACTGCGCGGTCGCCGTTGCCGAGGGGGCTGCAGTAGAGCCAGGTCGCTTGCGACTTGATCCCCGCCGTCCCCTTTTCAGCTGCGACCGCATCGACGCACCGCGTCGATTCCTCTAAAGAACCCCGCCGGGGTGCCGTTATGGATCACGGAACCGTTTGTCCGGAGCAACGATGAGCACTGTCGAACTGGGTGAGGATCTCGGCATCGAGAGCAGCACCGAGCTCAAGAACCGCCTCGCCCCGCTGGTGGCGCAGGCAGGCGAGCTGACCCTGGATGCAAGCCAGGTCGCCCGCATCCACACGGCCGCCGTGCAGGTGCTGTGTGCATTCGTGCAGGCCCGCCGCGATGCAGGCCTGGGCACCGGCTTCCACGGTTGCACCGCAACCTTCCGTGACGCCGCACGCCTGCTGGGCGTCACCCAGGCCCTGGGCCTGGACGTAACCCATGACAACCTGAAATCTGTGGAGAACGCTGCATGAGCGCACGTATCTTGGTGGTGGACGATTCGGCGTCGATGCGCCAGATGGTTTCCTTCGCCCTCACCTCGGCCGGTTTTGCCGTCGAAGAAGCCGAAGACGGCGCGGTCGCGCTGGGTCGCGCCAAGGGCCAGCGCTTCAACGCGGTGGTCACCGACGTCAACATGCCGAACATGGACGGCATCGCGCTGATCCGCGAACTGCGCCAGCTGCCGGACTACAAGTTCACCCCGCTGCTGATGCTGACCACCGAATCGGCCGCCGACAAGAAGTCCGAAGGCAAGGCCGCCGGTGCCACCGGTTGGCTGGTCAAGCCGTTCAATCCGGAACAGCTGGTCGCCACCGTGCAGAAAGTGCTGGGCTGATCGCCCCGCACCGCTCCCCTTCTTCGCTTCCGGACCACCACTGCCATGAGCATGGACCTGCAACGCTTCCACGCCACCTTCTTCGAGGAGAGCCGCGAAGGCCTCGACGCGATGGAGGCCGGCCTGCTGGCCCTGGAATCGGGGCAGCAGGACGCGGAGATCATCAATTCGGTGTTCCGCGCCGCCCACTCGATCAAGGGCGGCGCCGGCACCTTCGGCTTCGATGCCATCGCCGGCCTGACCCACGTGCTGGAAACGCTGCTCGATGAGCTGCGTGCCGGCAAGCGCGCCCTGGAAGGCCATGCCGTCGATGCCATGCTGTCCTCGGTGGATGTACTGCGCGCCCTGCTGCGCGAAGCCGAACATGGCCAGGCCGCAGACCCCGCTGCGGTCGCCGCAGTGAAGGCGCGCCTCGAAGCCGTTCTCTCCGGCCAGGCCGCACCGAGCGCGCCGGCCGCTGCCGCAGCCAAGGTGGACGATACGCCGGAAGCCTGGCAGATCGGGTTCACCCCGGCACCCTCGCTGTTCATGAGCGGCAACGACCCGTTGCGCATCATCCGCGAACTGGAACACCTCGGCTCGCTGCAGGTGGCCGCGCGCATGGAACGCCTGCCGGGCTTCGCCCAGCTCGACCCGCTGGAGGCCCACCTGGCGTGGGACCTGGGCCTGGTCGGCAAGGTGCCGCGCAGCAAGATCGAAGACACCTTCGCCTGGGTGCTGGACGACTGCGAACTGGACATCCGTCCGGCCGCGCCGCCGAGCCTGGCAACCCAGGCGCCCGTTGCTGCATCCCCTTCCACACCTGCTGCCGTCGTGCCGGCAGCGCCTGCTGCGCCTGCCGCCGGCGGTGCTGCCACCCAGGAAGCCGAAACGTCGATCCGCGTCAGCGTCGACAAGGTCGATGCGCTGATCAACCTGGTCGGCGAACTGGTCATCACCCAGGCCATGCTCAAGCAGGTCTCGCACGCGCTGGACCCGGTCCACGCCGAGAGCCTGTTCGCCGGCCTGGACCAGCTGGAACGCAACACCCGCGATCTGCAGGAAGCGGTGATCGGCGTGCGCATGCTGCCGGTCGACGCGGTGTTCCGCCGCTTCCCGCGCCTGGTCCGCGACCTGTCCAGCCGCCTCGGCAAGCAGGTGCGCCTGCGCACCGTCGGCGAGGGCACCGAGCTGGACAAGGGGCTGATCGAGAAAATCGCCGATCCACTGGTGCACCTGGTGCGCAACTCGATCGACCACGGCCTGGAAATGCCCGACGTGCGTCGCGGCGCGGGCAAGGACGAAACCGGCACGATCACCCTGGCCGCTTCGCACCAGGGCGGCCATATCGTCATTGAAGTGAGCGACGACGGCCGCGGCCTGGATCGCGCCAAGATCCTGGCCAAGGCCACCGAACGCGGCCTGGCCGTACCGGACAACCCGACCGATTCGCAGGTCTGGGACCTGATCTTCCAGCCAGGCTTCTCCACTGCCGATGCGGTCACCGACCTGTCCGGGCGTGGCGTCGGCATGGACGTGGTTCGCCGCAACATCCAGGCACTGGGCGGTGAGGTCCAGATCGAAAGCAGCCTGGGTACTGGCACCCGCACGCTGATCCGCCTGCCGCTGACCCTGGCCATCCTCGACGGCATGACCGTGGCCGTTGCCGGCGAAACCCTGATCCTGCCGCTGGCCTATGTGCTTGAGGCGTTGCAGCCGCAGGCCGAGGACATTCGCAGCATGGCCGGCGAAGGCCGCGTGCTGCGCGTACGTGGCGAGTACCTGCCGATCCTCTCGCTGAGCGAGTACTACGGCTACGGCAACCGTGCGCCGGGCAGTGAATCGCTGGTGGTCGTGGTCGAAGGCGATGGCCAGAAGATCGCACTGGAAGTGGATGAACTGGTCGGCCAGCAGCAGGTGGTGGTGAAGAACATCGAGAACAACTACCGCCGTATCGGCGGGGTGTCCGGTGCCACCATCCTTGGCGACGGCCGCGTCGCGTTGATCGTCGACATTGGCGGACTGGTGCGCTCGTTGCGGATGCCGCAGGCCGCCTGATCCACGCTGCATGCGTGTACTGGACCGCCGCCCTTCGGGGCGGCGGTTTTTGTTTGTGCGCGCTCTACCAAGGGGGTCGGATCCCTTTCCGCAGGAAAGAGCTCCGACCCCATCCCTTCTGTGAACTCCGTCGCCATGGTGGTTGCGGGCGCAACTACTTCATCCAAGCGAAAGCACGCCGCTGCAACGCTTTCGCGCTGTCATCCCTACGCAACCGAATGTGATCTGCGTCCATAAAGTCCACGCGGACGGCGCCGTTATTTCGCAATGACGGTCGTCACCGAACCCCACCGGGCACCCCCGTTCGCTCTGCAACCACCCCCGAACCGGCGCACAGACGCCGGCACTCTGCCCACCTGGAGCACCCTGCATGAAGTGGTTCCAAGATCTGCCCATCGCCCGCAAGCTGGCCGTGGGGTTCACCCTCACCACCTTGATGACCGTCGTACTGGGCGCCTTCGCCCTGGTCCGCCTGTCCGAGGCCAACGCGCAGTTGAGCGCGATGGCCTCCAACGATATTCCGTCCGTGCAGTACCTCGGCGAAGTGCGCTCGCAGCTGGGTGAGTTCCGCACCTATGAGCTGGCCCAGCTGAGCATGCTGGACCAGCCCGAGAAGGTGGCCGACTACAACAAGCGCATGGATGACACCGCCGCCGTTGTGCGCGAACAGCTGGCCGCATACGCCAAGCTGCCGGCCGGCGCCAAGGAACGCGAGCTCTACCGCGCCGTGCAGGCCGACGTCGATGGCTACTTCGCAGCCAATGCCAAGCTGCGCGAAGCGGCCACCGCCGGCGATGGCGTCGTCGCACGGCAGATCTCCGACGACCAGTCGCGCCCGCTGCGCCGCAAGGCCTTTGAAGACCTCAAGGCACTGGGCGCGTACAGCAGCTCGCTGATGCAGGGCAAGATCGACAACGCCAATGCCACCCACCGCAACAGCATGCTGGCGATCATTGCCGCCGTCGTATTGCTGGTTGTGGTCGCCGCAACACTGGCGGTGGTCATCTCGCGCGCCGTGACCGGCCCCCTGGGCAAGGCCGTGAACGCCATCCAGGCCGTCGCACGCGGCGACCTCAGCGTCACCACCCAGAGCACCGGCAAGGACGAGGCTGGCCGCATGCTGGCGGCTACCGCCGACATGACCGCGATGCTGCGCCGCTTCAGCGAACAGACCCAGTTGATGGCACAGATGCATGCCGGCCCGGACATCAGCCACCGCATTCCGGAAGACTTCCCGGGCGTCTACGGCCAGCTGGCCAGCGGCATCAACACGGTGATCTTCGAACACCTCGATGCAATCGTCGATGCCATTGAAGTGCTCAACCAGTACGCCATCGGCAACCTCGCCCCGGACGCCCGCCGCCTGCCAGGCAGCCGCGCGATCCTGCACGAGTCGATGGACGCGGCCAAGGCCAGCCTGCTGGCCATCAACACGCAGATCCAGCAGCTGGCCTCGGCCGCCGCCGCCGGCGACTTCAGCCAGCGCGGTGATGCGCAGCGTTTCGATCACGATTTCCGCGTGATGATCGAGCAGCTCAACAGCATGATGCAGGTGGCCGACGGCAACCTCGGCCAGCTCTCGCAGCTGCTGCAGTCGATCGCCGCCGGCGACCTGACCGCACGCATGGACGGCCAGTTCAACGGCGTGTTCGCGCGCATGCGTGACGACGCCAACACCACCGTCGCACAGCTCACCCAGATCGTCGGCCAGATCCAGGCCAGTGCCTCCAGCATCACCCTCGCCGCTGGCGAGATCGCGTCCGGCAACAGCGACCTGTCGCGCCGTACCGAGCAGCAGGCCGCCAACCTGGAAGAGACCGCCGCCTCGATGGAGGAACTGACCTCC